>DATJAK010000108.1:0-12680 GCA_035516375.1 Bryobacteraceae bacterium
ACCCCAAGAAGTTCACGCAAGAGGTCTTCTACGACGAGCGCGAAGCCTTGCAGCCGGCCGCTGACGGCAAGCCTGTAGACAACCCGTCGCGGCGCTTCCTTCTCGACACTGCGCGCAGCGCCAAGGATGCATCCGCGCTGGTACAGGAAGCTTGGGCCAAATACCGCTCTCCGGTGGATTACGGCATCGTCGGCCTCGACCTTCCGAAAGTCGCCGCGCTGATCGACGCCGGCATGCCCACGCGGCTCTACTACACCGCCTACCGCAACAACGCGTTCGACACGCACGTTTTTCAGAACGACACCCACAAGCGGCTGCTGACGTACGCTGCCGATGCCGTTTCGGCGTTCCTGCAGGATCTTACGCGGATCAAACGCGCGAACGATGTTGTGGTGATGATCTTCTCCGAATTCGGGCGGCGCGCTCCGGAGAATGTCAACCTGGGAACGGATCACGGCGCTGCCAACCTAATGTTCGTGGCGGGCAACAACGTCAAAGGCGGCCAGTATGGAAAACCGCCGAGCTTAACCCAACTGGATGCCGGCGACAACCTGGTCTACACCACGGACTTCCGCCGAGTCTACGCGACCATGATCGATGGCTGGCTCGGCTATCACGACACGCAGCAGCTGCTCAACGGGCAATTCCAGCCGTTCGAGATGTTCCGGGCGTGACGTAGCAGAGCACAGGCGCTACTTGCCGGTTCGCGGCACGTGTAGCGACATCAGCACCAGCGTGCCGTTGATGGCGCTGAACCAATGCGGCGTGTTTTCCGGAACGATCACGAAATCGCCCTTGGAAACCTTTTGCGAGGTGCCATTTTCAATGCCGGTGCCCGTAAGGTTTTCCGCATTGGTCCGCTTCTCGTTCGCCAGCTTCCCGCCAGTCATCAGGGTCCCGCTGCCATCGATCACGTAGAACATCTCGGCTTCCTTCTCATGGACCGCCGCCGGGCCGACCGCTGCACGATACTCGAGGTTGGCATTGTAAGGCGCCAGCGTCAGGATCTGTTCCGCAACGATGGGAGCGTCGCCCTTGCGTTCGCTCTTGGCTTTGGCGATGAGGGATTTGATCTCGTCGGCGGAGGTGTAGGTCTTGGTGGAGCGGGCGGGCTGTTGGGCCACTGCAGCCGCGGCGAGTATGGTTAGAGCTATCGAGATTCCGATTGTGCGCATGCGGAAGATAGTATCACAGCAAGAATCTCCCGCCTCGCGCGTCAATTCTCCGACGGCCTTTCCGCGCTGTCGACGATAAAAACCTCCACCGGCCCCTTCTGCGATTCCAGCTTGAGACCCAGTTGCTCCTGAAGTGCGGTGAATAAGGATGGCCCCGCGGGGTCGGCTGGTGGCAGCTTCGGCGCATCCGGCGGTGGTTGCAAAGCCAGACTCTCGTCGGGAGTCCATTCCATGCTGATGTCGTACTTCCCCGTCAAGCCGGTCTTGTCGATGATCGTGCGGCCCAGCGTGCGCGAGAGCATCGGAATGATGTTCGCTACCGGGATGCTGCTGGCGTTCATGGATCGCTGGCTCATAAACATACCGCCGCAGAAGAGCGCGGGCGGTTTGCCGGGTTCCAGTGGCGCCGGCGGTTTATTGAGATCCGGCTGGCTACAGCTACCTTCCTTCGATTCGATCAGCCGCGGTCCCAGCTTTCCATCTTTCCTTGCCAATACAAGCGCATACACCGGAAGCTCTTTCGTCTCGCGATGAAACTTGAGCTGAAACCGGTCCTCCATAAGCGATTGCAGCATCAGCGGCAGTTCATCTGGCTTCGGTGCATGATCCGGCTTCGCAGAAATATCGTAATGCGCCGATTCCAGCCAGGGCGGACCGCCGGAGACCTGGAATGGCTGAATTCGCCACGCAACGACGATCATCTCCTTCAGAGACACGTTGGTGAGGGTGATCCGTCCGCCAGGTGTGCCTCGGATGAACGTGCCGTGCGCGTCAGGCGCGGCCGGCTTGATGGATGCCACCTCGAATTGCGGCCGTGGATCGCTTTGCGCGATCGTAACGCCGCAAAACATGAGCAAGGCCGCGAGCGTTTGAAAGATACGCATTTCCAATATTGACGCAGGATATGCGGAATGGTTACCGTCGGATTCACCCCGAGAGATGCTGAGACGCAGAGTTTTGAGAATGGGCGCGGAGGCGTTTGATGACGCTGGCTGCTTTATCGGGTTGGCGCGTCCGAGGTGGCCGAGGGAACAACTGCTCGACCAGGGCACCGCGCGTCCGGTCGGTTCTCCTTCACGCGCGCCCCACAACCCTGGCTTTATCTCTACATTAATGTGGGGCCAGCCCTTCCGGGCTGCCGCCGCGCTTCCGCGCGGCGCGCCGGGCAGAAGCCCGGCGGCGGGCCGGAAGGCCCGGCCCCACGAACGCTAGTTCACCGCACTGGCGATCCGGTGATGTCTTGCGATCATGCGGTAACGGCGCGCCAGTTCGAGGATCCGTTTTTCCTGGCGCAGGTCGATGGCTTCCCGCGGCAGCAATTCGCCGCCCAGGCTGATGGCGCTGGCTCCCGCCTGGAAAAAATCGCCCGCCGTCTGCTGGTTGACGCCGCCAGCCGCAATCAATGGCAAGTGCGGAAATGGCCTCCGCAGATCCCGGATGTAACTGGCGCCGCCCACGTTGGAACACGGAAACACGCGGATGAAGTCGGGGCGCGCCTTCCACGCGGCCATGATTTCCGTGGGTGTCATCGCCCCCGGAACCACCACCAAGTCGTGTTGAGCGGCGAACTCCACGATCTCACGGTCAAAACCCGCGCTGGCCAGGAACATCGCCCCGGCGTCCATGCATTCACGTGCCATTTCCACATCCAGAACCGATCCCGCGCCTACAATCAGCTCCCGGTCCCCGGTTGTCAGTTCCAGGAGCACTTTGATCGCTCCCGGCACCGTCATCGTTACCTCGACGATGGGAATGCCTCCGCCCTGCAGCGATTCCGCCGCGAACACGGCGTCCTCCGGCGAGGAGTCGCGAATGATTGGGACGATGCCAACCTCGTCGATGGCCGCGCGAACGGCGTCCCGTCGCGTGCCGGTTTTCTCGTTACTGGCGGCTTGCCGGTGTAACATAAGGTCCTCTTCGCACACTTCGATTGCCCCCCGGATATCCGGATGGGCCGCCGAGCAATGCCTTTTTGGCGTGGTATTCCGAAGCCTCTGGCCAGTCGAAGCCGCCGGGGGCCGGCTCTTCTTCCAAATGCAAGCGAAGCACCCTCGCCTGCTGGCCACACGCGAGTTGCTGGAGCAGGATTTCTCTTCCGTTCGAGAAGCGTACGCCGTCCCGGTACGTGAACGCGTCCGCGGTCCGCTGCACGAACGTAACCTCCTCCGCAGCCGAGACGTTGAGTTGCGTTTGCAGGTGCGCGGGAATCCCGTGCAAGAGCAACCGCGCCCCGGGCGGAATACACACGGCTAATGCAAACGACGGAAACAGGGCCTCGTACCAGCGGCGGCGCGGTTCTGACATCCCCAGACACCCAGTCGAAAAACGCCGGACCACCAGATCCTCTCCCACCTCCGCCAACCGATTCGACATCCCGGCTAAAGAATAGTCACACATGAGCCCACCTGAATTTGGATTTCAGGCCTCACGCGGGCCGAAGAACCGCAACAGTCGTGGTTCGATTCCATTCAAAGAATGACTGGTGTCTACCACCAAACAGAAGAGAATAATTTCTATGGCAGGAATAAGAATTTTGGATGAGCGTCTCTAGGAGAGGTGCACGATTCCACGCTGGATCGCCGCGGTTGCTGCCTGCGTCCGGTCCTGCACTCCCAGCTTGCTCAGAATGTTCTTCACGTGATTCTTCACGGTATGCTCGGCGATGTTGAGAGAGTATGCGATCTGCTTGTTGGCCAAGCCCCGTACAATCAGCTCGAGCACTTGCACTTCACGGGCGCTCAGGTCCGGCCGCGGCATTTGCGCCGCCACCGCGGCCACGCTGGCCGAGAGATAAGTCTGCCCGGCGTGCACAGCGCGGATGGCCTTCAGCAGCTCGTCGTGCAGCACATCCTTGGTCAGGTAAGCCTGCACGCCGGCGGCCAGCGCCCGGCGGATATCTTCGTCGCCGCCGTAGGTGGTCAGCGCGATCATCCGCGCTTGCGGAAACTCGGCCCGGATGGCCGCCGCCGCCTCCACTCCCGACATGCCCGGCATGCGCATATCCAGCAGGGCAATGTCCGGCTGGTGCTTGCGATACTGCTCGACTGCCTGCTGGCCGTTGCCCGCCTCCGCCACCACGGTCATGTCCGGTTGCATATTGACGATGGTGCTCACGCCCACCCGCGCCACCAAGTGGTCCTCGGCCACCAGAATGCGAATCGGCGCGCTCATCGCAAAGGAACCGTCACTTCGAGCTGTGTCCCTTCGCCGGGATGGCTGGCCAGGCGCAGTTCGCCGCCCATCTGTTCTGCTCTCTCGCGCATACCGATCAATCCGAAATGGCCTCCCATCGCCGAGAATGCCTCCTGCTGTTCGAAGCCCTTGCCGTTGTCGGCAATTCGCAAATAGATCTTGCGCGCCTCGGTATGCAGCTTCACCCGCACCTTGCTCGCCCCCGAATGCTTGAGCACGTTGGTGACGCCCTCCTGGGCGATGCGCAGAAGGTTCTGCTCCATCTCTTCGGGCAGCGAGCGGCTCTCGCCCGAGATATCCACCTCCACCTCCACACCCGAACCCGCCGCCCACATCTGCGCGCCGGAGTTCAGTGCCGCCGCCAGGTCGCGCCCCTCGAGCACGGAAGCCCGCAGGTCCATCACCGAGCGCCGCGCCTCCGTCAGACTATGACGCGCCATCTTGCGCGCCAGCTCCAGGAACTGCCTGGCTTTGCCACCGCCTTCGGGCATCGCCATTGCCACCGCTTCCAGCTGCGAAGAGATGCCCACAAAGCCCTGCGCCAGCGTATCGTGAATTTCGCGAGCCAGACGGGCGCGCTCCTCGAGCACCAAAGAAAACCGGTAGCGAATCTGCCGCAGACGAAGCTGATAAATGGCCCATGCGGCCATCAGCACGGCTGCGATCGCCAGGAGCCGGAACCAGGCGGTTTCGTAAAAGTTGGGCAGCACTTCAAAATCGTATGCTTTCTCGGTCGCCGGCCCGCCCGGCAGCTGCGCGCGCACGACGAACCGGTACTTACCGTGCGGCAGGCTATTGTAATCGCTGACTCTCCGGTTCCCCGCCCGCACCCAACCGGTGTCCAGGCCCTCCAATCTGCGCGAATACAGAACGCGTTCGGGCGCAGTGAGATAAATCGCCGTGTAGCGGAACTGGATGCGGTCATTACCCGGTTCGAGTTGCGCCGCGTGGGAAACATCGAGGGGCCGCCCATCGGCCGTCACATCCACCAGCTGCAATGCGGGGGGCTGTGGCGGATGCCGGTGAGCGTTGGGATTGATCACCGCCAGACCGCGGCTGGTGGGGAACCACAGCCGGCCATCCGAACTCCGGCTTCCCCCGCCCGGCAGCGGAAAGCCGGGAGCGCACTGGGCGCTGCGCAAGCCGTCCGCCACCCCGTAGTTGAGCGGCTCCAGAACGCGGAGCTGGTGCTTCTCAAAATCATGCAATTGCCGCTTGGAAATGCGGCAAATGCCGCGCGTCGTGCTCAGCCACAGCGCTTCGCCGTCATCGGCAATTTGGGAAATGTTGTCGCTCAACAGACCATCCTTGGCGGTGAAGGCGGTGAACTTTCCGTTGCGGTACGCGTTCAGGCCACCGCCGAACGTTGCGATCCACAGAGTGCCGTCGCGGTCCTGATAGATGGCGCGAATCTGGTCGTTGGAGAGCCCATCGGCCGTTGTGAACTGGCGCTTCTCATTGCCGTTTACGCGCCACAGGCCCTTCCCGTAGGTTCCCGCCCAAAGAGAAAAATCACTCCCTTCGGCTAACGCCACAAATGCCGTGTTCAGCAGCGTGCCGCTCGGGATGACCGTGTCGAGCCGGGTGCCATCGAGAATGCTCAGACCTTGCGGCAGCGCCAGCCACAATCGGCCTTTCGAGTCCTCGAGCGAATCGTACACCGATTCCCGTTGCAGCGGATCCCGCGGACGAAACGTAGTGAAGTGCCCGGCATGCAGACGGGCCAAACCCTCGCGCGTCCCCACCAGAAGATCGCCGGCGCGCGTATCGCGGACGGAGAAAACCTCGTTGCTGGGCAACCCATCCCGTGTCGTAAATAAATGCGAGGCATTGGGCGAAAACTGCAAGACCCCGCTGTCATGGAATCCAATCCAGAGCCGGCCGAGCCGGTCCTCGAATACCGTCTCCGGGTCGCTGGGCAGTCCTTCGCTCGCGCCATAGACCGTGAAGACATCGTCGCGCAGGCGGACCAGGCCGTCGCCGGCGCCCACCCACAAATTGCCCTCGCGATCTTCGAACAGGCTGCGCACCTGATCCTGCAGCCGCCCACCGGGGCCGTTCAAGTTGGCAAAGTGGCCTTTTTCCAAACGCGCCAATCCGGCGTTCGTGCCAGTCCAGAGGTTGCCATCCCGATCCAGCCACATCGCGCGCACGAAGGGATCGGGCAACCCCTCCCGCGTTCCGTAACGGTGAATCTCGCCCGCCGGCGAGCGTTCGATCAGGCCTTCGCTGCCGGCGATCCAGAGGTTGTCGTGGTCATCGAACGCCAGCTTGGTGACAATGTCCCCACCCAGTGTGATCGCATCTACCACCGTCACAAACCGGTCGCCCTGCCGCTTCACCACGCCGCCGAACCCCGCCACCCACAGCTCGTGGTGCCGGTCTTCACACACCGTTCGCACGCCGCTGATGGGCAGGTCCTTGCCGGCCGTTAATACGTGAAACTTCCCGCCTTCAAATTCCGCCAGGTCCAGGCCCGAAACCGCCCAGAGCTTTCCCGTGTGATCCACAAATAACGAAGCGATGGCATCGTCCGGCAGGCCGTCTTTCCTGGTGTATGTGTGGAACTTCTTGTTGCGGTAGAGCGTTAACCCGCTGGGAGTGCCGATCCAGAGCGAACCATCAGGGCCGGCTTCCAGGACTCCGATCGAGTTCGACGGCAAGTACCCCTGCCCCTTATCGAAGACCGTGAAATCGTAGCCATCGAAGCGTGCCAGCCCTTCATCTGTGCCCAGCCACAGATACCCATCGGCCGTCTGTGAGATGGTGCGAATTGTGTCTTGGGGAAGCCCCTGGCCTTGCGTCCAGATGGTTGGCGAATACTGAGTCAACCCTTTATTCGGATCGAGGGCGAGAATGGGGCCCGCCAAAATACAGCAGAGCCACAGCCCGAGGACTCGGCGTAACCACGAAGCTGTCATAGACTGCTCACTTACAGTATAGAAATACAGGATCGGCAGTGGGGCGGACGGTTCGCCGTTTGCCGTCCGCCGCCTGCGGGCATGGGAAGCCCAATGCCCGCCGCACTCACCCTCGCGCCTTACTTGCGTTCCAGCGCGATCCTCGCCCGTTGGCTGAACCCGAACTGCCGGGCGAGCTCCGTTTCCCGCGGGGACTTCACAAGAACAATCCCCGTGTCCGAAGCAGCCCGCCACACCTCGGCCAGAAAGTAGGTGCCCCCGTAACGATGGAATTCCACTTCGCCCGTGTCGAGCAGATTCGTGCGCAGCTTGCCCACGATCTGTGTAGTCATCACTGCGTGGCGGCCGCCCGCTTCCCGCAATTGAAGCACCCCGGGCTGGGGCTCATGAATCACGTACTCTCCCGCGGGCATTTGGACCTGGCCTACGCGGAACGCAAATGGTATGTTGGCCCGCACGTCGAGTGACTGGGCTTTAATCCCCGTAGACGTAAAGGCGGCGATCAGCACCGCCGCAATAGCAAAGAGTTTCATAGTGTGTTCCTTCCTGAGCGCTGACTGGCGCCGGTCTTTCGAACGAACCAAAACGCTCGGACAGACAAGCGTCCGTTGTTCAAAAACTCCGCCGCGTGTCAATTGCGCTACAACCAAACAAACCCGCGCTCTAAGAGTACCGGCACTTAGAATCTAGATCCCCGCGTGGGGCCGGGCCTTCTGGCCCGCCGCCGGGCTTTCGCCCGGCGCACTACACGGATGCGCGGCCCGCAGCCCGGAAGGGCTGGCCTCGTGACATGGCTATCCGTGTCACCGGGCCATCCCACTAGAGAACAAACCTGGCGAATCTTGTCGTCCGATGCGATATAATTCACACCACTAGCAGGCTGCTGAAAAAGGCCGAAAACCGCTTGCTCACGCGCGCGGCTCGGTAACGCGGCATCGAGTTCGCAGGCAGTTACTGAGCCGCGACCGTAAGGGAGCGGAGGCCAGTCGCCCTTTTTCAGCAGCCTGCTAGTAGCGGCTCCTTATGGCGGATATGACCAACCAGACAGGAGACATCACGCAGCTGTTGCAGAAGTGGCGCGCCGGCGATCGACAGGCCGAGAACGACCTGTTCAACCTGGTGTTCCCCAATCTGCGGCGCCTGGCTCACTATCTGATGCGGGGTGAGCGCAAGGATCACACCCTGCAACCTACCGAACTAGTCGATCAGATTTATTTCCGCCTCGTAGCCGCCAAAGATCGGGATTGGCGGAATCGTCAGCATTTTTTCGCTATCGCTGCCAGGACGATGCGCAGATACCTGATCGACCACGCCCGCGGCCGGCCCGACGCCGAGTTCCTGGCGATCGACGGAATCCGGGATTTTCTTCCCGCCGACAGCGCCAGGCTCGATCTGGCGATCACGGTGGACCGGCTGCTGGACAAACTCTCCGAGACCAAGCCGGAGTGGTGCGACGTGGTCGAAGTGAAATACTTCCTGGGCCTCACGGACGAAGAGGCCGCCGACGCGCTGGGCGTCAAATTGCGCACGATGCAGCGCATGTGGCGCGACGCGCGGCAGTGGCTGTTCGAACAGACGGATTCCTGGAGTGCCGAACAAAGCGCAGGACGATGACCTCGTAATGAGCCTGGTGGACCTGGCTCTGGAACGCGCCCCCGCCGAGCGCGAGGCCTATCTGCGCACTGCCTGTGAGCACGACTCGCAGCTGTTCGACGAAGTCCGCAAATACGTCGACGCGGAAGAGCGCATGAACGGTTTCCTGCTCGATCCGCTTTATCCCTCGCCTTCCTTTGAGCTGCGCTTGGAACCCGGCGAGTTGCTCGATGGCCGCTTCCGGATCGTGCGCGAAGTGGCTCAAGGCGGCATGGGCATCGTCTACGAAGCTCAGGATGAAAAACTCGACCGGCGCATCGCCGTCAAGTGCGCCAAGGCCGGTTTTCGCAAACGCCTGCCCCCCGAAGCGCGCCACGCCACCGAGATCAGCCATCCGAACGTCTGCAAGATTTTCGAGATTCACACCGCGGCCACCGATCACGGCGAAGTCGACTTCCTCACGATGGAGTTCCTGGATGGTGAAACGCTCGCCGAGCGCCTGCGCCGCGGCCGGCTTTCGGAATCCGAAGCGCGCACCATCGCCCAACAGCTTTCGGCCGGCCTGGCCGCCGCGCATCGCAACCAAGTGATCCATGGCGATCTCAAGAGCGGCAACGTCATCCTGACCAAAGCGGCCGATGGCTCAACCCGCGCCGTGATCACCGATTTTGGCCTGGCGCGCCGGCCCGAAACCACACAGCAGACCATTCGCTCCGGCGCGATGGGCGGCACACCCGACTACATGGCTCCCGAGCTGTGGAAGGGCGAAAAGGCCACGGTCGCCTCCGACATCTACGCGCTCGGTGTGATTCTGTATGAGCTCGCCTCCGGACATACACCGTTCGCTTCGTCATCCGAGATGACCTGGGAAGAACGCCTGAGTGCCCGGCCACCGGCAGTCCATCCGAAGTGGGACCGCGTTCTCGCGCGTTGCCTGGAAGCTGACCCGGCGCACCGATTCCACACGGCCCAGGAAGTCGAACAGGCTCTGGCGCCACCACGTTCCCGCCGATGGGTTGTGGCCGCGGCAGCGGCCGTGGTGCTAGCGGCAATCACGGGCGTGATCACCTACGAACGCGCCACAGCGCCGCCGGAAACCGTTCGCCTGGCCCTGCTGCCGCTTGAGACGGATCGCGACACAGCACCGCTGGCCGATCGTTTACTACAGGAGACGGCTGCGCAAATATCGCGTCTCAAAGGCAGCGCGCGCACCGCGTTTCGGCTCATCGATCCCATCAAAACCCAGCGCAACCAAGTGCGTACCGTCGATCAGGCGCGTGCATCCGTGGGGGCCTCCCACGTTTTACACGGAACGCTTCGCAAAGAAAACGACAAACTGAAACTTTACGTCCAGTTGACCAATGCGAGCACTGGCGGGGAAGCCAGGCAGTGGGACGCCGAGTACGCGCCCAGCGAAACTCGCTACATTCCGGTGGCTCTGGCCGGCATCGTTACCGAGACCCTGCACCTGCCGCCGCTGGTAGCGGCGCCGACGGTGAACGCTGCAGCGCTCGCCGATTTCCAGAAAGGGATGGAGGTCGTGCGCAATGACGACAAGGTAGATGATGCCCTGGCCTTCTTCTCTCGCGCCGCAACCGCAGATCCGCACTCTTCCGTAGCCTATGCCGAGCTAGCCGAAGCGCAATGGAAGAAGTACTACTTTACGCAAGACAAAATCTGGCTCGATCGAATGGTGGAGTCATTGGAAGAGGCCGAAGTACGGAACCCCGACGTCGCCCAGGTGCACCGGATGAATGGTCGCGTCCTCGACAATTCCGGCCGGTACGATCAGGCCGCGGCAGAATATCTGCGAGCAATCGAACTGGAGCCTGGAAATAGCGACACATACCGCCGGCTGGGTTGGTCGTACGAGGAAAATAAACAACCGAACGACGCTTTAGCCGCATACCAACAGGCCGTCGCATTAGATCCAGCGTCCTCTGTGAACCATCTCCAACTCGGAGGTTTCTATCAAATGCGTTCCGACTATGCGACGGCCGCCCGGGAGGACGAGCAAGCCGCAAGACTGGCGCCTGGCTCCGCCGAGGTACATTTTTCACTTGGCACGATTTACGAGTATCAGGGACGTTTTGCGCAGGCGGAACGGGAATTGTTGTTGTCGATCCACCAAAAGGATTCGGAAAACGCTGAAAAGGTGCTTGGTCAGGCGTACCTCTATCAGCGCCGAGAGCGTGAAGCGCTGGGGTCTCTCTCGCGAGCGGCGGACCTGGCTCCCAGCGATTTTGTACCCTGGTATTTCCTGGGCGTCGCCTATCGGAGGATAAATCGGCCTCGCGAGTCCTTGCAAGCGAATAACCGGGCACTCACTCTCGCCGAGGAGCAACTGGCCGGGAACCCTCGCGATGGCCGCACGCGAGCGTTCGTGGCATATTTGAGCGCCACTCTAGGAGATCGGCGCCGGGCCGAGTCCGATGCTGCTCAGGCCCTCCAAACATCACCGGAAGATGTGGACGCACGTTGGATGACGGCGCTCACTTATGAAACTCTGAACCGACGGGAACGGACGCTTGATGTCCTGAAACTAGCTGGGGAACAGATGCTGGCGGATCTCAACCGCTGGCCAGATGCCGAGAATTTGCAACGGGATCCTCGATTCATACAGCTATTGGCTTCACACCAAACCAATCCTGGAAGCACCTCACATTAAGTCACGAGGAGACGATATGGCAACCAAACGCAAGAAGCCCGCGACCAAGAAAAAAACAGTGGCTAAAAAGAAAAGAAAGACACCAATAAAGAAAGCAGGCGTACGGACTACACCGCCGCCGCCTTAGGATTGAAGCAACCCAATGAGTCGAGTCAGCGGGCGGCGGCAACGCAAGTTTTTTCTTGCTACACTCCGCCCTAGGCAATCCCTGGAACTCCGCTGCTGTGGTCCAACCCAGTCTTAGCCACAGCAGCGGCCACTCAATTCCCCGCCTCGGCCAACATAGTCCCCGCGGGCCATCCGCCGCTCCCGGATCTGCGTTCGTGTTGTCCGCCTCAGCGCCCGCAGACTCTGAGTCGGGAACCCGAATCGCGAAGAGCGATCTCCCAGGCCGTATCTCGGGAGTTTCCGATCCCTCAGACCAGCATCCCGCCCAGATCATAACCGCAGCCTGGATTGAGTCCAATGTGACAATTCAAATACCGCGGTGTGTGCTTTCGTCCAACTAAACTGGTTACTCGAAAAATCTCCCATCTCGTGATCCCGCTGGCGCGCTGATCGGACGTATATTGAGGGGCATGAGCCGAGGAAGCATGCGCTTCGGTTGACAGAAGGCTCAAGTCACCATCAAAGGAGCACGACACTATGTCCCAAGCTGGTGCTGCACCACGAGGCAGCGAGCAGGCCTCTGACAAGAATGCCATTCGTCCGTTTCATGTGAACGTTCCGGAAGCGGAACTTACTGAATTGCGCAGGCGCATCAACGCGACGAAGTGGCCTGAACGAGAGACGGTTACCGATGCGTCGCAAGGAGTACAGCTCGCGACGGTTCAGGCGCTGGCGCGCTATTGGGCGACAGATTATGACTGGCGCAAGATCGAGGCCAAACTGAATGCCGTGCCGCAGTTCACGACCGAGATCGATGGACTGGACATTCACTTCATTCACGTCCGTTCGAAACACGAAAATGCCTTGCCGCTGATCGTTACTCACGGATGGCCCGGCTCGATCATCGAACAGATGAAGATCATCGATCCGCTGACCAATCCCACCGCACACGGCGGAAATGCATCCGATGCGTTCCACCTGGTGATCCCGTCAATGCCGGGCTACGGATACTCAGGCAAACCG
>DATJAK010000109.1:0-33677 GCA_035516375.1 Bryobacteraceae bacterium
CGTGGTTCACGTGTTGAGTGCTCACGAAGCACGCCAATGGGTGCTCCCGGTGTTCTACGTCTGCGGCATGGTGGAACGCCAGTTCCCACAGTTCCGCGCGCAGGATCCGTTTTTCCCGGACTCCGCGCGAGTCTCATTGAATGCCGCGGGCATCCGGGTCCGGACCACGGCCGAGTTCGAACGGGAAGAGCGCGCGTTGTTTGATTCCGCGCTGGCCCGCGCCAAAGTACTCGTCACGTTATCCTATCCGCAGTTCGATGCGCGGGGCGAGACGCTTCTGACGTCGCAGTTTCTGGAAGACTTGGTCGTGCCCGTTGAGGCGGCGCGCGTAGTTCGCCCGCAGCTTGGCCAAACGTTCGGAAAGCCCCCCGCTCCGGCGATCCGCACACCAGCGCTGCTGTCGGTTCTGAAGGAAAAGACGGCGCAGCTATCCCCCACCGGTCTGGATGTGTTTCTGCAATGCCCATTCCAATACTTCGCCACGCGCCTTCTGCGCTTGAAAACAGCACCGTTAAGACCTGAGGATCGGCTGGATTTCCTGACGCAGGGAAACATCGTCCATGAAGTGCTGGCCGAATGGTATGCGCATCCGCAGGAAATCGATCCTCTGTTCCAGCGCATCTTCGATCGTTATTCGGATGAGCTACGCATTCCGAGCGGATATCATACCGAGCGCTTGCATAATGCAATGCTTGAGGACTTGCAACGATTCGCCGACGACGAAAAGTGGCCGCGGCACGAGTTCACGTCGCAGGCTGAGCAGAAATTCGAATTTGCAATTGGAGACGGGCTCCAGATCTGCGGCCGCATCGATCGGATCGATACCGCGCGCGACGGCTCGGCGTACGTGATCGACTACAAATATAGCGCCGCGCAGCGAGTCAAAGAGCGCAAGAGCGGCGGCGGAATGCAGGCGCCACTGTACGTGCTGGCGGCGGAGAGAGTCTTCGGGGCTCGGCCGGTGGGCATGTTTTTCGTAGGCTTGAAAGGCGGAATCGAGTACGTGGGCTGGAGCCAGGACGGGCGATTGAAAAGCGATCCGATGCCTGACGATTGGCACTCGATCGCCGACCGCTCGCGGGCAATCGTGGAGCAGATCCGCCAAGGCCGTATCGTGCCGTCACCCGCGGACACCGGCAATTGCTACTACTGCGACGCGCGCGACATCTGCCGTATCGAGACCATCAAGACTTCCGTCGCGGTGGGAGAGAGCGCTTGACCGGGATCCCTTTCACCGCCGATCAACGCCGGGCGATCGATGTCCCCAAGCGTCACCACGATGCCTGCATCGTCGCCGGGCCAGGATCCGGAAAGACCACTGTTTTAGTGGAATACTTCCAGCGGCTGGTGGCGGCGGGCGCCGATCCCTTGCGTATCTTATCCATCACCTTCACCGAAAAGGCCGCCGCCAATATGCGCAAGAAGCTGGCGGAGGCGTTCCACGACGATGCAAAATTGCGTACCAACCTCGAGCGGGCGTGGGTTTCCACAGTCCACGGTTTCTGTTCGCGTCTGCTGCGTGAAAATGCCATTTTTGCCGGAGTCGATCCGGAGTTTTACGTAGCCGATGAACGGGAATCCTGGCGGCTGCAACAGGAGTCCATCGCCGCCGCGATGGCAGGGTTGTTCGAAGAGCATCCCGCCCCCGTACGCGCGCTGATTCGCGGGCTTTCGTCTTGGGAGTTCGAAGAAGCTTTGCTCTCGGCCTATGACGCGATGCGCGGCGCGGGAATGACCGTGGACGATTTGGCCGCGCTTCCACCCCCCACGGGAACCTCGCGCCAGGATGTCGAAGATACCCTGCACGCTCTCCGGGCCGATCCTCTCGCAGGTTGGAGCCCAAAGCAGCGGCTTGCGGTAAACGTCATCCGAGAGGAAGCCGGACGAATTGTGAGCGCCGGCGGGCCTCTCGAAACCCTAGAAGCCATCGAGAGTTTCTCGAAGAATCTTACGGGCTGCAAGCGGAGTACCACCGGCTATCGCTTGGTGCAGCAATTGCAGCAACAGATTGAAGACCTGCCCTACACTACGATCACAGAACTCTATGAGCAGGAGCGCGCGCTGCTTGTGGACATCCTGCGGCGCTTCGACCGAACCTACCGCGAGCGCAAGCGCGCAGCCGGCGCGCTCGATTTTGCCGACTTGGAAGAGTACGCCGTGCGGCTGCTCGATGAGAATCCCGAAACCTGCGCGCGTTTGCAGCAGCAGTTCGATCACATCCTGATGGATGAGCTTCAGGACACCAACGGGCAACAGGCGAAGCTGCTCGAACTCATCCGCCGCCCCGGCCGATTCTATGCCGTGGGCGACATCAATCAATCGATCTTCGGATTCCGCCACGCCGAGCCGGAAGTCTTCGAGCACTACCGCGACAGCGTGGGAGCAGGCGGCAGGCTCATCGAGCTGCGCGACAACTTTCGTAGCCGGCCGGACATCCTTCGTGCGATCGAGGCGGTGGCCGCGAACGCTCACGGTATCGAACAGCACTCGCTGGTGGCCGGTCGCGTCTTTCCCGAAGAGAGGCCGGTTGCCGTGGAGGCGATCAGCGTCACCGCTCCCGATGCAGAGGAGGCGTTGCAAAACGAAGCGCGCTGGGTGGCGCGGCGCATCGTGGAACTGGTGGAGCACGAGGAATCGCCATTCACGTTTCGCCATGTCGCGGTGCTGTTGCGAAATACCGAGGTCCTGAACGGGTTTGCGAAGGCGTTTGAGGAAGCCGGCATTCCCTACGTGGTCAACCGCGGCAAGGGTTTCTATGAAGCGCGCGAGGTGAAGGACCTCTTTCATCTTTTGCGCGTGATCGCCAACCCACGCGACGAGCTGAGCCTGGCAGCCGTTCTTCGTTCGCCGCTCGTCCAGGTCTCCGACGAGGCTCTGCTCAGCCTGCGAACGCGCGATACGAACCTCGGCGTGGCGCTGGCACGGCTGGACGCAGAAGGGGATCTCGATCCGGAAGATTACCAAAAGCTGATTCGCTTCCGCGATCGCCTGCACGGCTGGCGTACCCGTCGCGAGCACGTGACTTTCGACCGTCTGCTCCGTGCCGCAATGGACGACTGCGGCTACCAGTGCGATTCTCCTCGCGGTTGGGCCAATATCGAGAAATTCCTTGCGCAGGCGCGCCATGCCGCCGCCCACATGTCACTCGACGAGTTCGTCGAAGAACTGGCTATGGTGCGGGCTTCCAATCCGCGGGAGACGGATGCGCCGCCCGAAGATTCCTCCGACGCCGTGAATGTGATGACCATTCACTCCGCCAAAGGTCTGGAATTTCCTGTCGTTTTCGTGGCTGCCTTGCATAAGGGTGTGGAGACCAATCCGCCGGTGATTGCGTTTTCGCGCACGTTCGGCCTGGGCGCGCGCTGGCGCAATCCTGCGAACGGCAAGGACAAGGACGACCTGTTTCAACACGCGATCCGCGAAGAACGCAAGACACGCGAAGAAGAAGAGGGCAACCGGCTGCTCTACGTGGCCATGTCGCGCGCCGAACAGCACCTGGTGCTGAGCTTCTCAGGATCCGGTAAGAAGCTCGAACACTGGGCCAAGACCGTGTGCGCGCAACTGCAGTTGGATGTGGATCGGCCGCGGGACGAGATCCTGACCCAACGAGCGCCCGATGGCCGGCCGTGGAATCTTCGGCTGTTGGTGGCGCCTCATCCCCCCGAACGGCTGGTACGTCCGCGGATCGAGGCGGCGGCGGAAACAGTCGAGTTCGTGCCACCGCCGGCGATCCACGACCAACACGATGCCAACGCTACGGTAACGGCTTTGGCGGCGTTCGCAAAATGCCCACGCCGCTATTATCTCAGCCATTACCTGGGTCTGGAAGGGCGCGCGCGAAAACTCGAAGATGCGGAAAATCTGTCTGCCGGTGAGTTCGGCACGCAGGTTCATGCGCTGCTGGCGGGCGCTGCCGCCCCGAATCCTGACCCGAAAGCAGTCACCATGGCCGCCGTCTTTCGCCAGAGCCCGCTTGGCCGGCGCGCCGCGAAAGCCACCCGGCTCGAGCGGGAGTTCGATTTTCTCATGGCTGTGGAAGGACTGGTGCTCCGCGGGCAAGTAGACCTATGGTTTGAAGAAGGCGGCGAACTCGTGATCGTCGACTACAAAACGGACGCGGTCACGATCGCCGAAGCGCACCAGCGCGCGCAGGACTATGCGATACAACTGCGCCTGTATGCCCTGGCCGTGGAACGGATCACCGGGCGCGCGCCCGATCGCGCCTGGCTGCATTTCCTGCGGCCGGACACGGCCATTGAAATCGACCTGGCGCCCTCTCTGCTCGATTCGCCCGAACAAATCGTGCGCGACTTTCAGCACGCACAGGAAACGCTGGAATTCCCGCTCAATGAAGGCCCGCACTGCCAGGCATGCCCGTATTTCCGGGATCTGTGCCCGGCAACCGCTCCCTCCGGTCGCGGTTCGGTAACGCCGGCTCCGACAGGGTCACGACTCGACTGAGTGGTGTCTCGAGGGTTATAGCCGTCGCCCGGGCCGGCGCGAGTTTGGCTGCGCATTCGCGTTCGGCTTCGTCTGGAATGCCGCTTCGGCCTGCGCTTCCGGAATGCTGAGCGAGATCTGCACCGTGTTCCCGTTCGATGTGACTACCAGGGACTTCAGAATTGCGGCCGCCTGTGGGTTCTGCTGCGCCTGCATCTGTCCAAGATTGGCCAGCAACTGCAGCACGCCGGCTATGCTGGTTGCGTCGCTGGCGGTAGCCGTCTGTGCATTTGCCGTCGCCACGATCGGATCGGCGAACTTCACGCCGCCGCTCGTCTGCGTGATTTTTTGAAGCACATTCAGAGGAATCTGCTGCGCATTCGGAGCATTGGCTGGCGGTGTTACCGGCGGCGGCACTTCGGAAATGCCCCAGGCATCCTCGGTCGTGCTCAACTGGTTTACCTGAACCAGCAGCGCCGGATCGATGGTTGAGGGCGCGGTCTGCCGATCCAGAGCAGCCTTCACGCTGGCAATATCGCCGGCCACGGCAATCGTGCCGTTCAAAAAGGCAAATCCGTTGTTCCCCTTGGGATCGAGCACCAGCGTCGTGCCGCCGTAGGTTTGCGTGGTGGCGCCGCCGCCGAGCGCCGCCGCTTGGATTTTGGCGGCATCGAACGTGCCCCGTGCCAGTACCAGGCTCGATGGCTTCGGTGGTGTGCCGTTGGAAGCGATCAGCAACTCATCCAGATCGCGCGTGGGATCGAACCCCGTCAGCGTGCTGAGCTTTTGCAGGTCCTGGTTCTGAGATTGGATCTGCACCAATACATAGGTACCGAAAGGAGAGGCCTTCGCCTGGTCCACGTTGACGCCGGCCATCATCTTGGCATCGGGCATCACCAGATTGAGTAACTGCGGATCGACGGCGAGCAACGGCCCGGCGAAAATGAGCGCCAGCGGCGCGACGGCAACAATGGAAGCCTTCATATTCATGAGGACGACATCCTTCTGTCTTTATTAACGCCCGCCTAGCGGCGGTTGTTCCGCTACCATTTGGAGAGCTTCCAAAGGGCAACGCGTGTAAACCGGCGTTAGGTAGCGTTGCCGTGCGATTCGCGCGGAATCGGGATCTGGTCCACGATCTCGATGCCAAATCCTTCCAGTGCAACAATTTTGCGCGGGTGGTTGGTCAACAGCCGAATGGTATGCAGGCCCAGGTCGGAAAGGATTTGCGCCCCTACACCGTGTTCGTGCTGCAACTGGCGCTGCCCATCGGCGCCCTGGTAGTGCAGGAATTCGCGTCCATGGGAGGCCATACGGGGAACCCCGGCGGGGTCGCGCTCCAAACGGAACCCCGGACCGCTCTCGTGCAAGTAGACCAGCACGCCCATTCCTTCCCGCGCAATAGCGCGCAGGGATTCCCGCACCAGCCTTCCACAATCGCAGGCGGCTGAACCGAACACGTCTCCAAACATGCACCGCGAATGCATGCGCACCAGCACTCGTTCCTGGCCTTCCACCTCGCCGTGCACCAGAGCGACGTGATATTCGGGGTTGAGGTCGCTGGTAAACGCAACCGTCCGGAAGGCTCCCCATTCGGTCTCCAAGCAGCCTTCCGCCACGCGGCGAATGAACTTTTCGTTCTTCATCCGGTAGCGGATCAGGTCGGCCACCGAAATCATTTTGAGCTGGTGGCGCACGCAGAAATCCACGAGATGCGGCACCCGCGCCATGGTGCCGTCTTCGTTCATGATTTCGCAGATCACGCCCGCCGGTGTCAGTCCCGCCAGGCGGGCCATATCCACCGAAGCTTCGGTCTGCCCGGCGCGAACTAAAACGCCGCCTTCGCGGGCCCGCAAAGGAAACATGTGTCCCGGCCGGGCCAAATCGTAAGGGCGGCAGGCAGGATCGATGGCTGCCAGAATGGTGCGCGTCCGGTCGGCGGCCGATATCCCGGTTGTGACTCCAGCGCGCGCATCGATCGATTCGCAGAATGCCGTTCCGAAATTGGAGGTGTTCTGGGCGCTGATCAGGGGCAGCCGCAACTCGTCGCACCGTTCCGCGGTGAGCGCCAGGCAGATCAGGCCGCGCCCGTGGGTGGCCATGAAATTGATGATTTCAGGCGTGACCTTCTCCGCCGCGATCGTAAGGTCGCCCTCGTTTTCCCGGTCTTCATCGTCCACCACCACCACGATGCGCCCGTCGCGGATCTCATCGAGCGCTTCCGGCACGGGGACAAAAGGCATAATCTATTGTAACCATTGGATATTATCGTGCCGTAGGCAGTACCCTACGCTAAGATGGGTTTGGGTCGGTAATGCCGCGTCTGATCCCACATTTTTTCGATCTGCCGGGTATCGGTGCCAATGCCATCGTTGACATACTGCTGGTGGCGTTTCTTGTTTACCAGGTGTTCATGGTGGTGCGCGGCACGCGCGCCGGCCACATCCTGATCGGCATCATGATGATGGTCGCCCTGTACGGACTGGCAGTCGCCGCCGGGCTGGAGGCTTTGCGTTCCCTGCTGTCCTTCATCGTTCCGTACCTCGGCTTGGCGATCATTGTTCTGTTCCAGTCGGAGATTCGCCGCACATTGGCGCGCATCGGGCGTAAGAGTTGGGTGACCGGCGGATTCCGAGCGCCTGAGGCAATCCACGAAATCGTGCTGGCGGTGGAAGAACTGGCGGCCCAAAAAACCGGCGCGCTCATCGTGCTGGAACGCGATATCGGATTGCGCACGTTCGTCGAAAGCGGCGTGCACATGGAAGCGCAGATCTCGCGTGATCTTCTGTTATCGATCTTCCAGCCCGGCCTCCCCCTCCACGATGGCGCCGCGATCATTCAGAAGGACCGCATCGCGGCGGCGGCATGCTTCCTCCCGCTCACTACGAATCCCACGCTCTCACGGAACCTGGGAACCCGTCACCGGGCGGCCATCGGAATCACCGAGGAGACCGATTGTCTTTCCGTGGTCGTTTCCGAAGAGACGGGCCGGGTTTCCATAGCGGCCTTTGGCGAATTGGTCGCGGGCATTTCCGTGGGTGAGCTTGTCGATCGCATCAATCAGCACTTCGGCCTGCAGCGGCCCTCCCGCCCCGAGCCGGCGGCTCCTGCGCACGAGCCGGAACCCCGCCTGAACGGCGACTCGCACGGCATGGAAAGAGTCAACCAGGAAAAGGTTAACCACCCGTGAACCTGATGAAAGGAGCTGTCGGGCTGGTGACCCACAACTTCTTTTGGAAGCTGCTGGCGCTGGCGATCGCACTCATCGTATGGGTGCTGGTGGCCAACGAGCCGGAACTCTCCACGTTCACCACCGTGCGGGTCGCCTACCGCAACGTGCCGGACAATCTGGAAATCAGTTCGGCGCCCACGGAAACCGTCACCCTGGAATTGCGCGGCCCCGCCGGCGAGCTGCGTGGAACGGGCGAGAGCCGCAACCCGGCATCGGTGGTTCTGGACATGTCCAATGTCGGCCCCGGCCAACGGACCTTCGAAATCGGAGACGGCAATGTCACGCTGGCCCGCGGGGTGCACCTGGTGCGCTCCATCCCGGCCGCAATTCGCTTCGAGTTCGAACAGCGCGTGGAACGCACCATCCCAATCCGTGCGCGGTTCTCAGGCGACGGCAGCGACGGCTACGTCCTCGCCCGCTACACGGTCACGCCGAGCAGCATCGAGGTAATTGGGCCGGCCAGCCATGTGGCGCGCGTGGACGCTGCCACCACAGACCCCGTTGACCTCTCCAACACCGAAGGAACCTTCCAGGTTCGCGTGAATGCCTTTGTGATGGATTCCTATGTGCGGTTCGAGTCTCCTCCGCAGGTGGTCGTGGCCGGCGTTATGAAGAAGAAATAAACCAAGAACCCCCGGAGAAATCGTGGCCAAAGAGCTATTCGGAACAGATGGAATTCGTGGTGTGGCCGGGGAATATCCGCTCGATCCGGAGACCGTGCATGCATTCGGTGTGGCGCTAGGAAACGACGTCACCGCGGCGGAACCCAACGCGGAGGTCCTCATTGGCGCCGACACGCGCGAATCCGGCCAATGGATTGCAGAGTTGGTGGCCGGCGGCGTCCGCAGCCGTGGGGCGCGTGTACGCTACGCCGGTGTGATCACTACCCCTGGAGTAGCGTATCTGACCCGCACCGGGCCGTTTCGCGCCGGCGTGATGATTTCGGCTTCGCACAATCCTTATCAAGATAACGGCATCAAGGTGTTTGGACATTCCGGCTTCAAATTGCCCGATGCTGAAGAGCACGCCATCGAGCAGGAAATCTTCCGCCTGAAAGCCGGAACACTGGCGCCGGCTCCAGGCCGCATCGAAGTAGATGAAGGCCTGGATCGCCAATATCTCGAGTACCTGATTTCGACGGTTTCGACGAACTTCGAGGGGATGCGCCTGGTGATCGATTGCGGCAACGGCGCATCGTACCGGCTCGCGCCCGAGCTGTTCCGCCGCCTCGGCGCCAACGTGACGCTGCTTTGCGCGGAACCGGATGGTCGCAACATCAATTTGAATTGCGGCGCGCTCCATGTGGAAACCTTGCGCCGGATGGTTTGCGCGCAGGGGGCCGATGCAGGAGTGGCATTCGATGGCGACGCCGACCGGGCCATTTTCGTTTCAGCCAGCGGCAAGATCGTGGATGGCGATGCCGTCCTGCTGGCGGTCTCCCGGGCTTTGAAATCGCGCAGCCAACTAAACGGCGGCGTAGTAGTCGCCACGGTGATGTCCAACCTTGGTCTGGAGAAAGCGCTGGACCGCGAAGGCATCCGACTAGTTCGCACGCCGGTAGGCGATAAGTATGTGCTTGAGGAGATGGAGCGGCTGGGCGCGGTTTTGGGCGGCGAGCAATCGGGACATGTGATCTTTCGTCATTTCGCCACTACTGGCGATGGCCTGCTGACCGCGCTGCAATTGTTCGCCATCGCGCGGCAAGCGGGCGCAAGCCTCGAAGAGCTGACCGCGGGCTTCGAAGTCTATCCGCAAAAACTGGTCAACGTGCGCGTACGAGAGAAGCGAGCGCTGACCGAAGTGCCATCGGTGGCGCGCGAGATCGAGCGCGCCGAGCAGGAGTTCGCCGGCGCCGGCCGAGTGCTGGTGCGGTTCTCGGGCACCGAACCGTTGGCGCGGGTCATGGTCGAAGCGCCGACGATCGAGCAGGTGGAGACAATCACGGAACGGATCGCGGATGCGATCCGGCGGGAGATGGGGGAGTAGGAACTCATCACCGATCTCGTCAGGTCGTCGCGACGGGAAGTTCCGACGTCAGATAGCGAATCCACTGAATCTGTGCGGGAGTCTCTGGAACCGTTTGACCACGGGCCGCACTGACCATATCCAGAGCTTGATCGACGGGAACCCCGGACATCACCAATACCCCCGCCGCGATTAGTCCCGAGCGCCCGATACCTTGCCGGCAATGGATGGCCACGTTCTTGCCGTTCTCCAGTGCCTCTGTTACTACTCGCAGCAACGACACCGCAGCCGATACTGATGCGGGTACGCCACGATCCGGAATTGGAAATGAGATGAACCGAAGACCGTCCGAGTCCACGAATTCGCGCTCATGAGTCAGCTCGAGTTCGGCAGCCTCCTGCGCCTCTAGCAGGGAGACAACCACATCAAGCCACTTTCGACGCCAACCGCTAGCTTCCTCTTCAAGCCAGTCTCCTCCGCGAGGCCGCGCCGCAACTGCTAACTTCCCCCGCCAACGGGCCGGAACCCAGAACAGGTCAGACTTCATGGCTCTCGTTCCTTATCTCTCCCGGAAGTAACGTTAGCTTGGGCAGGCTCATCGCGCCACACCTTCCTACGGCGCTGGCTCCACATGCACCAGCACGTCGGCCACCCAATCCAGCCGCTGCAAAATGCTGAGCCGCACTTTGTGGGCAATATCGTGCGATTGACGCACCGTCATCTCGGGGTCGACTTCCAGGTGCAAATCCACGTGATAGCGCAGTCCCGTCTTGCGCGCGAAGCATTTCTCGACTCCTTCGACGCCGGGGACAAGGACGGCTGCGGCCCGAATCTCGGACATCAATCGCTCAGCGGGCATCGTGTCCATCAACTGCATGGCGGTACTGTGGGACACCCGCAGGCCGCTGGTGATCACGATCAAGCCAACGACGAAAGCGCCGTAGCGGTCGGCATCCAAAAAGCGAGCGGGGTCGTAAAGGGCCAGCGACACTGCGATCAACGCAACCGTGGCCGAGAGGGCGTCCATCGTGTCGTTCCAGGCGTCGGCATCCAGCGCCGCGCTGCGCATTCGCTTTCCATGCCGGAATTTGAACGCGGCTAAGCCGGATTTAGCGGCGAGCGAAACCAGCAGCGGCCAGATCACGAAATGAGCCGGGCCCAGATGTGGTTCTCCAAGCCGCAAAAAGGCATTAAAGGAAATCAGCGCGCCTACCGCAGTAAGTACCAGCCCGATCAGAAGTCCGGTGAGGATTTCCGCGCGGCCGTGACCGTAGGGATGGTCTTCATCGGCTGGTTTGGCGGCAAGCGTCAATGCCAGCAGCACGAATCCGGAAGCGAAGACATCTCCGGCCGATTCGAGCCCGTCTGCGAAAACTGCCGTGGAGTGGCCGATGAGGCCGGCGGCGATTTTGTAAACGGCAAGGGTGCCGCTCACCAGCATGCCGACGGCAGCGACGCGTTGCCCGCTCTGCATGGGATGGGCGATTAGCCCTAGACCCGCGCTGGATCGGGCTTCTCCGGATCCAGGCCCAGCTCGGTAATCGCCGCCCGGGCCTTCTTGCTGTCGAACTTGCCGTCGCGTGCGAGCCGGGACAGCGCGGCCGCCGCGATCGACTCGGCATTGATCTCGAAGTGACGCCGCAAGTACTCGCGGTTGTCGCTGCGTCCGAACCCGTCGGTCCCCAAGGTCTCCATACGGCCAGGCAACCAAGGCGCGATCTGGTCGGCCACCACTTTCATATAATCCGTCGCCGCAATGATCGGCCCCTGCGCCCCCGCGAGAGCTTGCAGAATGTATGGTTGCCGCTCGGGTTCGTCCGGATGCAGGCGATTCCATCGTTCGACCCGTAACGCTTCCCGTCTCAACTCGGTGTAACTAGTCACGCTCCACACATCCGACGCGATTCCATATTTTTCGCTGAGGATCTGTTGCGCGCGCAGAGCTTCGTTCAGAATCGGCCCGCTGCCGAACAGTTGCACTTGCGCGTTGCCTTGTTCCGCGGCGCTATAGCGGTAGATGCCCCGCAAAATGCCTTCGGTATCGATGCCCGCCGGCATCTCCGGCATGGAGTAGTTTTCGTTGTAAAGCGTCAGGTAGTAGAAAAGGTCTTCCTGCTCCTGATACATGCGGCGAATGCCATCCTGCACAATCACCGCAATCTCGTACGCGTAAGCTGGATCGTAAGCGGCGCAGGTGGGAATGGTGCTGGCCAGAACCAGGCTGTGGCCATCCTGGTGTTGCAGCCCTTCACCCGCGAGAGTGGTGCGCCCCGCGGTTCCACCGCACAGGAAGCCCTTGCCGCGCGCATCGGCGAACGCCCACACCAAATCGCCCACGCGCTGGAAGCCGAACATCGAGTAGTAAATGAAGAACGGGATCATCGCCACGCGGTAATTCACGTACGACGTGCCGGCCGCCGTGAACGACGACATCGAACCTGCCTCGGTGATGCCCTCCTCCAGAATCTGGCCGTCTTTCGATTCTTTGTAGTACAGAAACATCTCGGCGTCGTGCGGCTTGTAGAGCTGGCCCTGGCTCGCGTAGATGCCGAACTGCCGGAACAGCGCGTCCATACCGAAGGTTCGGGCTTCATCCGGCACGATCGGCACCACGCGCTTGCCGATTTCGGGATGCTTCATCAGCAAGGTCAGGATACGGACGAAGGCCATGGTGCTGGAAACCTCGCGGCCACCAGACCCGTCGAGCGATTCCTTGAGATATTCGACCGGAGGCGCCTGGATCGAGCTGGGCGGCACTGTACGGTGCGGCATGATGCCACCCAGGAGGCGGCGGCGATCGAGCAAGTACGACATTTCCGGGCTGTCTGCAGGCGGGCGGTAGAACGCAGCATTCAATGCAGCTTCATCCGGAATAGGGATTTCAAATCGCGTCCGGAAGTGCGCGATCTCCTGCTCATTGAGCTTCTTCTGCTGGTGCGTGATGTTGCGGCCTTCACCTGCCTCGCCCAGGCCATAGCCCTTAATCGTGTGGGCCAGGATCACGGTGGGCCCGCCTTTGTACTCGAGCGCGGCTTTATAGGCGTTGTACACCTTGCGCGGATCGTGGCCGCCGCGGTGCATCTTGACGAGATCCCCGTCGCTCAGGTGCGCCACCAGGTCCAACAGCTCCGGATACTTGCCGAAGAAATGCTGACGGATGTACCCGCCATCCTTGGTGACGTAGGTCTGGTATTCGCCATCCACCACCTCACCCATCCGTTTGCGAAGCAAGCCCGTGGTGTCGTGCGCCAGCAGCGGATCCCAGTCGCTGCCCCAGATCACTTTGATGACGTTCCAGCCCGCGCCGCGGAAGGCCGCTTCGAATTCCTGGATCACTTTTCCGTTGCCGCGAACCGGGCCGTCGAGCCGCTGCAGATTGCAGTTGATGACGAAAATCAGGTTGTCGAGCCGCTCGCGCGCCGCCAGCGTGATCGAGCCCATGGATTCCGGCTCGTCCATCTCGCCATCGCCCAGAAACGCCCACACATGACGCGGCGTAGCCGGAATCATGCCGCGGTTCTCCATGTACCGCATGAAGCGCGCCTGGTAGATCGCGTTGAGCGGGCCGATGCCCATGGAGACGGTCGGAAACTTCCAGAAGTCCGGCATGAGCCAGGGATGCGGATACGACGGCAACCCCGGTTGTTCGCGCAATTCGTGACGGAAATTTTTCAGGTGCTCTTCGCTCAGCCGGCCTTCCAGAAAGGCCCGCGCGTAAATTCCGGGTGAAGCGTGGCCCTGGAAGTATACGAGGTCGCCCTGCTGATTGTCGTAATGGGAATGAAAGAAATGGTTGAATCCTACTTCCAGCAGGGTGGCGAGGGACGAATAGGTGGAAATGTGTCCGCCAATGCCGGGGTCGTATTTATTTTGCCGCACCACCATGGCCATGGCATTCCAACGGATCAGGCTCTTGATCCGCCGTTCCATCGCCCGATCGCCCGGATACGGCGCCTCATCTTCTACGCGAATCGAATTCACGTAGGCGGTATTCAACGCCACAGGCGGGGTTGCCCCATTCCAGTGGGCCGCCTCGGCGAGTTGTTCGAGCAAATACGCGGCTCGGTCCGGACCAGATTCATCGATGATCTGATCGAGTGCTTCTATCCATTCCGCAGTCTCCCGCGGATCCAGATCCACAACCCTCTCGTTCAGTTTCTGGTGCATCGATAGTCCCATTATAGCGATGCAGGTACAATGATTCTAAGGTTGCAGGTGCAACACCTTTAGTTAATTAGCCGGCCTAACCCGCGGATCAGCGAACCGGGCCGGCTTGGTTCCGAGCCATGGTCCCAGGGCGGACAAACTGTCGTATCGTATTATTTCGGGAGGTTCATCGATGGTCAACTGTCCGGTGTGCGAAGGCGCAATCGATGTGGATGAAGAAGACGTAGACGAAGGCGACACGATCAGCTGCGATGAATGCGGTGCGGACCTGAAAGTGGTCGGGACCGCGCCTCTGGAAGTGGAATCGGCCGAAGAGATTGAAGAAGAAGAAGAGGATGACGAGGATTTCCTGGAGGACGAAGAAGAAGAGTCCGACGAGGATTGGAAGTAATGCAACGGCCCACACGCCGGTCGCGTCGAAATTCCAGGGAGGGACACCTATGAAACGGACGCGGCTGTGGCTGGCCGCGCTGGTCGGTTTGTCTCTTTTAATCCCTTCTCTGCCGGCGCAGAAAAAGCGCGACGATTCGAGCACGGCGCGAACGGTTCAGGGAAGCGTCACCGCCGAAGATGGTTCCGCGGTGAATGGCGCAGTGGTCCAACTCAAGAATACCAAGACTCTGCAAATCCGGTCGTTCATCACCAAAGAAAACGGCACTTACTACTTCAACGGGTTGAGTACCGATATCGATTACGAGCTCAAGGCCGACTATCAAGGCGCCTCGAGCGGCACCAAGACGCTGAGCTCATTCGACGACCGGAAGCAGGCCATCATCAATCTCCAGCTCAAGAAGAAATGACTGCCCCACCGGCCTTGGCCGCGCTACCCTGAGCGTATGGCGCAGGCGTTCGGATTCAACCAAGACGAGTTGAAACTTCTGCTGGTGGCGGTGCGGCACATCCGCCGCACCTTCGCCGCCGCGCTCGAGCGCTCGCCCGACCCTTCCCTTCAGACATACGCCGCGCTCTATGACGGGCTCTCGGACAAGCTGATCGACATGGCAGGGCCGATGCCCGAGAATCTGGAGAGCATGTTCGAGTAGTCAAGATGTGGGGCCAGCCCTTCCGGGTTGCCGCAATCATCGGGTCACTCCCTAGAACGACAGCGCGTCCATCAGTTTCCCCAGTTCCCCCTCGAGCGCCGATTTCTTTTTCTGCAATTCCGCCTGCCGGTCCCGCAGCCCCGCGAACTGCTGCTCGTGCGCATCCAGCTGCCGGGCATAGGTCTGCACCTGCTGCTGCTGGCCGCTCACATTGTTGAGGCTCGAAATATTTCGGCGGATGCGGTCTTCATCGGAGGTCAAATCGTGGATC
Organism: Bryobacteraceae bacterium; assembly: GCA_035516375.1. Classification (GTDB taxonomy): domain Bacteria; phylum Acidobacteriota; class Terriglobia; order Bryobacterales; family Bryobacteraceae; genus PSRJ01. The sequence continues at coordinate 15,119 of DATJAK010000109.1, forward strand.
TGGGTCTCCACGTCCTGCGCCGCCCGCTGTGTGTCGGCGATCTGTGATTTCTGGTCGGCGATCCGCTGCAGTTGCGTGCGAGCGGCAGCGCTGAGACTCTGGTTGCGAACGTAGACCAGCAGCGCATCCGGCGTCAGATTGCTCACGGTGTACGTCTGGTCGTAGACGCGCTCTTCGGAAACCGGGAACTCTTCGGTGGCACCAGCCGCCAGCTTGACCTCGAATCGGTAAGCGCCGGAAGTCTTCTCCGACGGCTTTTGATTGAGCAGAACAAATCCAGGGCGGAGCGGATGTTCGATGACCAGCGTCTTGGCCTTCTGGTCCACGTTCCGCGCCGTATACGTGCGCGTTTCCTCCGCCGCCAGCTTAGTGGTCAGAATGCCGCGGCTGGCGTGGATTTCGCGCACCACGGCCTGTTTGCTGCCAAACGCTTCCGTCACGCGGGTTCCCAAATCCACCGCGTAGCTGATGAGCCGCTTGTCCCCCGCCTTGAGCGTTTCCATCAACGCCTCACCGCCGTATGCGCCTCCGTCGTAGACCGTGATCGGGCCCCCATCCAGCGTCTTCCCGGTTGAGTTGGTCAACTCGGCGGCATTGGTGGGGTGCTGCGATCCGCGCTGCGAATAGATCAGCAGCTTCCGCGTCTCGATGGGCTGCTGCAGGAACGGCAACATGGCGGATTCGTTCCTGCGAATCGTGACCGGCGTGGAGATTCGATACTCGAACAAGTCGCCCAGCTCGCCTGCTGCAGTATCGGCAGCGACGGTGCTCGGCGCCGCCTGTAGCGCATCCAGAGATTCTTTCTCCTGAAACACCGGTACCGTAGCGAACATGCGCGTTGCCGATTTAGCCGCGGGAGCCGGCATCGCTGCGGGAATGCCATTGACCACACCCCCGAGGGTGCCGCCGGCATACCCACCTTCATGAACCACCGGTGACGCGGCCCGGTCATCCGGCAATTCCGCCTCCGGGCGCGCGACATAGCGCGGCGCGTAGAGCTGGCTGATAAAAGAGATCGGCCTTCCGGAAACCAGCGACAAACGCACGTTGTTCCAATCATCGCCGGTGGTGTTGTCCACGATCGCCCAACCTTCCAGCACGGGCTGTCCCGAAGCGCCGAAGATCAGACGATAGCTCGATTTCCACACCGGAGCCGGAACCATGTAGCTGGCCGTCACATCGCGTTCTTTCGAATCGGTTGAATCGATATACACGCTGCGGCGGTCCTTCGAACGGGCCGCGGCCAGCGCTGCCAGGTAGTCCCTGAATTGCTCCTGCAACTTCTGATCGCTGAAGCGAATGCCGCCGGCTGAGCTCAGATCGACTGTGCGGAACTCGCCGCTATCCAGGATTAACGTCACCTGCTCGCGTTCCGGCTGTTTGTCTCCACCGCCGATCACCCGGCCGTTCAGGATGGCGCCGGCCACCGTGGCGCTTCCCAAAGTTAACTCAACGCGAGCGCCCTTGAGCTGATCGAGCATGCTGCTCAGGGCCTGCCCGTTTTCGATCTTGAAGGGAAACCCAGCCAGCTTGTGGCCCAACTGGTCCATGGAATCGTAACGCAGGCCCGAGACTTTGCCGCCGCCGCGCTCCTCAACGGTTAGAGACTTCAAGACGTCATTCATTTCCGCGGCGTCGAAGTCGAGCCGGGTGGATTCCCCAGCCGACAGCCTTCCCGCACGCTCAAAGAACCCAACTCCGTGCTTGTATAAGATCACTTCCCGGACGGGGAGTTCCGCCGGGAATGCTAAAACGGTACTCAACAACAGCGAAACTACGGCGCGTTTCATAGGCGTTTAGACGGCAGGAAGAGTTCGAAGTTCCCGCGATCCCTCCGGATGGGAAATGCCGCGGCGCCGGAGTTCCTTTCACCCGATTTATTCGCCCATTGCTTTGATGATGACGCGCTTGGCCCGCTGGCCATCGAATTCCGCGTAATACACCTGCTGCCAGGGGCCGAAATCGAGCGCTCCTTTGGTCACCGGAACAATCACTTCGTGGTGCACCAGCAGGCTTTTCAGGTGCGAATCGCCGTTGGTTTCGCCGGTGCGGTGATGGCGGTAGTTCTCACGGAAAGGCGCGAGCTTTTCGAGCCATTCGTCGATATCGGCCAGCAATCCGTCTTCCGCATCGTTGATCCAGACACCGGCAGTGATGTGCATCGCCGACACCAGGATCATGCCTTCCTGAATGCCGCTTTTGCGGAGTGCATTTTCCACCTGCGGCGTGATATTAACGTATTCTCGGTGCTTTTGAGTCTTGAACGTTAGATACTCGGTGTAGAACCTCATAGCGCGATCTTACGATGGAAACCCGCGGGCTTCGGGGCCGCGTGCTGCTAGTAGACGACGAGCCCCCCTTGCTTAAGATGATGAGCACCTATTTGACGCGTGCTGGATATGCGGTGACGGTCTGCGCCACCACCGAGAGCGCCAACGCGGAGATCCTCGCCAAGCCCGATGGTTTCGATATCGCCGTCATGGACGCCACCATGGACGGAATCAGCCTCGACGATCTCGCGCGCCGGATGCTCGCCGCCAATCCATCCATGCGAGTCCTGGGAGCTAGCGGCTATCCTGTAGACATGAGCGCTTTGGAGGCGATCGCTCCCGGACGTGTGGCTTTCCTGCACAAGCCCTTCACGCCGCAAATGCTGGCGGCCTCGCTCGGGAGGATGCTTGGCGCGGAAAAAGAAAAAGGCGTTTAAGCTCGCAAGCGAAGTGAAAGCCATCGCCCGCGAGCGTGTCGGTCCCATCCCCGCGGCCAAGCCGATCGAACCGAAGGCCCTGCGCAAAAAGCCGAAGCACAAAAAACGCGCGGACGAGGAACATTTGTGACGCCCGCGGGGCAGCCGGAGCGGCCTGCGCCCAGAGGCCGTGCGCTTGCAGGCGGCGACTCGTCCAGGCAGAGCATGAAGCCCGTGCACAGGTCCTTCTGCCCGCCCCACTCACGCCTGTCGCGGCGCCAGTTCCTGATCTTCGGATGGATCCCGTTTCTTCGCCCCAGGCACATCAGTCTCAATGGAGCCCATTTCCGAATCCTACGCAACGGCCATTCGAAACGGCGCTACCTGGTGATCCACGGCGACGAGGAAACCGCACGCGCGGTGCTGACGCGCTTCATCGACACCCATGATGGCATCGCTTATATCATCCAAAGCCACACCCGGAACGTGCCCATCGAAGGCGGCGAAATTGATCCGAACCGTATGTTCTCGCGCGTGGGCGCCGGGGCCAGTTTAAAGAGTCTCAATCCGGCGTGGATGCCACAGCAACTGGACGCTGCTTTGGCATTGCTCGACCGCGGCCGTCCGCACCTGGTGAAGGCGCTATTTCCTCCGCGGGGAGGCCTCCTGGTGGCGTTGCACAACAATTCGGAACAATACTCCGTCGCCGACGAGCAGCCAATCAGCGACGCCGTTTCTCTGCGCGAGCCATCCAACCCGCACGCCTTCTTCCTGTGCACCGATCCGTCCGATTTTCGAACGCTCGCGACGTCTCCATACAACGTGGTGCTGCAGCAAAAGATACAGCAGACGGACGACGGATCTCTCTCGCGCCTGGCCGCCGGCAGCGGCGTGCGCTATGTGAATCTCGAGGTGCGCATGGGCAGTTCCGAGCGGCAGACGGAGATGCTCCGCTGGCTCGATCGGAATCTGCCCTGAACTTGGCTGGTCTTACTTAATGGTGAAGTTGCCCGGCGAGCCGTCGCGGTGTGCCATGTGGCAAGCCCCACACGCAGCGCCGACTGCCTGGAACGAAGACGCGATCTTGGCGTCGTCACCCGCCTTGGCGGCCGCGGCCAGATCGTTGGATGCCGATTCCGCGTTCTTGGCAATGGTCACGGCGTCGCTGGCGTTGCGCTTTGCCCAGAAGCCGCCGACCTGTTTAAACAAGCCGGCCATGTGAGTAGCGCCGTCGGCGACGTCCGAATTGGACTTGCTCTCGATGGCCTTCTTCACACCACCTTTCGATTTGGCGATGTCTTTCATCCATCCCGAGTAGTCCGCATCCGTTTGCGCCACGACGCAAACGGCCAGGCCCAGAGCCAGCAATACTGGCAGGACAATCGTTTTCCTCATGGGCGGGATTATATCACGGGGGTTTCTAGTGGGGTCAGCCCTTCCGGGCTGCCGCCGCGCTTCCGCGCGGCGCGCCGGGCAGAAGCCCGGCGGCGGGCCGGAAGGCCCGCCCCCACGCTGGCAATCACCACAACGCGTAGGTCCAGTATGAGACCGGCGTGTTAAGGTAGTGCGAACGTGCAGGAGAGCCGCCGCGATTTAGGATTGGTTCGGGCCGTCACGGTTTGGGGTCTCACTGCGAGCCTCTTCAATGCCGTGGTGGGCGCAGGCATTTTCGTGGTGCCCGCCGCATTGGCTGCCTCCATCGGCGCGTATGCGCCCCTCGCTTTCTTGATCTGTGCCGTTGGCGTCGGATCGGTAGCTATCTGTTTCGCCGAAGGCGGCAGCCGCATCCCTACCAGCGGGGGCGCGTATGGTTATATCGAGGCGGCCTTCGGACTGCGCGCCGGTTACGTTGCCGGCACCTTGCTCTGGTTTGGTAACGTGCTCGCCTGCGGCAGCGTGGTGGCAGCGCTGGCCGATGTCGCCGTGAGTGTGTTGCCGAAAACAATGATGGCCCCGGCCCACGCCATCGTAATCGTCGTCGTCATCGGCGGTGTCGCCTTGGTCAATATCGGCGGCGTCGAAGCCGGCACACGGCTGGTGAGCGGGACCACGGTCATCAAACTGATTCCGCTTGCGATTTTTCTACTTGCCGGAGCCGGCGCCATGCACCGTTCCAACTTTTCGAATGCGCTAGAACCCACCTCGGCAGGATTGGGGCGCGCCACCATCCTGGCGCTCTTCGCGTTCACCGGCATGGAGGTTTCCACCAGCGCGAGCGGTGAGATCGCCAACCCGTCACGGACCATCCCCCGCGCGCTGGCTGCGGCAATGTTATCGATCACGCTGCTGTACGTGGCCATCCAGGTAATCGTGCAGGGAGTTCTGGGCACTTCGCTCCCGCACTCCGCCGCGCCCCTGGCCGATGCGATGGCTGGCATCCATCCCGCTCTGCGCCTGCTGATGTTGATTGGAGCGGCAGTGTCGATGTTCGGATACCTCAGCAGCGACCTGTTGGGCTCGCCGCGAATGCTGTTTGCATTCGCTCGAGAGGGGATGCTGCCGCGTGTCTTGGGCCGGGTGCACCCCAACAGCCATGCGCCGCATGTGGCGATTCTGTGCTACGCCGCGCTGGCCGGAGGGCTCGCCATTAGCGGAACCTTCGCCGAACTCGCAGTGCTCTCCACGCTCGCCGCGGCGGCCGTGTATATCCTCGCTTGCGCGTCGGCTTGGCGGCTGGCACGCCGGGGCCTGTCGCTGGCTGATCGTCCTCTGAAATTCCGCTGGCTAGGCCTCGCGACGGCGGCCGGCATTACCAGTATGCTCATCATGATCGCTCTGGCCGAGCGCATCGAGATCCTGGGCCTGCTCGGTGTGATCGCGATCAGCGTGCTGATTCATCTCAGTCTGCGCCGCGCGCCCAAGCCTTGATGTCAAAACCGTCCGGAACGCGCAGAAAAATGCTGGAAGCGCCTTCCTCCATGGTCTTGTGGCCCTTGCCCGCGGTGTCTTCGAGGAACGCCATGTCGCCCACGTCCAGGTGAGCTTTGGTGCCGTCGGAGACTTCGACATCGATCTTGCCGGAAACTGTCACCGCAAACTGGCGGGCAGGTGTATGGTGCAGCAGAGGCGCGCCCGCGGGCGCAGGCAAACCCGAGAAGTTCATCATCACGCCCTGGATCATGGGACGGCGATTGTTGGCGAGTTTGATCTCTTCGAGATGCGTGTCGCCATTGGAATCGGACCAGATGTGGAACAGATGCGGCTGCGGCGGAGCCACACCTTTCTTCTGCGCCACCAGGAATCCGGCGGTCGCCAGCGCAGTCAGGGCCGTGACAGCAACAGCAATACGGCGTGGGTTCACTGGGCTACTCCTTCTCTGAGATGGTACGCAATTCCCGCGGGCCGGCGAAAGCAGTTTTGGCTGCCGCCAGAACCTACATGAAATAATCTTTGACTTTTTCGAACAAGCCCTTTTCGGCCGGAGCGTTGTTTATGGGCAGGGTGTCCTTCAACTGCTCAAACAACTTGCGCTGCTCGCGCGTGAGGCGGCCGGGAACCTTGACGAACACGTGGATGTACAAATCCCCGCGCGCGCCTCCGTTAATGGCAGGAACGCCCTTACCGCGCAGGCGGAATTGTTCGCCGTTCTGCGTGCCCTCGGGAATCTTCAGCTTGTGGGGCTGCTCCAGGGTGGGCACTTCGATCTCGCAGCCCAGCACGGCTTGCGCGATGTTGAGGGGAATGTTGCAGTGGAGATCCTGCTGGCGGCGTTCGAAGAAGGCGTGCTCCTTGACCTTCAGAAACACGTACAAATCGCCGCTGGGACCGCCACTCGCGCCAGGCTGTCCCTCACCGGTCAGCCGGACACGCGTGCCGTCGTCCACGCCAGCCGGGATGTTCACTTTGAGGCGGCGCTGCACCTGCTCGTAACCATGGCCGTGGCATTGCCGGCAGGGATTGCGAATGATTTGTCCGGTGCCGCCGCACGTGCTGCACGTTCGGCGAATGGAAAGAAAACTCTGCTGGTAGAGAACTTCACCGCGCCCGTGGCAGGTGCGGCAGGTGGTGGGGCCGCTGCCCGGTTCCGAGCCCGAGCCGCGGCACTGGCCGCAGCGCTCTAAGCGCGGTACCTGGATCTCAGCCGCCAACCCGTTGACGGCTTCTTCGAAGCTCAATTCCAGGTCGTAGCGGATGTCTTCGCCGCGCTGCGACCGGGTGCGCCGGCGCCCTCCGCCTGCGCTGCCGAACAGGTCGCCGAAACCGAAAAAATCCCCCAGAATGTCGCTGAAGTCGGCAAATGCATCGGGATTAAACCCAGCGGGGCTTCCAGCGCCCTGCACTCCAGAGTGGCCGAACCGGTCGTAGGCGGAGCGCTTCTGCGGATCGCTCAGTACGCTATACGCTTCGGATGCTTCCTTGAATTTTTCTTCGGCCTCCGGGTCGTCCGGGTTGCGGTCCGGATGGTGCTTCATCGCGAGTTTCCGGTACGCGCCCTTGATTTCCTGCTCGCCGGCTTCCCGGCCGACGCCGAGAACTTCGTAATAGTCTTTTTTGTTCACAGAAGGCATTTAAGGCTTGACGGCCACGCGAACCATGGCGGGCCGGAGAAGTTTGCCCTTGAAATTATACCCGCGCTGAAACTCACCGAGGATGGTTTGGTCTTCCGCATCTTCGGTGGGGACCCGCTCTACGGCTTGGTGCAGGTTGGGATCGAACGGCTTCCCCACGCATTCGATTGGTTCCAATCCCTGCTTCTTCAGCGTCTCATAGAGCCGTTGATAGATCAGTTCTACGCCGCGGGAGTACTCGCGGTCAGTGGTCTCAACCTTGAGGGCGCGCTCGAAATCGTCCAGCACCGGCAGGATCTCGCGGATCAAGTCCATGGCCGCGAATTGCAAGAAATCGGAACGCTCACGCTCAAAGCGCCTGCGGGCGTTGTCGAATTCGGCCCGGCTGCGCAGCAAACGGTCCTGCAAATCGGCCTTTTCGGCGGCGAATTGATCGCGCTCGGCGCTCACCGCTGCTAACTGGCCTTCCAGCGTCAGCGCCGGCAGCGGCTCGTCCGACACATTGGATGGATTCTGATCGGGTTTATCGGTATCCACGGCTCTAGATTAACAGAGAGGCAACCGCCTGGCTCCCACCAGCGGCTCTATAACCATTGTAAACAGAACTTGAGCCACCTTGGAACGCGCTGCCGGGGCCTAAAACTGGGCGCGTTCCAGCGCGCGGCTGATCTGCAAAACGGCCCCCATCACGCGCTCATATTGCATCCGCATCGGCCCGAGTACCGCGACTTTCGCCGGAAGTCCGCTGACCATTCGAATGTTCATTCCGATCAGCGCCAGGTCTTTCATGGCCGGGTGGGCCTTCTCCAGACCCACATGAACCTGCAGCTCGCCCGAGCCCTGCTCCAGGAACTGGTCGAGCAGCTCGATCACCCGCTTCTTCTCCTCCAGCGCATGCAGTAAATCCCGCAGCTTCTCCCGGGTGAGGTGAAGATCCAGACCGAGCAGATTCGAAGCTCCCTCCATATGCACTTCGGGATCGGTATCCACTTCGAGCAACCCTTTTTGATAGAGCAACTGCAATTTGCGCTCGACCGCGTCATACTGCGCGCGCTCTTCGGCCATGCGGCGGAGCAGCTCCCGCCGGGCGGCTCCCAGTTGCCAGCCGGTGAAGTTGCGGTTGACGTAGTTGCGAATCGAGATCAGATCCTCGGGACGTACCGGCTCATCGAGCACCAACACCCGGTTGCGCACCATGCGGTCGCGAGTCACCAGGATCACCAGCACCCGGCTATCGCCCAGATGCACCAGCTCGATCTGGTCGAGCTCCTGCGCCAGCGCCGGAATGGCGGCCGTGATTCCGACATTCCGCGTCAATTCCATGAGGATGTGGCTCGATCGTTCGACGCGTTCTTCCACCGTCGACAGGCCACCCAACTCATGCCGCACGCGCTCCGATTCCGCGTTCGCCAGACGGCTGGCCGTCAGCGAGGCGACGTAGAAGCGAAATGCTTTTTCAGTGGGAATCCGGCCGGCGGAAGTGTGCGGCTGGGACAGGTAGCCCTCGTCCGCCAGATCGGCCATAACGTTGCGGATGGATGCCGGGCTGAGCGACGCGGTTCGGCTCCGGGAAATCGTTCGGGAACCTAGTGGTTCACCAGTTTCAATATAGGAGCGGACAATGGCGTACAAAATCTCACAATGCCTGCTCTTCAGCGGCGCGTCGCTTCTCATAGCCCCCTTAGGTACACGTCCCTGGCAACCATTGTAATCTGATGAAAGTAAAGGGGTCAATGTCGGGGCGTACCGAAGGTGGGTTGGTACCATACAGAATGACCGTTTATGTCCGTGCTAAGTAGTAGCATCGACGTGCGTTCCGAGCCATTCCGCGCCAACGCCGCGGCCATGCGCGCCCTGGCAGAAGATTTGCGCGCCCACGTGAACCGCGTCCGCGAAGGGGGCAGCAAGAGCGCTCAAGAGAAACATATTTCCCGCGGCAAGCTTCTGGCGCGCGATCGGGTCCGCGCCCTGATCGACGCCGGATCGCCGTTCCTGGAACTTTCGCAACTGGCGGCCCACGGCATGTACGGCGAGCACATTCCGGCCGCGGGAATCATCACCGGGATCGGACGGGTGGCCGGGCGGGAATCGATGATCGTGGCCAACGACGCCACGGTCAAAGGCGGAACTTACTTTCCGATCACGGTGAAGAAGCACCTGCGCGCGCAGGAGATCGCGCTCGAAAACCGGTTGCCGTGCATTTACCTGGTGGATAGCGGCGGGGCGAATCTTCCGCACCAGGACGAGCTCTTTCCCGACGCGCAGCATTTCGGCCGCATCTTTTATAACCAGGCACAGATGTCGGCAGCCGGCATTCCGCAGATTGCCGTGGTGATGGGGATGTGCACCGCAGGCGGCGCGTATATTCCCGCCATGTGCGACCAGTCCATCATCGTCCGGAACCAGGGCACCATTTTTCTCGGTGGGCCGCAACTGGTGAAGGCGGCGACGGGAGAGATCGCCACGGCTGAGGAAATCGGCGGCGCGGATGTACACTCGCGCGTTTCCGGCGTGACCGATTACTACGCGCGCAACGATACCCACGCGCTGGCCATGGCGCGGCGAATTACCGGCGCGCTCAATTACGCGAAGCGGCCTGCGCTCGAATTAGCGCCTCCGCGCGAACCGCGCTACGATCCCGCGGAGATTTATGGCGTGGTGCCTGCCGATATCCGCAAGCCGTACGACGTCCGTGAGGTGATCGCGCGCCTGGTGGACGCCAGCGAATTTGACGAATTCAAGCAACTGTACGGGCAGACGCTGGTGGCGGGCTTCGCGCACATCTGGGGCTATCCGGTCGGAATCGTAGCCAACAACGGCATTCTGTTTTCCGAAAGCGCCCTCAAGGCCACGCATTTCATCGAGCTGTGTTCGCAGCGCGGGATACCGCTGATCTTCCTGCAGAACATCACCGGTTTCATGGTGGGGCGCAAGTACGAAGCTGGAGGCATTGCCAAGGACGGGGCTAAGATGGTGACCGCCGTTTCGAATACTGCCGTGCCCAAATTCACCGTGATTGTGGGCGGCAGCTTCGGCGCGGGCAACTACGGAATGTGCGGCCGCGCCTACAGCCCGCGGTTTCTCTGGATGTGGCCCAATGCGCGCATTTCAGTGATGGGCGGCGAACAGGCGGCCAGCGTGCTCGCCACCGTACGGCGCGACAACCTGGAGGCTGCGGGAAAGACGTGGAACGAAGAGGAAGAAGAGAAGTTCAAGGCGCCCATCCGCCAGCAGTACGAAACGCAGGGTCACCCGTACTATTCGAGCGCGCGGCTATGGGATGACGGTGTGATTGATCCCGCCGATACGCGTATGGTGCTGGCGCTTGGAATATCGGCCGCTCTGAATGCGCCCATCGAAAAGACCCGTTTCGGCGTCTTCCGGATGTGATGGATGTTTGAAAAAATCCTGATCGCCAACCGCGGCGAGATCGCCTGCCGCATCATCCGAACAGCGCGCCGGCTAGGCATCCGCGCGGTGGCGGTTTATTCGGAAGCCGATGCGCGTGCTTTGCATGTGGAACTGGCTGATGAGGCATACCCCATCGGACCGCCGCCGGCGCGAGAGAGCTATCTGCACATAGGGCGTATCCTCGATGCGGCGCGGCGCTCGGGCGCGCAGGCCATTCATCCAGGCTATGGATTCCTGAGCGAGAACGCCGATTTCGCAGACGCGTGCGTTGGGGCGAAGCTTGCATTCATTGGACCGCCGGCTTCGGCCATCCGTGCCATGGGCCTCAAGGCGGCGGCGAAGAAGTTGATGGAAAGCTCGGGAGTGCCGGTGGTGCCGGGTTATCACGGCGAAGCGCAAGACGTGGCCACGTTATCAGCAGCGGCGGAACGCATCGGATATCCGGTTTTGCTGAAAGCTTCGGCCGGCGGCGGCGGCAAGGGAATGCGCGCGGTCGAGCGCCCCGGCGATCTCGCGGCTGCGATTGCTTCGGCCAAGCGGGAATCAGCCTCGTCGTTCGGGGACGATCGGCTATTGATCGAGAAGTACCTTACGCAACCGCGGCACATCGAGATTCAGATCTTCGCTGATAGCCACGGCCACGTGATCTCCCTGTTCGAGCGCGACTGCTCCATCCAGCGCCGTCACCAGAAGGTCATCGAAGAAGCGCCCGCGCCGGGGATGGATCCCGCCCGCCGCCGTTCGATGGGTGAGGCGGCTTGCGCAGCTGCGCGCGCCATCGGGTACGTCAATGCCGGGACAGTGGAGTTCATCGTGGAGGGCGACGCCTTCTACTTCATGGAGATGAACACCCGGCTGCAGGTGGAGCATCCGGTGACCGAGTTCGTCACGGGACTGGATCTGGTTGAGTGGCAACTCCGCGTCGCGGCAGGCGAGCCACTGCCTGGGCGTGCGGAGGAACTTGCCATCAACGGCCACGCCATCGAAGCGCGAATCTATGCCGAAGATCCGGCGCGGGAGTTTCGCCCTTCCATTGGAAAGCTGTGGCACTTGAAGGCGCCTGCCGGGAACCAGCACGTGCGCATCGATACTGGCGTGCGCGAGTCGGACGCGGTGATTATCGACTACGATCCGTTGATCGCCAAGCTGATCGTCTGGGATCGGGATCGAGAAGCGGCGGTGAGGCGGCTGCGAAACGCGCTGGCGGAATATCAGATCGCCGGCGTAACCACGAATGTTGCCCTGCTAGCAGCGATTGCGGGCCATCCGGCCTACGCGGCCGGAAAGCTGGATACCGGCTTTATCGCACGGCATGCCGGTGAACTGATGCCCGCTTCTCGGCGCGCTCCCCGCGAGGCGCTGGCTGCGGCCGTTCTGCGTGTGCTCTCCGATCAGCAGCACGAGGCGGCCGAACGCGCGGCGGCTTCCGCCGATCCCTGGTCGCCGTGGAACACTTTGACCTCGTGGCGCATGAATGGCGAGGGCTATCAGGATCTCGTGTTCCAGAAAGGCGAGTCGAAGATTCCAGTGCGGGTGCGCCCGCGCGGCAGTGGCCGCTTCCAGGTCGAGCTGCCGGATGGAACGCCGGAGATTTCCGGCTCGCCTGACCGGCCAAGAGTCGATGGCGTCGATACGCGCGCCTCGGCGGTGCGAAAGGGCCAGGAAATCGTGGCATTCTCCGGCGGTCTGGCATATCACTTCACGCTGTTCGACTGGACCGCAGTGCGCGCGGATGAAGAAGAAACAGGCGGCCATTTGACGGCTCCGATGCCCGGACGGATCGTCCAGGTCTTAACGCAGCCGGGAGCCGAGGTGAAGCGTGGCGAGGCGTTGCTCATTCTCGAAGCAATGAAGATGGAATACACGATTTCCGCTCCTTCAGACGGCCGTGTGGAGGAAGTCCGGTACGCGGCCGGCGACGTGGTCGATGAAGGAGCCGAGTTGATCTCGTTCGCGGAGGATGCGCCGGCGCCCGACTAGCGGGCTTCCATGCCCTTGGCCTTGTAGATCGACGCAGCCTTGGGCCCTTTGAGAAACTGGATCAGCGCCTTGGCTCCCTCGGGGTTCTTGGCGTTTGCGCCCACGCCCGCGTGGAACGTCACGTAGCCCTGTACCTCAGCTGGAAGCGGACCGACGAGTGTGACGCCTGGCGCAGCCGGCAGAATCTCGCTCACTAATGTCAGTACGATGTCGGCTTTGCCCTGGGCCACCATTTCGTCCGACTCGCTGGAGCCAGGTGCCAGCATGATCTTGGGTTTCATCTCGCTGGTGATGCCGAAATGATCGTACATCTTCTCGATGAACGCGCGGCTCGCGCCTTCCGACGCATAGGTTACCGACTTGACTGCCAACAAGGTCCGCTTCATGCCGTCGGCCGTTTTGATGTCGGGCTTGGGCGTACCCGCGCGCACGCCGACTCCGACACCGGCACGCGCCAATTCGGCAACGGTCGCGCTCGAGACTTTGCCGGCTTTCGCCAGACCGTCCACTGCCTCTGCGCCCAGGATCACCGCGTCGAACGGTTCACCACTATCGATTGTGCGCTTAAGCACGGCCGTGGAGCCGTACTGAATCGTGAGCGTGTGACCGGAGGCGTGTTCAAATTGCGGGCGCACATCGTCCACCACGGCCTTAATCCCGTTCGAGCAGATGACCTTGATTTCGGCGGCACGTGCCGGCGTCGGCTGAGCCAGCAGGACCAGCAATCCGGCGGCAACTCCAGCAGCGGCCCTCGATAAAGCGCGCATCGTCATAACTCCTCCCTTGAGCGGGACGCCCGGCGGCGAACCACCGGAACATCATACATCGGCCTCGCGCGGCGCGTGAGGGTGTGGCATGCTTGAAGACGAAACCATCCAATCCGATAGGGGGATAAATGCGCAACGTTATTTTTCTCGCAACAGCACTACTCATGCCGCTGGCATCGTGGGCGGCCGATGACATCAAACCGCTGGGCGTGAAGTTGGGTCTGTGGGAGTCTATGGTGACCACGCAGACCAGCGGGATGCCGCCGATACCCGAAGAGGTCCTCTCGAAACTGTCGCCCGACCAACGGGCCCGCATGGAAGAAGCCATGAAGGCGCGGCAGGCCAAAGGCGCACAGCCGCGGACCAACAAATCGTGCCTGACGAAAGAAAGCTTAGACAAGGCCATGACGTTCGGCAATGAAGGAAACCAATCCTGCAAGCGTACCGTGATGACGTCCAATTCGAGCAAACAGGAAATCCGCTTCGAATGCAGCGATGAAAGAACTAATATCAAGAGCACCGGAACCATGCACGTCGAAGCTCTGAATTCCGAGAACGTCAAGGGTAGTGGTCAGGTGAGCTCCGGCAACGGCACGAACAGCATGAATATTCAGATTTCATTCAGCGCCAAGTGGCTGGGCTCGGACTGCGGGGCGCTGAAGTAGTCGTACATATTCGATTCCTGACATCATACGTATTTGGCTAAGCTCACGCTGAGTGTAGACGGCGTAATTCTGGCGGGAGTCTCAAAAGCGCCGAGGACATTCTGCTCGAATCGCAAGCCTTATGGGGATGCGAGCGCGGCTGTGTGGGCCGCTGTCGAAACGGGTCTTGCGGAAGGGATGCTGGCCGCTCACGCGGTGATCCCCGGCGGTTTCGTGGTTCTCCCGTCCATGCCTGACGCCCGGATAAATCAGCCCGTCGTCAGAAGGCGGCAGACGACAAAATGCGATCGTCTGCCCTACGACTGCAGGCCTGCACGCGCCGAGCTTCGCCTTGCCAAACCGTTTCACTACGCTACGACTTGCTAGCCCTGGACGCGCCGGGCTTTGCCTTGCCAGAACGTTTCGCGTAGCTCGCGTTTGAGGATCTTGCCGGTGCCGGTCTTCGGCAGCGGTCCTTCGGTGAACTCGATCATCCGCGGGAGCTTGAATTTGCCCAAGCGCTCGGCAAGGAATGCCATGAGCCGGTCGCCGGCGAGCTGCTGATCGGGCTTGCACACGACAATCGCCACCGGCACTTCTCCCCACTTGGGATCGGGCGCTGCCACCACCGCGCATTCGAGCACCGCCGGGTGGGCGAATATGGCCTTCTCCACTTCGATGGAGGAGATGTTTTCGCCGCCGCTGATGATGATGTCCTTCTTGCGATCGACAATCTGGATGTAATTCTCTTTGTCCCAGACGGCCATGTCGCCAGTGTGCAGCCAGCCGCCGCTCATGACCGCATTGGTGGCTTCCGGCTCGCGGAAGTATCCGTCCATGACGTTGTCGCCGCGCACCACCACTTCGCCGATGGATTCCATGTCGCGCGGAACATCCTGCATATGCAGATCGACCACGCGGGTTTCGCAGCCCGGGATCGGCCAGCCCGCCATGGATTGGCGGTGCCAACGGTCCGGCTCGCTCGCATACTCGACGGTGCTCTTGGGGCGCGCGGTGGTGGCCACGGGAGACGTTTCCGTCAAACCGTAGCCGCAGGTGATTCGGCAGCCGAGGGCCTTCTCGAGCCGCTCGATCATCTCCACCGAAGAAGCCGCGCCGCCGATGAAAACCTGCTGCATGCTGGAAAGGTCGAATTTGCCGAGCTCGGGGCAGTTGAGAAGCGCGTTGGCCATGGTGGGAACGAGGGAACAGGAAGTGGCCCGCTCGTCCTGAATCAGGCGTAGCACTTGCGCCGGGTCGAAGCGGCGCACCATCAGCTGCCGGGCGCCGAACATGGTGGCGACCTGCGGCCGTCCCCAGCCGTTGGCATGAAACAGCGGGATAGTGTGCAGCTCGACGCTGTGATCGTCACTGAGGCCGGTGGTGCTCACCATCAGAGCATGCAGGAAGAGGGTGCGGTGCGAGAGCGCGACTCCTTTGGGCGTGCCGGTACTGCCGCTGGTATAAAACAGTTCCGCGGTCTCGTTTTCATCGAATGTGAACGGATCGGGACGCGCCATGCGGCCATGAGAGAGCAGATCTTCCAACGTAAAGTCGGCTTGCGGAGTGGGACCGTCGATCGCCACGAAACGCCCGATGCCCGGACAAGCCTTCCGCAGGGAATCGACGCAAGGCGCGAAATCGTTTTCGAAAACCAGCATGCGCGCTTCGGCGTGGTTGAGAATTGCCACTAACTCGGTGGGCTGGAGCCGCACGTTGAGCGGCATCACCATGCCGCGCATCAGCGGAACGCCGTAGTAACCCTCCAGAAGCTGGTTGTTGTTGAAGCTCAGATAAGCCACGCGGTCGCCGGGGCGAATGCCTACTGCAAGGAGCCCTTGCGCCAGCCGCTCGCAGCGCTCGCCAAACTGGGCGTAGGTATAGCGGCAGGAGCCGGAAACCACTCCTACTTTTTGAGGATAGAGGTCGACCGCGCGGTATAAGCAGCGGATGGGGGTAAGGGGCACCTGCATGGGTTCTCCTCGACGAGACCTAGAGTATACTCCGGCTACAACGATCCCACCAAGGTTCGCCCGCCATCCACCACAAAGGTCTGGCCGGTGATGAACGACCCGCCATCGCCCGCCAGGAGCACGGCCAATTCGCCGATTTCCTCCGGCTGTCCGAGATGGCGAATGGGTTGGCCCTCCAGAATGTCCGCGAGCTTGGTCTCATCCTTCCAGTAGAATTCGCTCAGAGTGGTTTGAATCAGGCCCGGCGCGATCGTGTTGACGCGCACGCCTTTCGGGCCGAGCTCCAGCGCATAGGACTTGGTCATCATGATGAGGGCCGCCTTCGTCATGCTGTAGAGCATGCCGTGATACTGCGGCCGCAGCCCGGAAATGGAGGCGACGTTGATGATCGACCCACCACCGCGCTCGCACATGCCGGGGGCGATGGCTTGCGTCAGCAGGAAAGCGCTCTTCACATTGGTGGCGATCATTTTGTCGAACTTGGCTTCGTCGACCTCGAGCGCGGGCTCCTGCGCGATGTTGGTGCCGGCATTATTGACAAGAACGTCGATTCTTCCAAATTCCTGCTGCACGGTGGCGACGAGCCGCTGGATCTCCTCGGGGCGGCCCACATTGCATGCCAGGGGCAGCACGGTGCCCTTGATTTCGGCAGCAGCTTTTTCGAGGGCGTCCTGCTTGCGTGAGCAGATGACAACCGTGGCGTCTTCGCGGGCGAAGGCGGCGGCGATGGCTTTGCCGATGCCACGGCTGGCTCCGGTAACGAGCGCGATCCTACCGTGAAGCGCTTGCATGGCCATCAAACTATGAATCGTTCCCGATCGAGCAGGCGGCCGGCGATCTTACGGCGCAGCGTGACACCATCAACCGGCTCATGGCGAGCCATGCGGCGCAGCAGGGCCATGTTGGTGCGCAACGAGTCGCCCTCCGAGCAGGCCCCGAGAATGCTGCGCGCGGAGACTTCCACGCGGGCCATGGCATCCCGCAAGAAGACGGTGCAGATTTCCGGGCCAATCGTCTCCTTGCCGCGCCCAGCCAATTTTCGGCTGCGCAACAGAACCGATTCCATGGCGAACGCTTCGCTGACAATATCGGCGATGTGCATGACGACTTCCTGCTGCTTCTCGAGCCCATCCAGGAATCGCTGATAGGCGATGCCAATTGCCAGCAGGGCAATCTTCTTAGCATTGGCTACGAGCCGGCTATCGTCATCGGACTCATTGGCCGAAGCGGGCCCGCTCAGAACTTCGGCCAGCACCTTTTGCACGGCTGGAATGAGCGCGAGCTGCCCGCGCGCCGCGCGCTTGAGGAGCATGCCGGCTATCACCAGGCGGTTGATCTCATTGGTGCCTTCGAAAATGCGGTTGATGCGCGCATCGCGATAGGCGCGCTCGACGGCGTAGTCGTGATGATAGCCGTAGCCGCCGTGGATCTGCACGCCCTCGTCCACCACGTAATCTAGCATTTCGGAGGCGAAGACTTTCACGATGGAACATTCGGCCGCGAACTCTTCCACGGCCCGCAACATGGTTTGCGAGGCATCGGGCCGGTCCCAGGAAAAACCCTCCAGGTGGCCTTCGATCTGGCCCACCAGCCGCCACGTGATTGACTCGGCGGCGAAGATGCGAATGGCTATCTCCGCGAGCTTATGCTGAATGGCGCCGAACCCGGCAATGGTCGAGCCAAACGCCTTGCGCTCCTTGGCGTACTTCAACGACGCGGCCAGCACGAGCTTGGCGCCGCCCACGGCGGCCGCACCCAATTTGAGCCGCCCGATGTTGAGCACGTTGAGCGCGATGATGTGGCCACGGCCGATCTCGCCGAGTACATTTTCCACGGGCACGCGGACGTTATCGAAGTAGAGAGCGGTGGTGGAGCTGCCTTTGAGGCCCATCTTCTGCTCTTCGGCTCCGCTCTTGACACCGAAGGCTCGCTCGACCAGAAACGCGGTGAACTTCTCGCCGCCGACCTTGGCGAAGACCGTGAACAGATCGGCCGCGCCGCCGCCAGTGATCCACATCTTCTGGCCGTTGAGCAGGTACGCCGTGCCGTCGGGAGTGAGATCAGCGCGCGTGCGGGCGGCCAGTGCATCGGAACCGGCCTGCGGCTCGGTGAGCGCATAGGCAGCGAGCATCTGCAGATTGGCCAGTTTGGGCAGGTATTTCTGCTTTTGTTGCTCGCTGCCGAAGAAGAGAACGGGCAGGGTGCCGATGCCGGTGTGACCGGAGTGCCAGCCGGCGTAAGAACCGTCGCGGCCCAGATGCTCAGTGGCGACTACTTCGGAGGCGAGATCCAGCTCCATGCCGCCGAACTTCTCAGGAATGGAAATGGCGGTGAGTCCCAGTTCCGCGGCCTTCTCGAGCACCTTGCGCGTGACGCCGTGATCCTGCGCGAGAATCGCCGGAAGATTGGGATCGACCTCTTTGACCCAAAATTCATCTACCGTGCGGGCGATGGCGTGGTGCTGTTCGCTCAGATCCTCGGCAGTGAAGATCTCATCGGGCGTGCGCTCCTCGATGAGAAACGAACCGCCCTTGGTTTTGGGAAGGATAGCGCTGGTGGTCGGCACTCCCTAATTGTAGACGTGAATCCG
>DATJAK010000110.1:0-12417 GCA_035516375.1 Bryobacteraceae bacterium
GGCGACGCGATACATGACGGCGGGGTCGCCGGCGGTGGCGATGGTGTGGATGCGCCGGCCCACGCGCGCCAGCTCCAAGGCCACCAGCATGATTGGCTGTCCGCGGAACTGGCGGCGTGCCATGCGCACGGGTTGCACTTCGTCGACGCCGGGAATCTGCTCGATGCCGCTACCGAGGCTCACCGGCAGCGTGAAATTGCGGGATGCGACGTTCTCGGAAGTCGAGACGAACAGATCGGGATTCAAAGTGTTATTCACCCACTCCTGGATGCTGTCGAGGCTGGCGCGCGCCACTCCGGCGGTGCCGATCACCAGGCCCAGGGAGAGCATCAGCGCGGCTACGGTGGCCGAGGTGCGCCGCGGCGATTGGATCAGACTATCGGCAGCCAACGAGCCTTCCACAGGCCGCAGCCACTTGAGAGGAAACCGCAACAGCTTCGAGAGTTCGAGCGAGAGAAATGGCGTGAGTAACAACCCGGCCAGCAGGATGAGCAGATAGCCGAGGTAGAACAGCAGCCGATACTGGGACAGCGCGAGGCACGCCAGAGCTCCGGCGGCGGCGGCCAGGGCGACTACGCGGCGAACGCGGCTCTCACCCGCGGAGAGCACCTGGTATTTGCCTTTTTGCAGCGCTTGAACCGGTTCTACACGGGCGGCATTGCGCGCCGGCACGAAGGCCGCCAGCATGCTGGTGAGCACACCCAGCAGGAAGGCGAGCGCGAGAAAGCCGGAATCGAGAAGCACCTCCTGCGGGTTGCCGGTCACGCCGAGCATGGCTTCGAGCATCTGGCCGGTGGCGCTGGTGAGGCTGCGGGCAAACGCGAGGCCGACAACCAGGCCCAAAGCGGAACCGAAGATGCCCGCCATGGCGCTCTCCGCCAGGAAGAGCGTGCGGATCTGGCCGCGCGTGGCTCCGAGCGCGCGCAGAATCCCGATCTCGCCGCGCCGCTGCGTGACCGCGATCGCGAACGAGTTATAGATGATGAACATCCCTACGAAGATCGCGAACAGGCTGGAGACATTTACGGCGAGCGTATAGATGCCGAGCAACTGCTCGAACTGTTGGCCGCGCGCGGATGGCGGCTCGACAGTGAGCCCTGGGCCGAGAGCGCGGCCGAGAGCGGCTTCCCCCTGCGCCAGCGATACGCCCTCGCGCAAGCCGATATCGATGCGGTCGAAGCGCCGCCCGCGGCCGAAGACTTTCTCGGCGGCGTAGATATCCATGATCCCGAGATTGCCGCCGAAGGCTGCCGCCATGCCGCCGGCTTTCAGGATTCCGCGGATGGTGAATTGCTTCCGGCCCTCCATGGTGTCGAGAGACAGGCGCGCGCCGGTGGAGAGTCCGTTGCGCTGGGCAAAGTCGCGCGTGACGATGAGCGAGTCGGGTTGGGCGAGGAAGACCAGGGGATCGTCGATCACATCGGCATCCGCGTTTTCGAAATCGTAATCGCGCAGGCTGCGATCACCGGTCATGTCGACCGCCAGGATCAGCAGCTTCCCTTGGCCGGGCAAGCGGGTATCGACGGCGGCTTCGATTACGGGCGCGGCGGCGCGGACTTCCGGTACCTGCTCGACACGCTCGAGCACTTCCTCGGGGAAGCCGGTGTCGCCTGAGTACACCTCGAGCTGGGCCTTTCCGGCGATTCGATCCACGGTGGACGTGAGCGAGCGCAGGACGGATTGATCGGCCGTGCGCATGCCCACCAGCAGCGCTACACCGAGCACGATACCGGCGGTGGTGAGAATCGATCGCAACAAGTGCTTGCGCACGTACGGCCACGTGATGAGCCGCAAGAGAATCACCGGCGCACGTCTCCTTCGATGCGCGCATCCCGCAGGGCGATCGTGCGGGGGCAGCTATGCGCGACTTCCGGATCGTGCGTGACGATGAGGACCGTCGATTCCAGGCGCTGGTGCAGGCCGCGAATCAGGTTCAGAATATCGGCGCCCGTGTGGCTGTCGAGATTGCCGGTGGGTTCGTCGGCCAGCAGCACCGGCGGATGAAACGCCAACGCGCGCGCGATGGCCACGCGCTGACGCTCGCCGCCCGAGAGTTCTTCCGGCAGGTGATCGATGCGGTGGCCGAGCTGCACCATATCCAGCAATTCGCGCGCACGTTTCTCGATCTGTTTGCGCGGCAGCCCTTGCAGGTGCAGCGGGAGGGCGACGTTCTCCAGGCACGTCAGGCTGGGCAGCAAATTGAAGAACTGGAAAATGAACCCGATTTTTTCGCGGCGCAGGCGCGTCAGATCGTCGTCGGAAAGCTGGCTCACGCTGCGGCCATCGATGCGGATCTCACCTGACGTGGGCCGGTCGAGACCGCCGATCAGGTTGAGCAGGGTGGATTTGCCGGAGCCGGATGGCCCCACGATGGAGACCATTTCGCCGCGGGCGATCTGGAGGTCGATACGGTCGAGAGCGGTCACCTGGCGCTTTCCGTTGTAAAGCTTGGAGACGCCGGTCAGCGAAATCATCGGATATTTTGATGATAGCTGGGGAGGCGATCCTTACTGCCTGCCCATCAGGATGGCGGCCAGGAGGCGGGGATTTCGGCGTCCCGCGGCGTCGATGCTTTCACGCCGGCTTTGGTCGGGCGGCGGCAACCAGTTCGGCCGCCGTTCTATGTCGCTTTGGGCAGCGGGGTCTTTGAGCTTCTTTTCCGTCGCGGCGTTGAAATGGACTTCCATGCCCTCCAAGATACGGGGAAAACGGCAGTCTGGCAAACTGGGGCCTGGGCTACGAGCGTTGCTCCCTCTGTTCGCGATACCGTCGCCAGCGCGCGGCGATGGCTTTGCGGGCGCTCTCTTTTCGTTGGGCTGGGGTTAGTTTCTTGGCTCGGCTTTTTCCGCCGGCGCGGCCTGCTGCTACTTTTTGCGGATCTTTCCCGCGCGTCCTGTAGTCATCGTAAAACATAGTGGAAATGGCCCTGATGAACGGACGCGCAAAGGCGATAGACCGGGAACAGGGCTGGAAGGTTTCGTTTTTGTTACAGCCCAAACGTCGATTCTGCTTCGTAGACCAGCGGCTTGGCCCCCAGACCGGAAGCGCTCAACAAGAATTAAGCAGCCGGTTGTCAAGTATCTTTATGGCCGTTGTGGAGCGAAGGTGCGTTAGACGGGCTTGGCGTGGCCGCTCCAGGGCACTATCTTTGGTAAACTCTCAAGGCCTTTGCAATAGGGCGTAAAATAGATCAATTCGGGACTCTGCCGTGTCTGAAAAACGAACTCAGCTACAAGAGCGCTATGAATTGAAAGAGGTTTTGGGCCGCGGCGGGATGGGGGTCGTTTACAAGGCATATGACTCCCTGATGCGGCGCGATGTAGCGCTCAAAACTATTCTGGATATCGACAACACCACCACCATGGCGCTCTTTTACAAAGAGTGGAGCGTGCTGGCCACGATGGTGCACCCGAATGTGATCAGCATCTACGACATCGGCGAATTCGACGTAGACGGGACCAAAAAGCCATTCTTCGTGATGCCGCTACTGCCGGGCGGCACGCTGGAACAACTGATCAAAGATGGCAGCCCGCGGCTGAGCGTAACCGGGGTAATCGATATCATTGACCAGGCCTGTCGCGGCCTGCACGCTGCGCATGAGCAGGGGCTGGTGCACCGCGACGTGAAGCCGAGCAACATCTTCGTGATGGATGACAACTCGGTGAAGATCATCGATTTCGGTGTGGCGCGCGAGATGTCGGGGCAATCGCGCACGACGCTGAAGGGCACGCTTTCCTACATGTCGCCCGAGCAACTGGAGTTGAAGCCGCCCACGCCGGTTTCCGACCTGTTCTCGCTAGCCGTGGTGACATTCGAAGCGCTCACGCGCCGCCGGCCTTTTCAGGGCTCTACGGAGAGCGAGGTTGCCGAAGCGATTCGCACCTACAGCCCGCCGCCGGTCTCGGAAATCAATCACGAGGTGAGCTACGCCGTCAGCCAGGTGGTGCACAAAGCCATGGCGAAGCAGCCGTGGCACCGCTTCCCGAATATGCGGGAGTACGGCGAGGCGTTGCAGAAGGCGCTTCGTGGCGAGCCGCTGGAGTATTTCGATAGCGCGAAGATCAAGCCGCGGCTGGAGCGGGCTGCGAAGGGTTTCGCCGAGGGCGAATACGCGTTCGCCAGCGACGTGCTGTCGGAACTAGAAGCCGAAGGCCACATGGACCAGGAGATCCACCTGCTGCGCGGGCAGGTGGACCAGGCCATGCGGCAGACGCGCATCCGGCAGATGCTGGAGAGCGCGCGGCGCTTTTTTGAAGCCGGTGAATACCCGCTGGCATTGCGCAAGATCCAGGAAGCGCTGGAACTCGATCCCGGCGATTCGAGCGCGCTTGCTCTGAAAAACCAGGTGGAGAAAGAGCGGCGCGAACGAAAAATTTCCGAGTGGATTACGCTGGCGCGGCAGCATATCGACAACCAGGCATTCCGGCAGGCTCGCGAAGCTCTCGACAACGTTTTGCAAGTGAAGCCCAACGAAACAGACGCATTGGGTCTCATTGCGGAGTTGGCGCGCCGCGAGCAAGAAGTCTCGCACACGCGCGAGGAGAAATCGCGCCTCTACCAGGCGGCGGTGCAGGCCTGGGAAAAAGGCGAAGTCACTTCCGCCATGAGCAAGCTCGAGAACCTCGTTGCGCTCGAAAAAGATTCCCCCGAAGCGGATACTGGCCGCAGTGGCACGTATCACAACTTTTATAACCAGGTACACTCCGAGCACAACGCGATCAAGAATGCCTACGATGAAGCCCGCGGCAACTTGGCGGATGAGAACTTCGAAGCGGCTCTCGCGATTTGCAAACAGTATCTGATCAAGTATCCCAACCACGCTCTGTTTCAGTCGCTCAAGTTCGATATCGAAGAGCGCCAGCGGCAGAAGCTCTCTTCGGTGATCGCCGGAACCGACCGGCGGGCGGAAGAGGAACCCGACCTCGACCGGCGCGTGGCCATCCTGCAAGATGCTTTGAAAGCCTACCCGGGCGAGCCGCATTTCGACCGCGCGCTGCGGCTGGTGCGCGACAAGCGCGACCTGGTGAATTCCATCGTGGCGAAGGCCGGCTTCTTTGAGGAGCGGGGCCAGTTTAACGAAGCGCTCGACCAGTGGCAGATCCTCAAGTCGATCCACGAGAAACATCCGGGCCTGGCGTTCGAGATTCAACGGCTGGGCAAACGGCGCGATCAGCAGGCGCACGAGAACGCCAAAGCGCGCTGGGTAGAGCAGACCGACAAGCACCTGGAGCGCGGCGATTACGACCGCGCGGGACAAACCGTGGAAAGCGCGCTGGCGGAGTTTGCGGGCGATCCCGAGCTGCTGGAGCTGGAAAAACTGGTTCAGAAGAACCGCGACCGCGGCCGCCAAGCGCTGGAGTTTTTGGAAAAAGCACATGAAGCCAGGGAGCGGGGCGCACAGGATGAAAGCCTCGAAGCGTTGCGCCAGGCGAACGCTCTGGACCCGCGCAGCACGGTAATCCGCACGGTATTCGTCAATTCGCTGCTGGATCAAGCGCGCCGCACGGTGGATAACGATTGGGTGGCGGCCGACGCGACTTTGCATGAAGTGCTCGCCGTCGAGCCCAATCACGCGCCGGCGCAGAGCCTGATGAGCCGCATCAACGACCGCAAACGCGAGGATTTCGTTTCGGGATGCCTCACCAATGCCCGCCGGCTGCAAACGGAAGGCGATATTCAGGGGGCTCTGACGATTGCCAGCCAGGCAATCACGACGTACCCCAACGAATCGCGGCTGCAGCAGTTGCACGCTACGCTGCAACGCGCGCAGGCGGAAGAGCAGCGGTTATCGGGTAAGACTGCGCACAGCGCAGCAGGGACATCGGCAGTCGGGCAACCCATTTCGCATGGTAGCCATCCGGCCCCGCCGGTCGCGCCGGATTCGACGCCCGATCTCACGGAGACGGTGGTGCTTTCCTCGGCGACGCCGCCCCCGGCCGCAGCCACGCCGACAGCAGCGGCCTCCGGAAGCTCGCACGATTTCGACGAAACCCGGCTGATGGACGATTCGATTGCGACCCCGGCGGCAGCGCCGCCCATCACGGCAACGCCGCCACCGGCATCGGCAGCGCCTCCGCCTCCGGTTGCGCCGCAGCAACCGCAGACGCCCCCTTCCGTTCCGCGGCCTTCCTCACCGATTCTGCAAAACCGCATGGTGCAGGGCGGTCTGGCGGCCGCAGCCGTTTTGATCATCGTGATCATCGCCGTGGCCGTGATGCGCCCCAGCCGAAAGGCGGCAGTGACACCGGCCATACAGGGCCGCATGCACGTAAGCGTGCACTCCACGCCTTCCGGAGCAGTAATCAAGTTGAACGGCATTGAATGCGGCGGCGCAGCCAATTGCGACGTGAATCTGCCGCCGGGTTCTTATCAAGCGGAAGCCTCGCTGCCTGGTTACGAGCCTTTGAGCACGACATTCAATGTGGTTTCGGGCACGCCTGCGGACATCAATCTGGCGCTACAACCATCGCCTCCGCGCGTGACCATCTCGACCGATCTTACGGAGGGCACCGTGCAGCTCGACGGACAGCCGGCCGGCCAGATCCAGGATAGCGGCGTGGAGGTTGCCGGCATCAAAACCGGTACGCACCAGCTGGCCATACAAAGTGGGAGCGCCAAAGCCAACTTCACTCTGGAACTGACGCCGGGCGCGCTGCCGAAGATCAATGGCCCTATCGACGCGACCGGCTTGCGGGGATTCGTGGTCGCGCAGTATGGCGGCGAAGCGCACGTTTACGGAAACATGCAGGGATTTCGGGTTTCGCTGGATGGCAAAGAGGCGGGGACGCTGGATGCCAACGGCCTCGATTTCAAAGACCTCTCGACGGGGACGCACGAACTGCGCCTCGCCGGCCCGGCCGGCCAGCAGGACAGAATCACTTTCGACGCGCAGCCGTCAGCGGCCGTCTATGCTTCGCTGCGCACCAACCGGAACGTAGGCGAGTTGCGTGTCGCCGCTAACGAGGACGATGCTGAGGTCTACATCAACGGCGAGAAATATAAACGCAAAACGACGCACGGGCGGCTGTTGATCTACCTCAGCCCGAAGCAATACACGGTGCGCGTGCAGAAGGACGGGTTCGCGCCGGTGGAGCAGACCGTGGACATGAAGACGGGAGAGGAAACCACGGCGGACTTCAAGCTGCTTCCGGCAAAGGCGATCCTCTCGATTCGCCACGCGCCCCCCGGCAGCGATGTGCTGGTGGATGGCACGCGAGTCGGAAAGACGGGCGCGGACGGCTCGTTCACTGTCGCGAATCTGGACCCTGGCAAGCATTCGATTTCGGTTCGTCATGACGATTTCAAGCCTCTGACCTCCGATGAGCTCTTGGCGTCGGGCAAAACGCTCGAAGTGGAAGCGGCTTTGGAAGGCCTCACGGGCACGGTGAATATTGAGATCAGCCCCGCCGGCGTCGCCGCGAAACTGCGCGTGCGCCGGGATGGCGAAGCTCAGGACCGCGAGGTTGCGGGAACTTCATTAACGCTACCGGAGGGATCGTACACCATCACCGGCTCCGCGCCACGGTATCAGGATGCGACCGCAAGCGTGCGCGTGACCGCGCGGCGCACGGTTTCCGCCAGCCTGACGTTCAAACCGGCTGAGGGCTCGGCAGGGGCGGCCGGAGGCCAAGGCGGGACCTTCAGTCTGACCGACTGGCAGAAGACGCCGGGGTGGACCCTGGAAGGCGGCGTGCTGGTGCACCGCGGCGGCGATTTCGTCTTGACGCCAATGGACATCACGCAGGGAAAAATTCAGTTCAGTCTTCTCTCGCTAAAAGGGAAACGCCTGGAGTGGGTGATCGGCTACCGCGATCCCAAGAACTATTACCTCTTCCAGGTGGATGACAAGAACTTCATCCGGTCCGAAGTGGTGAACGGCAAGCGCACCGAACTGGCCAAGGTTCCCCACGCGTCTGACCGGAAGAAGTATATCGGCATCAGCATCACGATTACCCCAAAGGCGATCACGCACTCGATCGCGCGCGACCAGCAGTGGCAAGTGATCGACAACTGGGAGAGCACCGAAACCCTGGCTCGCGGCAAGTTCGGGTTCAATGTTCCGGGCAAGGACGAGATCGCGCTGGGCGACTTCAAATTGACGCAGTAAGCCGTCCCTTTTGCGTGAGATAATAATCGCTCCGAGAAGTGTACTTATAGGAGATCCTCATGGCCCTCAGTCTGAAGTCGATCGTTTCCAAGTTGGATAACACCACGCGCTCCGCGCTCGAAGCCGCGGCCGGTCTGTGCCTCGCGCGCACCCATTATGACGTGGAGATCGAACATTATTTATTGAAATTACTGGATGCCCCCGAGTCCGATTTCACGGGCATCCTAAAGCAGTTTGACGTCGACAAGAAACGGATCATCGCCGAGCTGAATCGAAGTCTGGACAAGCTCAAAAGCGGCAACGCGCGCACCCCCGCCTTCAGCCGCTCGCTCTACCGGATGCTGACGGAAGCCTGGTCGGTGGGATCGCTCGAATACAACGCGGAAGAAGTCCGCTCGGCGTTTACCATTTTGGTGCTGTTTACCGACGACGAGCTCTCGCGCATGCTTCCGGGCATGAGCAATGAACTGAACAAGATTGAAGCGGAGCCATTGCGGAAACAGCTGTCCGCCATCATGGCCGCCTCGCCCGAGGATTCGGAAATAGCTACGGGGGCGGGAGCCGCGGCGGCCGGAATTCCAAAGGTTGGCGGCAAGACTCCAAACCTCGATCAGTACACGATCAACCTCACCGAGAGCGCGAAGAAAGGCAAGATCGATCCCGTGTTGGCCAGAGATTCCGAAATCCGGCAGATCATTGACATTTTGACTCGCCGCCGCCAGAACAATCCGATTCTGACGGGCGAAGCCGGCGTAGGCAAGACCGCCGTGGTCGAAGGCTTCGCCTTGCGTGTGGCCGCCGGCGACGTGCCACCCGTATTGCGCAACGTCATTGTCCGAACGCTCGACCTGGCCTTGCTGCAAGCCGGCGCCGGAGTCAAGGGTGAATTCGAGAACCGCTTGAAGGGGCTGATCGAAGAGGTGAAATCCTCCCCGACTCCGATCATTCTGTTCATTGATGAGGCGCATACCATGATTGGCGCGGGCGGCCAGGCTGGACAGAACGACGCGGCCAACTTGCTGAAGCCGGCTCTGGCGCGCGGCGAATTGCGCACCATCGCGGCCACCACATGGTCGGAATACAAGAAGTACTTCGAAAAAGATGCCGCCCTGGCGCGGCGCTTCCAGGTGGTCAAGGTGGAAGAGCCAACCGAGCCGCAATGCCAGTTGATGTTGCGCGGCGTGGTGCCGGCGCTCGAGAAACACCATAACGTCCGCATCCTGGATGAAGGTTTGGCTGCGGCCGTAAAGCTATCGGCTCGCTATCTGCCCGATCGTCAGCTTCCCGACAAGGCCGTGAGCGTGCTCGACACGGCCTGCGCTCGGCTTTCGGTTGCGCAGAACGCCACGCCGCCGGCGCTCGAAGACGCCACGCGCGAGATCGACGCGTGTGAGACGCATATTCGCATCATGGAGCGTGAATCGGCGCTCGGCGCCGACCACAGCCAAACGATGGCAGAGGTGAAGGCTCGAAAAGCGCGCACCGAAGCCATGGCGAAGGAACTGCAAGCTCGTTGGGAAAAGGAAAGCGACCTGGTGGGCCGCATCCGCGAGGTTCGCGGCAAGCTCGAAAGCACGGCGCACGCGGTTGCCGCGGGTTCCGGAACTGCTACCGCTACAGCCGTCTCCGAAAACGGAGACCTGCGCGCTCAATTGGCGACGCTCAATAACGAGCTGGAAGCGCTGCAAGGGGAAGCGCCGCTGATCCGCGTTTGCGTGGACGGCCACATCGTGGGCGACGTGATCTCCGGGTGGACCGGAATTCCGGTGGGCAAGATGCTCAAGGACGAGGTGGAGGCTGCACTTTCGCTCGAAGCGACTCTGGGCAAGCGCGTCGTTGGACAAGACCATGCGCTCGCGATGATCAGCGAACGAATCCGAACTTCCAAGGCGGGCTTGGAGGATCCCAACAAACCGATCGGCGTTTTCCTGCTCGTAGGGCCGAGCGGCGTTGGCAAAACCGAAACGGCTCTCGCGCTGGCCGACCTGCTCTACGGCGGCGAACGCAACATGACCACCATCAATATGTCGGAGTTCCAGGAAGCGCACACCGTTTCGTCGCTGAAAGGCTCGCCTCCCGGATATGTCGGCTACGGAGAAGGCGGCGTGTTGACGGAGGCGGTGCGACGGCGCCCCTACTCGGTGGTGCTGCTGGACGAGGTAGAAAAGGCCCATCCGGACGTGCTGGAGCTCTTCTTCCAAGTGTTCGACAAAGGCATGATGGAAGACGGCGAAGGCCGCCTGATCGACTTCAAGAACACCATTATCATTTTGACTTCGAACGCGGCCACCGACACGCTCATGAAGCTGGTAGCCGATCCGGAGTCCGCGCCCTCGCCCGAAGGACTCGTGAAGGCGATGAAGCCGGAGCTAAACAAGATTTTCAAGCCCGCGTTCCTCGGCCGCCTGGTGATCATTCCGTTTTACCCGGTGCGCGATGAAGTGTTGAAGCAGATCGTACGGCTTAAGCTGGGCAAGATTCAGCGGCGGCTGCTGGAAAGCCACAAAGTGGTGATGACCCACGATGAGGCCGTAGTGGACGAAGTGGCCAAGCGATGCACCGAAGTGGAAAGCGGCGCGCGCAACGTGGACAACATTCTGACGAACACGCTGCTGCCTTCGATATCCCGCCACATCCTGAGCCGCATGGCAGACCGGCAGAAGCTGGAGCCGATCCACGTAATGCTCGACGCCGAAGGGAATTTCGCGTACCGGTAAGAGCAGCGGCGAAGAAACTGAGCTATTGACTGTTCGGCAAGCCGGCCGTCACGACGACCGACAAAGACACCGGCGGCAGCACCGCACGTGATAGACTCGCAGTACTCTGAGGATACTCATGCGTTTCCTTTTGGCAATGGCGCTTTCGCTGCCTCTGTTCGGGCAAGTCCGGCCTGTCGATGATGCGACGCTCAAGAATGCCGCGAAGACATCATCGGACGGTGAGTGGCTGTCCTATGGCCTCACGCCGGGCGAGACACGGTATAGTCCGCTCCGGCAGATCGATGCGTCGAACGTGAAACGCCTCGGCCTAGTGTGGTCGTATGAAGTGGGCGAGGGCGGCGGTGATCAAGAAGCGACGCCGCTGGTTTGGAACAACACGATCTTTGGCGTCACCAATTGGAGCATCGTATTCGCGGTCGATGCGCACACCGGCCAGGAGAAGTGGCGTTGGGATCCGCTAGTGAACCGCCAGCCTACGCGCGACAAGTTGTGCTGCGGGGTGGTGAACCGCGGGTTGGCGATCTACCACAACAAAGTCTACGTTCCGGTGAACGATGGCCGGCTGGAGGCGCTTGACGCGGAGACCGGCAAGCCCGTATGGGAAGCGCGGGTTAGCTGGGTTCAGGACGAACAGACTCTCACTATGGCGCCACGGATTGCCAAAGGGAAGGTGATCGTGGGAGCGGCGGGCGGCGACCGTCCGACGCGCGGTTTTTTTGCCGCCTACGACGCGGATACCGGCCGCGAAGTCTGGAGGTTCTACACCGTTCCGGGCGATCCCGCGAAGGGCTTTGAGTCCTCGGCCCTGCGTAAGGCCGCTGCCACCTGGGACGGCGATTGGTGGAAGCTTGGCGGCGGCGGCTCGGTGTGGGACGGAATATCCTACGACCCTGATAGCGAGCTGCTGTATGTGGGCACAGGCAACGCCGAGCCTTGGCCTCAAGCGCTTCGCACCAAGGACGTGAGCACGGGCCACGACAACCTTTACGTGGCATCGATCGTGGCTGTGCACGTGGACACGGGCGAACTCAAATGGCACTACCAGATGGTTCCCGGTGACGAGTGGGACTACGACAGCGTGCAGCAGATGATTCTCGCGGACCTGAACATCAATGGCAAGCCGCGGAAAGTGATCATGCAGGCCAACAAGAACGGGTTCTTCTATGTGCTCGATCGCATCACGGGCGAGTTCCTTTCGGCCCAACCGTTCTCCCGAGTCAGCTGGGCAAAGGGGATCGATCAAAAGACGGGAAGGCCCATCATCAATACGGAAGTGAAGTACGGGAAAGATCCGGTGCCGGTCTCGCCCGGAGGCGGAGGCGCGCACAACTGGTCGCCGATGTCTTACAATCCGCAGACGGGACTGGTATACATTCCGAGCCGCGGTTGGGACACGTTCTCGTATGCGACGGACTTCGACTTTAAACCGGACCCCACGCGCACGGGCGGAGCGGGACAGACGGGGCTGAAGCTCAACACGCGTGGCCTGACCGTGCAGCCGGCGGCGCCCGCCATCGGTCCGGAGCCGTTGGAAGGCGGCAGGCTCGGCACGCTCGTAGCCTACGACCCGGTGAAGGCAGAGATCCGCTG
>DATJAK010000111.1:0-5604 GCA_035516375.1 Bryobacteraceae bacterium
AGCAGCATCCTCACGTGACCCAGCAGTTGCTTTGGGAGGAATACCGCCAGGCCAACCCGGACGGCTATCGCTACTCCCGTTTCTGCGAGCTGTACCAGCGGTGGCGCCGCAAGCAAGACGTAGTTCTGCGCCAGGACCACAGAGCCGGCGAAAAACTGTTCGTCGATTGGGCGGGAACCACCATCCCGATCCATGACCCGCGCGGCGGTCCGACGCAGCAGGCGCACTTGTTTGTCGCGGTGCTGGGAGCCAGTTCCTACACCTACGCTGAAGCCACCGCTGATGAACAATTGGTGAACTGGATAGGCGCACATGTGCGGGCCTTCGAGTTTTATCAGGGCGTACCGAAACTGGTGGTGCCCGACAACACCAAAACCGGCGTAACGAAAGCCTGCCGCTACGATCCCGACCTGAATCCCACGTATCAGGAGATGGCCATGCATTACGCCGTGGGCGTGGTCCCGGCCCGGCCTTACAAGCCGCGCGACAAAGCCAAGGTCGAATCCGGCGTGCTCTTGGCCGAACGTTGGATCATCGCAGCCTTGCGACATCGGAAGTTCTTCTCAATCGAGGAACTGAACCAAGCCATCCGCGAGTTGCGTGACCGCATAAACGAGCGGCCGTTCCGGAAACGGGAAGGCTCGCGGGCGTCGCAGTTCACGGCCCTCGACAAGCCCGTGTTGAGCCCTCTGCCCGCCGAGCGGTTCGACCTCAGCCAGTGGTCCCGCGCTCGGGTCAACATCGACTACCACATTGTCTTCGACACCAACTACTACAGCGTCCCTTACAATCTCGTGCATGAACTGGTGGAAGTGCGCTCGACGGCCACCACGGTCGAGATTTTCCACAAAGGAAACCGCTTGGCGTCTCACCTGCGCGCGCGCGGCCATGGGCACACCGTCACCACTGCCGAGCACCGCCCACGCTCCCACCAGGCGCACCTGGAGTGGACTCCCTCGCGCATGGTGCACTGGGCGCAGTCCATCGGCCCGCAAACAGCGCGCCTGTTCGAGCGCATTCTCGCCGACAAGCCGCATCCCGAGATGGGGTACCGTTCGTGTCTGGGAATCATTCGCCTGGCAGGCCAGTATTCGCCGGCTCGTATGGAAGCTGCAGCCGAACGCGCGCTTATGACGGGAGCCTGCCGCTATCAGAGCGTGAAATCGATTTTGAAAAACTCTCTCGATACCGTTCCCCCTGTGACGCCTCCTGCATCGTCACCGCCGCCCCACGACAACATCCGTGGCGCGGAGTACTTCGATTGAGGAGAAACGACGATGCTCAAACAACCGATGATGGAAAAACTACTCGCCATGCGGCTCCAAGGCATGGCCGAGGCGCTGAAGGCGCAGGAACAAGATCCGGCGGCCCGCGAGCTGAGCTTTTTGGAACGGTTGGGTTTGCTGGTGGATCAACAGTGGAACTGGCGCGAGAATCAGGCGCTCGGGCGGCGGCTGAAAAACGCCAAGCTCCGGACCAACGCCTGTGTCGAGGAGATCGACTACCGCGGCCCGCGCGGGTTGGACAAGAGCGTAATCCGTGCGCTGGTGCAAGAATCAGCCTGGGTGGGAACACACGAAAATGTGTTCGTGCTCGGACCGACCGGCGTTGGCAAGAGCTTCGTCGCTTGCGCCCTAGCACAAAAAGCGTGCCGCGACGGCTATTCGGCGCTCTACACCCGCGCCCAGGCACTATTTCGCGATCTGGCGATGGCGCGAGCCGATGGCAGCCTGCGCTGTCTGCTCACCCGGCTCAGCCGCATCGATGTTCTAGTGATCGATGACTGGGCCATGGCTCCGCTGAGTGAACCCGAGCGGCGCGACTTCTGGGAAATTTGCGAGGATCGCTACCAGGTGCGTTCGACGATCCTCACCTCGCAACTGCCGGTGGCGCGCTGGCACGAACAGATCGGCGATCCCACGCTGGCCGACGGCATCCTCGACCGCCTGGTCCACAACGCCCACCGAATCGAGATGCGTGGCGACTCGATGCGCAAGAA
The DNA here is from genome assembly GCA_035516375.1 of Bryobacteraceae bacterium. Taxonomy (GTDB): domain Bacteria; phylum Acidobacteriota; class Terriglobia; order Bryobacterales; family Bryobacteraceae; genus PSRJ01. Next base: position 2,000 of record DATJAK010000111.1, read on the forward strand.
CCGAGGTAAGACAAATACATAACGCGCACAATGAGTTACACTCCAGTCGATGTGGAGAGCGGCGAACGAGCAGTCTCGGAAACTTGGCTGGCTGCTATTTGTGCTCCTGCTCTGCCCGACCTGCGTGCAGAATCGGAATGATGCACCCGCTCAGGGCTACATTTTGGATCTTGCGACGGTCCCATCTCCTCAACCGCTAGAGCCGCTGCATTCGAGATGCGGTGACCTGCGTTACCTCATCGCTACCGCCACCGTGAATGGGCGGGCCAGGCTGAATGGCGAGGAAATGCCCCTCGACGAATTGGCGATCCGCATCAGAGGTGCCTTGCACTATCGCGCTTTCAAGCTGGTTTACGTCAACGGGGATGCGCGGGCTTCGTGGTCAGACTTCATAACCATGGTGGACCGCATCTGGCCGGAAGCCGAAGTTGTCAGCCTCATAACACCGGAGGTAGAACGATTGGCCGGTCTGCAACATTGTCTCGCTCCTTCGTGCAGACAGTGCGAGGAGCTCCGGTCTATCGGGCACCGTTGAGCAGAAGGTCTCTCCCTAAGCCGGACAACGGTTTGCTGGTTTAGTTGTTGTGAACCTTATGCGAAAGTAGCCCCTGATGCGGCTCCAATCGAGTCGATTCGTCGGGACTTCGGAAGTCGCCGCCGCTGGTTCGGAGCGCTGATCGCGCTCCGGTGTTCTGTGTGCTGAGGCGGGGACAAGGGCTGCCGCCCCTTTCCCCGCGCCCCTTTCTCCGCTAGCGGCGCTCTTCCTCCGCTACGCTCCGGACAGGCCTCCTTGACGAAGCCGAACACTTCTTGCATAATCGAGAGTGCCAGCGTCGCTACGCTCCGATGGTGTTCGGGTTCATCCCGGAACGCCGTTCGACTTCCTTTCGGAATCAGTGTTCAGCTTCGCCGGAATCCCCAACAACTGCCCAGAACATGCATCAGTTCAATCGCCCCCCGCCGCCGTAGCTGGAAGATCGACTCAAACATCGGCCGATCAATTGTCGGAACCGAGACAGTTCGCAGTTTTGCGATGATTTCAGGACGGCGCTGCAACCAGTACCGCTTATACGGCATACAGTGATGGGCTCCGTTTCCTCAGCCATAGCTTAAGGGGCGCGAACGCGAAACAGGTTTCGAATTCCACGCGCGAGCTTGCGCATCATCAGGATGCCGATCACGACCAGCACCGCCACGACCATAAGCATCACAACCGGGTGGAACGCTGTCAGAAAGGAGAGCCCCACGCTACCAGCATCTTCAAGAGCGCTGAGCGCGACGTTGCTGAATGGCTCTGGAGACGCATTTACGGCAAGCCGCGTCGCCGCCTTCGTTCCATGGGACGCCAGCGCGATTCCGCCGCCCAACAGAAACGCCGCCAGACGGACCCGGCTATCGAAATGCCCGAAAGCAGCCGCGGCTAGCACTGCGCCAACAGGGACCCGGATGAACGTATGGACGGCGTCCCAAGCAGAGTCCACGGCGGGAATCTTGTCAGCCACAAACTCTACTAGGAACAGTAGCCCAGCTACCGCGATCACCCACCATTCGCCAAGAATGCGCAGATCACCGGGCAGGTGTGCAAGTCCAAAGCGCTGGAGCAAGCCCAATGTGAGTACGCTGCCATAGAGCTTGACGCCCGAAAGCCACGCAGCGCCCATCGCCGCGCCCCAGGTTCCAAACCAGTCCATGCTGCCATCCCTAGCCCCCGGCCATCGCAGTCGCGGCCCTACTTTCGCTTCGCGATGACCAGGTTCTTGATCTTGTTGTAAGTGGCCTGCGGAATGATCTTTTTGTCGACGAGTTCGTTCTTTCCGCGATACGGCCGGCCCTTGATGATCTTCTCCGCGTAGGCCGTACCGATTCCCGGCAGCGCCTGCAGTTGTTTCGCGGTGGCAGAGTTAATGTCCACAAGGTCCGCCGCCTTGGCGTTGGCGGCCGTAGTGGCGCTCTTCGCCGGCGCAGTTGTTTGGGCCGGTGCTGCTACGAGCGAGAGCGCGAGTAACAACATCATCAAATAATTCAAGAGCTTCATGTGTCTCCTTCCCGCATGGCTGTAAGATCCAGCCAGCAGCAACTTCGCCTTGACAAATAGCCTCCGCCTGCCTGTTTCGAAGGGAGCCGGGAGAATCAGCCAACCACACGCGAATAAACAAACAGCACAATCAGCGCTCCGACGAGCGCCATCAAAAAGCCTGCCGGGTGGCCTTCCTTGTACATGCCGGTCTTATGGCCGATGAACCCTCCCAGCCACGCACCGACTATGCCCAGAATCATCGTCAGGATCAGGCCCATGTGCTGGCGGCCTGGCATCACGGCACGGGCCAACAGACCGATAAATAGTCCGAAGATGGCGTGCCCAATCATGTGTAACATCTCGTCTTTCCTCCTCTTTCTGTTTGTGGCGCTCACGGGAGCAGCCAGCGAATTCAACGTGAATAGTCCTCAACCACCGTCCTAGGCGGCGGCCGTTTTACTTGTACCGGTAGCCGGTTCACCGGCGACTGCGGGGTAAGCGATCCCCGCAATCGCAGCTCCAACTATCGGCGCCAGCCAGAATAACCAAAGTTGTTGCACCGCCCAGCCACCCACGAACAGTGCCGGACCCGTGCTCCGCGCCGGGTTCACCGACAGATTGGTAACCGGAATTCCGATCAGGTGACACAGCGTCAAGCCCAGGCCAATTGCGATCGGCGCAAAGCCCTGCGGCGCGCGCCGATCGGTGGCGCCCAGAATGATCATGAGGAACATGAACGTCAGCACCACTTCGGTAACTAGGCAGGCCACCAGAGAGTAGCCGCCGGGCGAATGCTCGGCGTAGCCGTTGGAAGCGAATCCGCCTGCGAGATCGAATCCGGCCTTGCCGCTGGCGATTACGTACAGGACGGCCGCAGCGACAATTCCACCCGCTACTTGCGCGACCACATAGGCCCACAGATCGGAAACGGGAAAACGCTTTCCAACGACCAAGCCGACAGAAACTGCTGGATTCAGATGGCATCCTGAAATGTGGCCGATAGCATACGCCATGGTCAGAAGCGTCAGTCCGAACGCCAACGCGACGCCGACAAACCCAATGCCAAGGGTTGGAAATGCGGCAGCGAGAACCGCACTGCCACATCCTCCGAAGACCAACCAAAACGTGCCGATGAACTCCGCGATCGCCCTCTTGCTCAAGGGCATAAAGTAACCTCCTCCTCAGGTTCACTCGCGATACGGCGTGGATCATCCGGCCACCGTGTAGCCGCCTCGGGGTTGCGCAGGCGCGGATATGCAGCAGATATTATAGTCCTGTTGGGTACGCAAGGATACCCAAAGTTTTTGGCATCCTCCCCTGGAGACCGTTCCGATGGGGGTCTTGGCTTTGCGGCTGAACAACCCGGCAGGGTCTGCGAAGGCAACGACGAAGAAGCGCTCCCAATTCCGAAGCGACCTTCCACCCGACCTTCAAGCATGGGTTGTGGGCAAACAGAACACAGGCTACCTGAAGATGACGAGTCCTCATGAATTGATTGACTCGCTTGTGACGTCTCTAGAGGCTAGGAGCGAATTCCTCAAACACCACCACGGAACTCTCCCCTTCGTCCGCCAATGCCGTCTTAACA
>DATJAK010000112.1:0-2839 GCA_035516375.1 Bryobacteraceae bacterium
TGGCGGGTTCGGGCGCCGCCGGCTCGTTGCAGTCTCCGGAGAGGCCACGCGGACAGAACGAAACTCGCGACGAAGTCGAAACCTCTCACGGTGATCGAGGGCTAGTGGTCGACGCCTCCCATCGGCAGGCATTCCAAGAGAACGGCGGAGGGCAGAAAGCCCGTCAAACCGACGATAGTCCCAAACGGGGCGCGGTGGACACCGGCAACTTGGCGGCGTCATTCGCTGCTGCCAAACAAATAACGGCGGCTGCCCTTGGCGAGTCCGCACGGACATTCGCAGCCCAGACCGATAGCGGTAGGTACAACGGGCGGATCATTGGAGAGACCGCCCATCATGTTGTCCAGCGCCTGTCCCCCCGAACTGCTGTAGCTCACATGAAACATTTGCTCGAACAACTTCCGCAAGCCGGCGACAACGTCGCAGTGGCCTATTCGAACGATCACGGCCTTGTACGGGATATCCGGGAGCATGTCAACACTCAGGAGCTTGGCCGCTAGTGGCACGAAAAGCCACACCGATTCTGAACAGGTCGCCGCAGGGAGCTAGGCCGGCTCCTCAATGAAATAGTTCTATAAAACATTTGCCATAGGTTTTATACATCATACTGGAGGTATGGCGCTATCCGCGGCGATGTGGAGGGAGTAGCCATCGGTTTGAGCTTTAAGCGGTTCTCTTCAGCAATGCCCGGGCATTCAAAGTTATTCGATAACGAAGTCGCGAAGATTGCCGAGGGAATCGAAATCGAAAGGATGCAGGCTGCTCAGTACGGACAGGTCTTTCCAGTGTCGAACTTCCTCGAGATACGGGGCCGAGCATTCAAATTCGACAAGGGATGAAGTATTCCTAATCCAAATGATCCTTGCCTGTTCCGGCAAGTTCATACCAAGAAGGCTGAGCGCAGCGTCGAGAATCTCCCGGTCCGTCTCAAAATCGATGGGGGCTGACGCCAGCGTCGGCATCCCCACGGCGAGAGAGGTGAGCCTGGTGGCTCTTGCGTCAGTCTTTCTGAGAAGCCGCGAGCGCACAAACTCCGCGTGCCCGACTCCCGTCGCGTTGCCGTGGGACTCCCGATGAAGGTCCCGGTAAACAATGCTTCGGATCTGTGGGAATTCTCCTTCTAATGCGGCGTGGGGGTTGTATTTTCGACCGAGCACGTTGGAGTCCGCACCAAGACAACCGAATTGCGATCCGATCTCGTCGACCAGCAAAATATCGACAAACTTGAACGGCAACCGAAGGAACAGGCCGCGCGCATGATGCAGCATGGTGCTTTCCTTTTCGATAAAATCCTCCGGCAATACCGCCTGGACGCGAGCCGTGTCTTGCTGGCTATTCTCCAAGATCATCAGTCCGGCCAGGAGATTGGCTTTGTTCAGCATGACCTTATAGACGCCGCGGGCGATATCGTCAAACGGCCAGCTTTCCGCCGCCCGATGGTAATGCTGAGCGCCATCCAGGTTTCCGAGTCCCAATGCGAGCATTTTGAGAATCCCGCTTTGTACATCGCCATGAAAGATGGTGTGCAGCTTCACGCGGTTCATAACGACTGTGTGATCGGCGTCCAAGGTTTCCTGGTCACAATAAACGGACACTCCTTCCTGCGTCTGGCCGATGATCCCGGTTTCCATCGAGGACCGAATCTCAGCCCCGACGATCTCCTCCGTAATACCTAGGCCACGCAATACCTCGCGCTGGCCTTCGGCAGTCCCGGAGCCATGGCTTCCCATCGCTGGAACCAAGAATGGATTCGCTCTCAGTCGCTTGAAGTGACCGACGAGGGCCTTAATGATTGTGGGATAGTTGGCGATCCGGCGGCTGCCGCAAGTAATGGCTACGGTGTCACCAGGTTTGATTTTGCTACCGAGGCGGAGTTTCGCGAGCTCGGCCTCGACCGCTGCTGGAACGTCGTCAATCCGAGTGCCGTGCAGCTTCTGCCCTAAGCGAAACATCAGCGGATATTGCATGCGGATCCCCGGTACTCCTCGAAGACAATCAACGGGCTATTCGCCCGCCACTGCCCTCCAGGTCTTGTCCGGATTAAACTTTGCCATCTGCCGGGCCAAGGTCTCCGTTTCGGGGCCGAGGTCTTTTTCGTATACGATACCCCGGTAGTTCACGATCAGGGTCTGGACGCCCGAGACGCCATACTCCGCCGGCCACGCGACCAGCGCGAAGCCGCCAATCATATCGCCGCTCACTACATAGTCCATTTCGCCTTCCAGGGCGTCGGGACCTTGGGAGGTCAGAATATGGTAGAAGTAACCGTGATAAGGTACGGGTGTCTTTCCCTGCTGCGGTATCGCCGCAGCATCGGCGAAGGACTTGGGTGCCAGGTTCGCTGAGTCGCCTTCGTCATAGAGTCCATCCTGCTTGCCCGGCGAACTGACGATCCGCTGCGCATAGGTTAACAAGCCGTGCGAATTGTGAACTCGCAAGGCATATTCCATTTGCGCCTCCACATAGGCGCGGCAAGTGTCAATGGCGGCCAGTTCGTTACGGCCGATGCGCCGCGCCAGAATTTCCACGCGGCCGGTTGCGGTGTCGAAATACCATCCGCCATCTTGGCGAATCAACGGCACGGGAAAGGGCCAATTCTGGTCGCCGATCACAAGCATTGCACGGTTCGGATTATCGCGGTCCGGCTCGACCTGAAGCCTGGCGCGTGCGTGCGCGGCGAATTCGGTGCGCGCAGCTTTATCGTCTACTGCATCGCCCGACTGCACGATATCTTTGCCGCCGGGTCCAAGCACCTTCAGTAGGGCAGCGGTATCGTTCTGCGCCGCCGCCTCCACCAGGGCTTGCGCAGCCGCCAGCGGTGTCGCGAAGATCTGCGGGC
>DATJAK010000113.1:0-2875 GCA_035516375.1 Bryobacteraceae bacterium
GCACCACACGTTTGTGAAGAGTGAGACGCCACGCCTGCAGAAGCTGATCGCCAAGGTGGCCGGCGTTCACGGCCAGAACCATCCCGAGCTACAGCAGGTGCAGACCGCCTTCTCCGAGTTGGCGGATGAACTCGCAGCGCACATGTTGAAGGAGGAACGGATCCTTTTCCCCTACGTGAAGCAGATGACTGGCGGCGCCGGCTGCGGCCCGTCCTGCTTCGGCACTGTGCAGAATCCGATCCGTGTCATGATGCTGGAACACGACAATGCGGGCGAGAAGCTCCGCGAGATACGCTGGGCGACCAACAACTATAAGCTTCCCACGGATGCCTGCGTGAGCTACAGCAGTCTATTCGCCGCGCTCGTGGAGTTCGAACAGGACCTTCACCAGCACATCCATCTGGAGAACAACATCCTCTTTCCGCGGGTAGTGCGGATGGAGTGTGAAAGGTGAGCACGAAAGGACTGGCATGCCATAGAGTCGCCTACAGTTGCTCAGGGCATAGTTCAAAAAGCCGATCCGCATCCTTCTGTGGGCGGGAATCCAAACATGTGGAAAAAGAGTGATATTTCTTAGCGCTTGGCGGGCTGCGTGAGGAGCGGGACGTTCGGCAATCTGACAAGAACTCCAGAAATTCAGGTGGAACGAGTCTCAAGGGTCAAGAACGCGGCACTTCTCGGCGTATCTGCGTGCGTGAGTGCAGCCGGGCAGGTCGGAAACTGAGGGCACATAAGCCGCCTGCTGCAAAAACGAGTCTCCAGAACGGACTGAGCGGTGTATACACGCACGTCCTAACGTGATGCCTATCACCGCATCGCCCTGACGAACCGATTACTGTTCCTTAGCTTTAGGTTTCTTTGCAGACAGGAGCCCTCGCCGTGCTGCAGAGAGTGGTCTACAACCCGAGCCATAGGGGCATCCGGCGCCAGATTGCACACTGGCTGAGGCCCGACGGTAAGACGTTCTGTGGGCGTAACGTCAAACGCAGTGTCGGCTGGGAGCCGTATGATGATTCGTCGTACCGGATGTGCGGCCGATGCATGCGGTCAGCTGCCGGCGCGGCCCAAAAAGGCAAGGGCGACTCGGCCCGCCATCGATAGTTGTATAACGACGGCGGCACGCGGCGCGCTTGGTGGGTCTCCAGTAGCTCGATTCCCTGTTCCACAGCCAGCGACCGTTCCAACGGCCAGAAGCAGGACAAAGGATCTGTGGCATCTCCGGCGATTCAGATGACCCTCCGGCCGCGGGCACAAAAAAATCCCGCCCTTTCGATGCAAGTTGACGAAATGCGGGATGTCTTCACGCGACAGGTCGGCAGGCATACGCGGGAGCGGTGGTCGCTAAGACCATCCGACTATCGGCCGTATGCCGCCTCGGTCTCATCCCGTGCCAGCGGTGGACTACCCGCCAGCGCCACCACCATACAGGCACAGGAGGCTTTGCAGCCTTTTTGCGCCAGGCCGGCCTTCTTTATGTTTCGATCCGTCCGGAGAGGGAAATGACATCTTCCGGGCTCTCGCTGCGGATCACCACCAGCACGGCACCGAGGACCACGACCATGGCGGCGATCATCAGTGGGGGAATGTATTCCCTCAGCAGCAGTGCCCCTTCGGTGGTCGCCACCAGCGGCACGACGAGATCGATGGTGCCCAACTGGTAGGCGGCAATGTCGCGCAGCAGCCAGTAATACAGCGAAAACGCCACCGCCGATCCGAATACCGCGAGGAGCAGCAGCATGGACAACGATGCCGCCGTCCAGTGCGATTCCTGCCCACGTTCGAATGTGAGGCTGCCGGCCGTGGTCAACACTGCTGCCACGGCCATCTGGATACCGGTGCTGACCAGCGGATTCGTGGCGGAAGCCTCGCGTTTGGCAAATACGGTCGCCCAGGCAGATGAAACCACACCCACCAGCACCGCGACGCCGCTGAGACGTCCCACCAGCGAGTACGGCACGCCTTGAAAGAAAAGGGCGGCCATCCCCCCAAATCCGACGACGATGCTGAACAGTGCGCGGCGGGGCACGGTCTGACCCGTCAGGATCGGGCTCCAGATCGCTACCACCAGCGGAAACGAGGCAAACAGCAGCGCGGTCAGCGAGGCGTTGATGTGCTGCTCGGCCCAGAACACGGCGCCGTAAGGGACGGCCATCATGGTGACGCCGAGAATCACCTGATTGCGCCACTCGCGCGCGGAACGCGGGAATCGCAATTTCATTGCCGCGCCGGCGACACCCAGGATTGCGGCCGCTAGCACGAAGCGGATTGCGGCTGCCCGAAACGGCGGCACATCACGCACCAGGACCCGTACGGCGATCCAGGTGCTACCCCATAACAGGCAAAGAGCGCCGTAGGCAAAGTAGTGCTTGGGTGAGACAAAACCCGTGAGTGCGGCGGGGGAATTCATGCTTTCTGCGATGGTAGCAAACGATGCAATTTCGACGCGTGCGGCCCTCCGGGCCGGACACCCATCATAAGATCAACAGGGAGTCTACGGTCACGAGTTCGCGTGTGCTAGCTCACTGCATCGGGTAGCAAGCTGCCGGATAATAGAAAATGAGAGCCGAGCGTCGAGCCTTCCCGCTTGCCGAAACTGACCTGACTCTGCGCTCCGCCACTTGGGTTCGCACTGGATCGAGGTGGCCGATGGTCGCCAAGTGCACCAACCCGGCGTGCCCTGCCCGTTTCCGCTACCTAAGCCAAGGAAAGTTGTTTTGGCTCGAAGTTGATTACGGCAAATACGAATACTTCTGGCTGTGTGCCGACTGCGCTTCCAAAATGTCGTTGAAAGTGGAATGGGGGAAAGGAGTCATCGTCGTGCCGGCATCGGCTGGCCACGAGCCTCACTAGCATGCGTGGCCGACCGCTGACGATC
>DATJAK010000114.1:0-2465 GCA_035516375.1 Bryobacteraceae bacterium
CGTCGATCAGGACGTTCACTCGAAAAACGGCCTGCTGCTGCTGGCCAAGGGGCAGGAAGTTACACCGTCGGTTCTCGGCCGGCTCAAGGCGTTCGCTTCCAAGGTCGGAATCGTCGAGCCCATTCGCGTGCTGGTGGCGAAGACGGACGGCCCGGAAGCGTTGCCCACCTGAAGCGCTTCACTTCACCTGTAGCAAAAACGACTCCGTCGCCGTGTGCCCTTGGGCGTCTTCGGCGGTTAGTCTGAAGCGCGTGTCCCGCCGCGGCACAACGTCGAAGCAGCGGCTGATAGCGGGATACATGTGCTCAATGGGCGGCTCGATCCGGACCGACTTCGCGTTCACGACTCCGTAACACACCAGCGCCTTTTGTCCTCGGCTGATGGTAACCGGCGTAGCGTAAAAGTTGAGAATTCTAAGCGTCCCGTCCCCGAGGATGGCGCTGGTTTCGCGCGCGTCTCTGGCTCGCTCGGCTTCAATGGCCGCCGCCTCGAGATGCCGGTTTTCCCGCCATCGCGAGAGGAACACAAAAGCCACGTAGAGGGCCGCCAGCGCCACTGCTGCCGAGGTATAAGGCAGTAGTTTTCGGATGATCCGCATCGAATCAGGTTGCACCGGCATCTCTATTTCTATTATCGAGTGAAACAATCAACTGATATGGAACTGCCGACCTTCGATCCGGGCCTAACGCAGAAATTCACGGGGACTTTGCGGCGCACCATCAACAAAGACGGCAGCTTCAATGTGCACCGTCGGGGCACCTCGTGGCGCGACGTGCACGTGTACCTCTACCTGATCAACACGCGCTGGTGGATTTTCTTCGGCCTGGTGTTTTTGGGATACGTAGTGATGAATACCGTCTTCGCGATGGTGTATTATTCGCTCGGCCCGAATCAGCTGCAAGGCGCGGACGCGCCCACGGACTTCGCTCACTTTCTGAACTCTTTCTTCTTCAGCGCACACACGTTGACGACGGTTGGATACGGCAGCATCTCTCCCAAGGGGACGGCGGCAAACGTGGTGGCGGCCATCGAGGCGATGGTGGGCCTGATGGGTTTTGCGCTGGCCACCGGGCTTCTGTATGGGCGCGTGTCCAGGCCGTCAGCCAGGCTCGGATACAGCCGGAACGTGCTGATCGCGCCGTATCAGGATGGGACAAGCCTGCAATTCCGCGTGGTGAACCAGCGCGCGAACACGATCATGGAACTGGAAGCGTCGGTCATGCTGATGACCGTGGTGGGCGTGCCGGGCCAGCTCCGGAGGGATTTCGCGCCGCTCAAGCTCGAACGCCGTTCACTATACTTTCTGCCCTTGACCTGGACCGTGGTGCATCCCATCGATGCGCAGAGCCCGCTCTACGGGAAGACGCCGGCGGACCTGGAGCGGCTCCAGGCGGAGATTCTGATTTTGATGAAGGGATTTGACGACACGTTCAGCCAGACGGTGCATTCGAGGTATTCGTACCTGTACCACGAGATCTTGTGGGGCGCGCGTTTTGCTCCCGCGTTTTCGATCGATCCGGCAGGAGACATCGTGCTGGAGGTGAATCAGGTGGGCGCGCTGGCAGTCGCGGAAGCGTCGGACCGTTGACGGTTAAGGCAAAGCGAAGGCGACGTAGCTGCCGCCGGAGGGCTCGCCTGATTTTCCGCCACCCGCGGCGATGACCACGAACTGGCGGCCGCTCACTTCGTAGGTTGCGGGCGTGGCGTTGCCGCCGGCGGGCAGCGTGGTTTCCCACAAGAGCTTTCCGGTGGCTTTGTCGTACGCGTGGAACTTGCGGTCGTGGTCGGTGGCGCCGATGAACAGCAGGCCGCCCGCGGTGACCACGGGGCCGCCATAATTCTCGCTGCCGGTGTTGCGAATGCCTTGAGCAACCAGTTCGGGAAATTCGCCAAACGGAATTTTCCAGTCGATCTCGCCGGTATCCAGGTTGATGGCGTTGAGCGTGCCCCACGGCGGCTCGACGGCGGGGTAACCTTCGGGATCGAGAAACCTGTTGTACCCGTCAGTGGTGTATTTCAGGCCGAAGGGCCAGGGGTTCGACGCCGCATGCACATCCACCGCCGTGTCCTTTCCCGTGAGCAGATATTGCACCAGTGCCTGCACAGCGTCTCTGGATAGTTCCGCGAACGCGGGCATTCGGCCCCGGCCTTCGCGGATGACGGCGTGCAGTTCCTCTTCGGATAACTTCTTGTCGATGCTCACCAGAGATGGAAAATCCGGCGGGGTGCCGTGCAGATCCGGGCGATGGCAGTTGGAGCAATTGGCGAGATAGATTTCACGCCCGCTGGTATGCCCTTCGATCTTCGGCCGTTCGATCAATCGGAGAATCCAGGGCATCTCGTTGGAGTTGACGTAAAGTAATCCCGTCGCCGGATCGAAGGCCGCGCCACCCCATTCCGCCGCGCCATCGAAACCCGGGAAGACGACCGTGCCTTGCAAGCTGGGCGGGACGAACTGGCCGGCG
>DATJAK010000115.1:0-5057 GCA_035516375.1 Bryobacteraceae bacterium
GGCTACGGCCGCGGCGGACGCGCGCTCGATTGCTTCTCGTCCACCGGCGGCTTCGCCCTTCACCTCGCCGCGCATTCGGAGTCGGTCGAAGCCATCGATTCCTCCGCTCCTGCTCTCGAGACGGCCCGCGCCAACGCCACAGTCAACCGCATCGCCAACATCGACCTCCACGAAGCCGACGTCTTCGACCTCCTCGCTTCGGTGAAACGTTCCTACGAGCTGATCGTCCTCGACCCGCCGGCGTTCGCCAAATCCCGCCGCAATCTGGAAGCAGCCTTCACCGGATACAAGGAGATCAACCTGCGAGCCCTGCGTCTACTGGCGCCTGGCGGCATTCTAGTCACCTGCTCGTGTTCGCACCATGTGAGCGAGGCAGCCTTCCTCGAGCTGATCGCGCAAGCCGCGCTCGACGCCAACCGGACCCTGCGCATCCTCGAGCGCCGCACGCAAGCCCAAGACCACCCGATCCTGCTAACTGTTCCCGAAACACACTACCTGAAATGCCTGATCCTAGAAGTGCTCTAAGCTAAGTGGGGTCGGGCCTTCCGGCCCGCCAGCCGGGCTTCTGCCCGGCGCTTGTCGCAGTTTGCGCCTTCAGCTGTTTTGCGCCGCCACCGACACGGCAGCCCGTTGCATCTTCACCTGCCGGTGCGGCGCGAGCGCAATCACCACCGCACCCAGCGCCGAAGTACCCACCAGCAAGTACACCCCCGCCGCATAGGTCCCGGTCCGGTCAGTCAGGAATCCAATCGCATATGGCCCCACGAACCCGCCGAAGTTGGCGATCAGGTTGATGAATCCGAAGCTGGCGGCGGCCGAGCGCTCGCTCAGCAGTTGCGTGGGCATGGCCCAAAGCGCCGGGTAGTAAGCCATGATCCCGATGCAAGCTACGGTGAGCCCAGCCAGCGCGAGCGCCGGACTAGCCCCCAGCACTTGGCTCAGCGCCAGGCCAATTCCTCCCAGCAGCGCCGTAAACGCCGCGTGCCATCGCCGCTCGCCGGTGCGGTCGGAGTGCCAGCCATTGATCACCATTGCCGGCACCGAAACCAGGTACGGAATGGCCACCAGCAGGCTCAGCCGCAACGTGTCCAGGCCGGAGAAACGTTGCACGATCTTCGGCAGCCAGATCACTAGCCCATAGCCGCTGCAGTTCACCATGAAATACGACACCGCACAAGCCAGCACCGCCGGTTGCCGCATCGAAGCCAGGATGCTGTGATGATGATGGCCCGATTCTTTCTTGGCGCGGATCTCGCGGTCGAGCTCGCGCGTGATCCACTCGCGCTCTTCCGGCGCCAGCCAGCGCGCGTCCTTCGGCCAATCGGGCAAATAGAAAAGCGTCACCACGCCGCCGACCAGAGCAGGCACCCCTTCCAGGATCAGCAGCCATCGCCATCCCGGCATATGGAGCCAGTGCAGTTGCAGCAACAGCCCCGAAATCGGCGCGCCGATCATGGCCGAAACCGGAATCGCGGCCATGAACATGGCGATCGCGCGGCCGCGTTCTTCATTCCGATACCAGTGCGTCAGGTAGACCACGATTGCCGGGAAGAAGCCACCCTCGGCAAAGCCCAGCATGAAACGGATGATGCTGAATTCGGTGGCGTTGTGGATCAAGCCCGTGAGGCCGGCCAGCACTCCCCACAGCACCATGATCGAAGAGATCCACCGCCGCGCGCTCCACACCTCGGTCAGCATGGCGCCCGGAATCTCCAGCAGGCAGTACCCGAGAAAGAAAATACCCGAACCGAAACCGAATACCTCGTTGGAGAACCCGAGGTCCTTGGTCATGTCGAGCCCGGCAAAGCTGACGTTGATTCGGTCGACATAGGCCGTGATGTACAGCAACAGCAGAAACGGCATCAGCCGCCGTGTAATTTTCCTCTGCGTGCGCTCCCCAACCGCGATCGACATAAAGTGTGGCTATTATATGCCATCCACGGGGCACCCGCGCTGGCAATCACCACGGACGCGTAGAGCGCACGAATCCTAGGGCTAGCGCAATCATCGGGTCACTCCGCTAGATGCTGGCAGCGCCCAACGCGCTAGCATTCGACAGCCACTCGAGGGCTTCGTTGAGGCCGGTAAAGATCTCGAGCTCCAACCCTTGAATCTCGAGATGGGTCGCGGCCATTCGCGCCAAGCCGAACTCATGTGTCCGCGGGCCGATCACGATGGCGCAGCGCGAGGATAGTCCCTTGGCTTGTAGAGTCGCCAGCCAGCGCGCTCGCGGCCGCATCTCATCGGATGTGGGATTGTCCGCGGAAAGACGCACATCGAGCAGCAGCGATGTGCCGGGTTGGAACCGCGGATCGCGCATGGGCTCGACGATCGCCCCTGCGGGCTCTTCGCCGCAAACACCAACGAGTGTGATGATCAGTACCGAACACTGATTTCCCAAGAGACCGGCATAGCGTCTCTCGATGTTGTAGCACTCCTGCAACTATCGAAGCAATCGAAAACCAGCAATCGTTAGCGGCGACTAACCGTCCTCACACCCGTTCCACCAGAAGGTGCAAACCATTCGCTATCGCGTCGATGGCAGCCGCCGGCAATCGTCCCAGCCGTTCCGTCAGTTCGGCCTTGTCCACCGTCAGGATCCGGGTAACATTGACCACGCTCGCCTTGGGCAGGTTGGCGTCACCCTTCTGCAAGCGGACGTTGCCTGGGGCTTGGGAACGCCTCTGGTTCGATGTGATCAGGCAGATGACCGTAGTCGCAATCAGACTTCGATTGAAGAGATCGCTCTGAACTACCACGCAAGGATGGCGCTCGGCAGGAGCCGATCGACCCGTTGGGCCGAAATCGATCCAGTACACTTCTCCCTGACGAACGTCGCTCACCATCGTTCCTTGATCGTCCGGCGAAACTTTGCCTTCATTTTCGCCGCGGTACGCTGTTCGGGCAGGTCGGGATCACTGGCATAAACTCGGTTCAATTGCTCTAAGAGTTCCTTTTGCTGCCGTTGCCGCAAGTAACCTTGAAGAGCCAGCGAGAACAAACGGCTTCGGCTCAAACCCATCTGTTTGGCGGCGCGGTCAGCGTCATGCAGCAGCCGTTCGTCGATGGAAATGGCCGTCTTCATGGTATGAATTTAGTTTATACCATCCGGACCACCCTGAAGTAATACCAAGTAAGCGCGCGTTGCCTTACCGCTCCCTTCCATGAGGCACTCTTGTAAACCCCGTGTTTTCAGCGAAGACCTGATCGGGCGCCTCACGGCTCTCATGACGTGCGCAGCTCGTCGGTGACTTTGGTCGCGGCTCAGTAAACGCATCGACACCATGACTGAGCCACCGAGTGGAGAGAAGGCGCGCCCCAGTGTAGGTCGATCGACTGCCGTTGTGTCCGCCCTTTCGGGCTGCGTGGCAAAGAGCCGCCAGACCGTGCTGACGTTTCCTTCTCCCCCTCCAAAATTCCGTACGGCGGGTTTCCCCCAGTACGGCTTCCAACTGGATTCCTCCGCCACGACCTTCACCTGCCCATACCGCAGCCGGCTTACACGTAGCCCATCGCCCTCCACCGTACCCCTGGGGCCCTTGCGGGCAAGTATATCGGGGCCATTAGTCAGGACGTTCCAGTCCAGAGGCCGTTCGCTCTCCAACCGGTTGTTCTGTCCGGCCAGATCCAGAGCTACTATGGCCTCATCTGCGCCTCTCCGGGATTCCCGCCGATTTATGGATTAGACGACGGGCCTTTGCCTCCGAACCACTCGGGGTCCCGGAGAGGGTCCCCAATTTAATCTGCTTATCTGTGCCGGTCGTGCCGTCTTCCGTACCCCGGCGGTTTGAAACGATCGCATTTGACTGTTGCTTGATCGCGTCCACTGGCCTTCGCCACAGTCGCACCGGCTCGGCGCCCGCCCCAGATCGATGGTTCTTCATCCGGGTTCCTAACGAGGCTGCAAAGTTCGCTTCATGCTACAGCCCGGCAAGTTGCTAGCCCTTCACCACCAAGGGCGTTTACGTCCGAGCTTTCACCTCCCAAGTCACCTCCAAGAGATGCCGGATGCCGGCGCCAGCGTGAAGAGCAGCGCCGCTTTCGCCAATTTCATCGTCATTTCTCCTTGCTTCTCCAGCGCCCGACTGTAAGCGATCCAGCGCGCCGTTGTCCATCGTACCCTACCATGGGGGCGTGCCAAATCAGTGCACTGTGAAAAGCCTCGGCTGCGCGGTGAACTGGCGATTGGGCCGAACGGCCTGGTGGGAGATTACTCTTCGCAATTCGGGCTTCCGAGTCGGAGTCTGCGGAAGAGCGGGGTAGCGGCGGCGGGGGCCACGCCCCAATCCGTGACATAGACCTCGCCGAAGTCGGTCGACCCGGCGGCGAAAATGAGCGGGTGAACAGCCTTGATACTCATCGTCTGGTAGGCTGAAGGACCAATCCAGGGCGACGATCAGTCCGGCCGCTTATCCGTGTCATCGTCGTCCGCCCGCCCGAACGCAGGGAGGTACCGGCCGAAGTTCAATTCGAAGTCGCTCCGAAGGCCGTAACCGATATTACGGACTTTGGCACGGCGCGCCTGCGCACCGGGCATGGCCAGGGTTGAGAAGAACATGTCGTTGCTCGACTGAAGCTCGGTAGCGGTCGGCGTCCCGAACCGATTGACCTGGGCCTTCGCCACGCCTAGCGTTTCACGGTCGAACGAGGCCAGACGCCGGACGAGAGTATCGACAAACGAGTCGAGGGCGTCATCGTTCAGCGTGCGGTTCACCCAGCCATAGCGCTCGGCGATATCAGCATCGAAATCGTCGCCGCTGAGGATGATCTCAAGTGCGCGCGAGCGGCCGACCAGGCGCGGGAGCCATTCCAGCGCTCCGCCGCCCGGGACCAGTCCGACGCCGACCTCGGGGTTGCCGAACACGGCGCTTTGCCGGCTGGCGAAGCGCATGTCGCAGGCCAGCACGAACTCGTTCCCGATGCCGCGCGTGCGGCCGCGAATCTTGGCGATGCTCACGACTGGCGTGGACGAGAGGCGCAGCACAAAGTCGCGCCAAAGGCCCAGCACCTCTGGCCGTTCAGCTGCCTTGGATACGTCGAGATGGGCGATGAAAAAA
>DATJAK010000116.1:0-4136 GCA_035516375.1 Bryobacteraceae bacterium
CTGCCGCTCGAGCACGTGGTGGACCTGATGCTCCAAATCAACGCGGGCGCCTATTCGCTCGAGGCCGCTAACGCCCGCCACGAGCACGAATGGAAGATCTGGCAACGAGTCAAATTGCCGGAGGGCAAGATCCTGATTCCCGGAGTGGTCACGCACCACACCAACGTGGTCGAGCATCCGGAGGTGGTTGCGGACCGCATTCTACGCTATGCCAATCTGGTGGGCCGCGAGAATGTGATCGCCGGAACCGACTGCGGCATGGGATTCCGCGTGCATCCGCAAATTGCCTGGGCGAAGCTTAAGGCGCTAGCTGATGGCGCGGCCCTGGCAACGAAGGAACTGTGGGGAGCTAGTAAAGGCGCAAGAGGGTAGCTGGTAGCACAGGCCTCCTGGCCTGTGAGATTCCACCGGCAAGGATGCCGGTGCCACCTTGCTACACACGGGCTATCCGCTCGCTCTCCTGCCACAACCGTACCGCCGCCTCGTCATCTTGCGCCTCCTTGCTGGGAGCCACGATTTTCGACTTGTAAAAATATTCGCCGCTCAGCTTCGTCGGCGCGTCCGACGATGCCAGGTACACGATCGTTTCCGATCCTTGCTCCGGCGTGAGCGCGAATTTCTTGAGGAATCCAAACACCACCGAGCCGAAGCCTTGGTTCTGATCGCCGAAGCGCGTGTTGACGAAGCCGGGATGCAGGCTGTTCGCCGTGACGCCGGTGCCTGCGAGCCGCCGCGCCAGCTCGCGCGTAAACAGGATGTTGCACAGCTTGGAACGGCCGTAGACACGGAAACCGCTGTACGACTTCTCTGCTTGCAAGTCGGCGAAATCGAGCTTAGCTCCGCGGTGCGCATTCGACGCCGTGTTAACCACGCGCGCGGGCGCCGAGGCCGCCAGGTTCTTCCGCAACAATTCGGTGAGCACGAAGTAGGACATGTGGTTGGTGGCGAACGTCATCTCCAGGCCGTCCTTGGTCACCTGCTTCGATGCGAACATGCCGCCGGCATTGTTGATCAGCACGTCGATGCGCGGTTCGGCGGCCGCGATCTCGTGGCCCACCTGTTTCATTTCCGCGAGCTGCGAGAGGTCGGCATAGTAGACTCGATGCGCCGCGCCGGGCGCAATCGCGCGCAGCCGCGCCAGAGTCGCCTCCGCGCGCGCCCGATCGCGAGCCACCAGAACCATGCGAGCTCCCATGCCGGCGAGCCTCTCAGCGGCAACCTGGCCGATACCGGATGTCCCACCCGTGATCACAACTGTTTTTCCGTTCATGTGCTTCTACCATGTATAATCCATGAATACCTTCAGCGTTGTGGAGTTCGCCAAAAGTTTTCAAGGAGCGCCTTACATGAAAGCGTTTACCCTGGCAGTGGTCCTGGTGTTGATGGCAGTTTCCGCGTTTGCCGCGGATGTCGACGGCAAATGGGCCGGAACCGTTTCGACGCCGAATGGCGATTTCCCGCAGTCCTTCACCTTCAAAGCCGATGGCGCCATGCTCAATGGCTCGATGGCGGGGCTGGACGGAAAAGACGTCGCGATCAAAGACGGAAAAGTCGATGGCAACAATATTTCTTTTACAGTCACCCTCGATTTCGGGGGCATGGCGATCCTGCTGAGTTACAAAGGGGTCGTGGACAAAGAGCAGATCAAGTTGACGGGCGACTTTATGGGGATGCCGTTCGACTTGGTGGTGAAGAAGAGTTCGTAATCCTCGTGGCGCGGCCCAACGAGCTCAGTTTACGCCGGCCCTGCCGCACCAGAACAGCTTCGAGTTCGCCGCGCTTTACACGCTGCAACACCGTCTGCCGCGAAACGCCGAGTTTGAGGGTAGCTTCCAGCATCGGCAGATAGTCCGGTGGCTCCTGCTGCACGATGCGCGCCCGCAACTCATCGGTGATTCGAATCTGCCACGGTGCACCCGGAGTGACCTGCTCACCGGCGATGAAACCATCTGCCAGCCAGCGGTGGATCGAAGAGGTGTTCATGCCGAGAATCTGGGCTGCTTTTCGAATCGAAACCAATTCCGCGTTGGGCGGTTCAGCCGGCGGTTGGAATCGCAGAATATTGCGATAGCGCCGCAGACTGCCGACCTGGTTAGCGGTGAAGCGTTCGCCGGTAGCTGTTTTGCGTCCCTGACGATTCAGGATTCCAGCGATCACTTCATCGGGATAGAGCGCTGCTAGGCGCCGAAGCAGTGAGATGGTGTCTTCATCGGTGTGCGGTCCCATCGGCTTGAACTTTGGGACGGCAACATCCAATGTGGTGAACGCGCCTCCGCGCCAGCGCAGAGTGAGGTGCGCGCGGCCTTCGGACCGCTTGAGACTCAAACTCACTTCTTCCAATAAAGTGCGCAGAAGCTCCTTGCGGTCGCGGTCGGTGGTCGTCGTTGCGGTCCACACCTGACGAATGTCGGAGCCGAGTCTCTGGATGGCCTGGAGCTGTGAGGGGCTGATTGTACTGGGGCGCTGCTGCTCCCGTCGCCGCAGTTCCATCTCCGCGGCAACAAGGTCGCGCAAACGGTTCTCCCATTCAGTTTCGAGCCCGCGGGCGACCAGCCGGTTTTCGGGCTCCACGGTCCGATAGCGGCGTTCGGCCCGCTCCGCCTCGTAGCGGGTGCGCTCCACTTCCAAACGCCATTGGGACAGAGCGGCATCATGGTTCGCTTGCAGCTTTTCGAGGGACAGACGTGTGGCTTCGATCGCTGCTGGAGTGATGGCCTGGAGAAAAGCATCAGCCACCGCCTGCTCGATCACTGTCGCGCCAACGTTGAGACAGTACACGCCGCGGCCATTGACCAGATCCTTGCCACAATAGTGATAGCCCGGCGTCGAGTTCCGGCCGCGATAGTGAACATGCAGACGGCGGCCGCAGTGTCCGCAAGTGACGATGCCTTGCAATAGCGCCGACCTTTCTCTCACTGCCCCTCCCGCCTGGTGCGGTCCGGGCTTCGTACTGGCGGGCGGTGGACTCGCGATTGTGTTCGACCTGGCCCGGCGTGGACTGGCGAATGTAAACGTAAGCGGCGCGCTGGGTGTGGGAGGGTTTGATTTTGGAAGGATCAGTCATTGATCCGCTCCTGGCGCCGATCCACGGTCGCTTTGACAAGGAGGCGCACCAGCGTCTCGATGACGACGCGTTTTTGGCCTTCGTCGAACTGGTCCCACAGGTGCGTCTCCGGAATCGGGATGTCGTTGAAGTTCAGATTCAGTTGCGGCATGGCCCTCCCGGCTTGTCCCAGATCTTACTGGCAAGTCAGCGGGGCGGCGCAGGAGAGCATCAGTAAGGCCACGAAGACGCAGGAGGTCATCTAGCGAGCCGACAAGCTGAGAATCCTGCGGTGCGCCGGAAGGATTCTCAAAGTCCGTCCAGTCGGCGGGAATAAGCGACTTACTTCCGTCGGGCAGAATGAGAACGAACTGCAAACCGCCGGGCATGCGCGCTTGCCGGAGTACCTCCGGAAGGCCTGATGGTGGGTAGTGTGTGGCGGTTTCCTTCGACAAGCTCCAGCACAGTTGGCTGGTCCAGTTTGTGGAACATCGGATCGGAGACAAGCGGATCGTCCGCCTGATCCAAAAATGGCTGAAGGCGGGGGTGATGGAGCAAGGTCAGTGGAGCGAGACGAAGGAAGGGAGTCCGCAAGGGGCGGTCATTTCGCCAGTGCTTGCGAATCTCTACCTGCATTACGTCTTGGATCTGTGGGTGGAGGCGTGGCGGAACAAGCAGGCGCACGGTGATGTCATTGCGGTGCGATATGCGGACGACGCCGTACTGGGGTTCGAGCACCGGGAAGAAGCGGAGCGATTCCTGGAGCAGTTCCGGGAACGGCTGCGGAAATTCGGGCTGGAACTACACCCAGAGAAGACGCGCCTGATCGAGTTCGGGCGCTATGCCGCTGAGCGCCGGAAGAAGCGAGGAGAGGGGAAACCGGAGACCTTCAACTTTTGGGGTTTCACCCACATCTGTGGGACCAATCACCAAACGGGCAACTTCGAGGTGCACCGCAAGACGGTCGGCAAAAGGATGGCAGCGAAGCTGAAGGATATTCGAGCCAAGCTGCGCATGCGAATGCACGAGCGTGTGCAGGGAACCGTGCAGTGGCTGCAACAGGTGGTGCGGGGGTATTTCCAGTATCACGCCA
>DATJAK010000117.1:0-127148 GCA_035516375.1 Bryobacteraceae bacterium
TGGCGCGGTTGGGGCTGATCCGTCTGTCGGGTAGTGCGCATGCTTGAGGCGAGAGCTTTCAGGAGAGCCGGACGTGGGAAATCTGCATCTCCGGTTCGACGAGGGGAGAGCGGGTCGCGCAATTTGGCGTCGCCCTCTCTCGTACTCTACCGGCTCGGAAACTGCCTGTGAACTCGATGCCGCGTTTCCGAGCCGCGCGCGTAGCAAGCGGTTCTTGGGCTTTTCAGCAGCCTCCTAGCGTCTCGTGCTGTCCTGTTCAGTACCGCCTGAAAAAAATCCGATACTTCTGCGAAGACTTCCTACGGTATCGGCATATCGATATTTGTCCAGAGTGGACGGTGAACGAGAGGAGGCAACAGCTTTGACCGAAAAAGAACAGAAAGCCCTTAAGACAGTCGACAGGTACATGTGGTGGTCCATGGGAGCCGGACTGGTCCCGTTTCCATGGTTGGATTTGATCGCGGTTTCGAGCGTGCAATTAAAGATGCTCGCTGAGATCTCAGACATTTACGGCGTTCCGTTTCAAGCAAACCGCAGTAAAGCGGTGATCGGCTCGCTGGTCGGTTCCATTGTCCCGGGCGCAGTTTCGTACGGTACGGCTCTCACGTTGTTGAAGGGTGTTCCGGGGGTGTTCCTCATTGGCGGAGCCACCATGATGCTGATGTCCCGCGCGACGGCTTGGGCGCTGGGCAAAGTGTTCATCCAACATTTCGAGTCCGGCGGCACCTTCCTCGACCTGGACCCAGACGCAGTAAGGCAGTACTTCAAAGCGCAATTCGAGGATGGAAAGAGGATGAACGGAACAACCAAAGCCGGAGAGCCAGCCTAAGCCACGGAAGGGTGGCGAATTCCGGTTTCCGTTCGAGACAAACAGCGGGAAGGCGGTGATCGGCTCGCCGGTCGGTTCCCTTGTGCCGGGTGGAGTCTCGTGCGGAGTGGTTGTCCCCTTCTTGAAATCGACTCTGGTGACCAACTGGGTCGGCGGCGCCACGATGGTGCTGATCTCCGGACCCACGACCTGGGCTCTGGGCAAAGTGTTCATCCAGCACTTCGAGACCGGAGGCACACTGCTGGACCTCAATCCGGACGAAGTCCGGGAGTACTTCAAAGCGCAGTTCCAGCAAGGGCGAAAGATGGCCACAACCATGAATGCCCAGGAGAAATCTGAGGTACCGGGCTAATGCCGTGAGCTGGCGGCTTGTCGCAAAATGCGGAGACCGGTTGTCGCGCCGGAATGTCTCAGGTGGTTCCCGAAAAAAAATCCGATATTTCTGTGAGAACTATCTACCGTATCGGTGTGTCCAATCGATAGAGGGTCAAAAAGGGAGCAGCACCTGTGGCCGAAACAGAAACAACCGTAACTGAAAGGCAAAGAGAAGCCTTTAAAGTAACCAAAAACTACATGTGGTTTTCCATGGCGGCCGGGCTGATGCCGGTTCCGTACGTGGATTGGGTCGTGGTTTCAGGCGTGCAACTGAAAATGCTCGCCGAGCTTTCGAAGGTCTATGGCGTCCCGTTTAAGGCCAACCTCGGAAAGGCGGCCATCGCTTCCTTGGCTGGCTTTGTGCTTCCGCATGCGATGGCGTTTGGCTGGCTCGGCAGCGTATTGAAATCGCTTCCGCTGGTGGGTTCGCTCGCTGGTATACCGGCAATGGCAGTGTTCACCGGCGGATATACTTGGGCGCTCGGTATGGTGTTCATCCAGCATTTTGAGTCGGGCGGCACATTCCTTAACTTCCACCCGGAGGAGGTCAAGGAGTATTTTCGGGCGCAGTTCGCCGAAGGTAGAAAAGTGGCCACCAACCTGGGGAGGGACAAGAAGTCCGAGTCCCCCGCGTAAAACCTCATGGACATCGTTTCATTTGTAATAGCCTACATGGCGTTATGCGTAGTGGCGGGGTTCGCGGGACGGCACCGGCGCATCGGGTTTTGGGGTTTTCTCTTCTTTTCAGTCCTCATCACCCCCATACTCGGCCTGCTGTTTATGTATTTCGCGGCACCGCGTAAGGTCTGATGCACGCGCGACACCGACTTGGCTCCAGGCGCCTCAGCTGCAATTTCCCTGCATTCCCAACGGCACAACGGCGACCCATCGGCCGGGCGGCGCCGAACGAACGGCAGGCTGGCTCTTGCGGTGCGTGAGGAATGACAGTGATGAGTGACTGGGCCGCCCGGCAATACCGGCGCTCGATCACCTTCGCCCGGCATCACGCTCCGTACCTGATCCTGCTGACATTTCTCCTGGCGTTCTTTTTGGTCTTGTTCTTCAATCGGATCGTGATCTCGATCCAGCCTGGCGAACTCGGCGTCCTGTGGCGGTGGCTGGGTGGCGGCACACAAATCGACACCGTTTACCGCGAGGGCGCGCACGTGATCCTACCGTTCAACAAGATGTACGTTTACAACGTTCGCAAGCAGCAGTTCATCGACACGATCGACGTCCTGACGGTGGACGGTCTCACGGTCGTGGTGCGCTACTCAGTGCGCTATTACCTGGAGAAAGACACACTCCCTCTGCTCCACCAACGAGTGGGACCCGACTACGTGAATGTGATCGTGCGTCCGGAGATTCGGTCGGTCATGCGAACCGTGTTCGGACAGTACAAACCCGAAGAGATCTACGCCACCCAGAAGGCCATCCAGGAACGCGTGAGCGTGGTCTCAAAGACACACCTGGCGGCACGCTTCGTGGCTCTGGACGATGTGCCGATTGAGAGCATCAAGTTGCCCGTTCGGATCTCCGACGCCATTGAGGCCAAAATGGCCCAACAGCAGGTTGACCAGGAATACGTCTACCGGCTGTCGATAGCGAGCAAGGAATCCGACCGCAAGCGCCTCGAATCCGCGGGCATCAAACTCTATAACGATACGATCAATAGCAGTCTCACCCCGTCGGTACTTGCGTGGCACGGGATTCAGGCAACCCAGGAACTGGCCAAGTCGCCCAACTCCAAAGTGGTTGTGATCGGTGAAGGCAAGAACGGTTTGCCGCTGATATTAGGGCAGTAAGGTATGAAGAAACGTCTCTTCCTCGTGGCGTTGTCGGTCGGACTGCTGGTGTATTTTCTGTTGCCTCAATGGCGTTCGTCAGATCGGATGGGAGAGCGGAGATTCCGCGCTCTCAGTCGGCGGCCGAAAGAGATTTTGGTGGGAGTCTGCTGGCCCTTTGCTGAGAACCAGGACGGCATGGCTGACGGTCTTCAATTGGCGCGGGACGAAATCAATGCCCGCGGTCTGGCCGGCGGCATTCCGATTCGCCTGGTCCTGCGGGATGACGGTTTCGATTGGGAGAAAGCCAAGGGCATCGCCCTCGAATTCTCCGATAACCCGGAGATGAGCGCGGTAATCGGTTACTATGACGACAGCGAAGCCGTGAAGGCTTCAACGATATACGAGTCCAGCCGGTTGCTCCATCTGATAGTCGGCGCCAACAACACTGCCATGACTGCCACCGGTTTCAACTACATTGTGCGCACCATTCTCTCCAGCGACAAGATCGGTCGCTCGCTCGCGCGTATGTCGGTAGAACGCGGTCACCGGAAAGTCGCTCTGCTCTGGGAAGAAGGCGGCTACGGGGAAGATTTGGCCTATCAGTATGAAATCGCGCTGGACGCTCTGGATACTCCATTGGTCTACCAATGGTCGTATGCCCGTGAGCGCGCCGACTTCCGTCTACCGGTCAGTGAGCTGAGGGGGGTTGACGCGGACCTGATCTTTTTTGCGGGGCTGGAACCGCTGGCGGGAGACTTCCTGCGCATGGCGCGCGCGGTCGGCATCAAAACGGAAATCATTGGGGCCTTCAGCGATACGCCCGAGATGCGCGCGCGAGCCGGTCGAGCGTTGGAGGGCGCAATGTACTTCGATTTTTATAGCTCCGACTCGCCCAGCGCGAAAAACCAGGGGTTCGTCCGCAAGTTCCAGGCGCGATTTGGGAGGCCACCCGATGCGTGGGCCGCGCAAGGGTATGACGCGCTCTACATCCTGGCGAGGGCAGTGAAGGCCACGGGTTCCGCCAACCCGCTCGATCTCTCCTA
This sequence comes from Bryobacteraceae bacterium, assembly GCA_035516375.1. Lineage (GTDB taxonomy): Bacteria > Acidobacteriota > Terriglobia > Bryobacterales > Bryobacteraceae > PSRJ01. Next base: position 4,035 of record DATJAK010000117.1, read on the forward strand.
TGCCATCCGTTATATGGACGCATGGGAAGGGGCCAACGGCCGTTACAAGTTCGACAGCACCGGCGAATTAGACGGCAAGCCGCTTTACCTCAACGTCTATCGAAACGGGACGCCCGTGACAATTGAAGAAACTCTTCCTCTTCCCGCCCCTTTGGTCCGCTGAGACCCGAGTTGTAGACCTGCGATTCCTCGCGATTGATCCCCCATCCCTTTTCGACGAATCGGAATCTGCGAAGCGAACCGGCGCATCGCCTGCTCACGCGGTGTTGAATTAGGGCGCGGTGCGCTTGGCGGAATCGGAAAGCTGGCTCTTAAAGTTCGCCGCGAGGTACTTTAACCGGCCACGTGCCGTCGGATGGTGTCGCGCTCGTGTTCGTGTACGCATCAGCGGCACACATCATAGATTGCGGCGCAAACAAAACCAAAGGGCAAGTCCGCCCGCTGGCTCGCACTGATTGAGCGAATGACTGTCGAACGAGATTGTTCGGCTGGGACGCCTTCTGGCCCCGAGGCGGCCGCATATGGCGCAGTTGATATATCCACGAGGGGCACGAGCAAAACGCGCGACCCATTCCTTCACCCACGCGTTCGAGAATAGATCACCACGGGAGCGGGCCGTCCTCGTTCGAGAACGTGCCCGTCGGACCGTTCGCGTCGAGGAGCGCGAGGCGCACGGGCTCACGTGCGGCTTGTTGGACGGTGCGCGTGCCCTGGAAGTTGTTGAGCTCATTCGCGGTGAAGCCCGGACACGCGGCGTTGACCTTGATGCCTGCCGATTCGAGGGCCAAAGCGAAGGCGAGCGTGATCGCGTTGAGCGCCGTCTTCGATGGAGAGTAGGCGCCGAACATCGAACGGTGCGGGTTCTTCGGGTCCGAGTTCAACGTCAGCGAGCCGCTGGTGCTGGAGACGTTAACGATGAGTCCCGCCGGCGCTTCGCGAAGGAGTGGAAGCATCGCTTGTGTGAGCGCGATGACGCCGAATATGTTCGCCTCGAACACAGCGCGCACCTCTTCCAGAGACGCGCCGCTCAGGCGGCCCGACTTCGCCATCTCCTCAAGCGGCCTTCCGGCTTGCCCGCATGCGAGATGGCTGCGTTGTTCACGAGCACGTCGAGACGGCCGAACTCGTTCCGGATGCGCCCTGCCGCGGCGGTAATGGAGGCCTGATTCGTGACGTCGAGCTGGAGGACGCGGGCATTCGCCCCGATGCTTTTCGCGGCCGCTTCCCCATGCTCAAGGTTTCGCGACCCGACGAGCACGGTGAGGCTGTGCGCCACGAGATCCTTTGCGATTTGAAGACCGATTCCTTTGTTAGCCCCGGTGACCAGGGCGACGGGTCTGTCTTGCATAGCAATCTCCTTTTTGCATCCTCAGTGCGATTGCCTCGCGATGGAGATCCGGCGCATGTGCGGCGCATCTCCTAGGCCGCGACCCCGGCCATTTTGCGAAGACGATCATTCGCGAAATACTGAGCCTGTCCTTCTTCGATCGCTTTGAGAACGAGGCCGGCGACGAATTCGGGCTTGTCGCCCTCAGCGTAATTGGAAGACGGTCCGCCGCCGGCCGGATTCCCCATCCTGTTCTTGCCAAAGTTCGTCGCCGTGATGAACGGGTAGATCTCACTGACGACGATGCGGTCCTTTTCCAACTCGGCACGTGCCGTGAGACTGAATCCAAGAAGCGCGCGCTTTGAAGACGAGTAAACGCTGTATTGCGGAACAGTCATGAACGCAGTCCCCGAATTGATGTTCACGATGCTTCCGCCGCCTTGCTCCCGCATCAGCGGAATCACAGCCTGCATCGCGACAATCGGCCCCAACACGTTGAGGTGGAAGATTTCGTTAAAAAGCGCGGGATCGATCTCCTCTACTGTGGCCGCATAGCTGCGTCCTGCATTGTTTACGAGACCGTCGATGCGGCCGTAATGCCGGTGCACGGCTCCTACGGCTTCCCGCAGTCGATCGAACTGCGTCATGTCTGCGGTGACAGGCAGGCTGCCTGGAAGCTGCTGCGCCAATTCTTGCAGCGCATCGGTGCTGCGAGCGAGCAGGGCGACTTTCGCGCCGCGATCAGACAGCGCGATCGCCGTCGCGAGGCCGATCCCCGACGAAGCGCCCGTGACAATGAAAACGTGATCTTTGATTTGCATCGTTTGATCTTCCCAAAGCTTAGGCGCGGCGCGCCGCAGATGCGCCGACAGTATCAGTTTCGTGATAGCGCATTTGTTCGAGATCGGCGATCAATCCAGGCCCGGCCGGGCGCCATGCCAACCGTTCCTGGGTGAGCGCGCTTGAGGCCGGAAGGTCTCGACCGGCGAACGCGCCGAGCCATCCGAAATGGGCCGAGGCCTCATCCGGGGATACGGAAACGACCGGCATCTTCAGGCCTCGACCGATGACTTCCGCGATGTCGCGCAGAGGAACTCCCTCTTCGGCAACTGCGTGATACCTCGCGCCTGTTTCCAGCTTCTCCAGCGCCAGCCTGTAGAGACGAGCCGCATCGAGTACGTGCACCGCCGGCCAGCGATTCCGTCCCTCGCCCACATAGGCGGATACGCCCTTCTGGCGAGCGAGTTCAATTGCATAAGTGACGAGCCCTTGCTTGAGGGTGTTGTGAACTTGCGGAAGGCGCAGCACCCCCACGCGCACGCCCTTTGCCGCGACCGCAGCCGCCGCCTGCTCCGAAGCGACCCGTGGAATCGCCTGAGAGCTCTCCGGCGCATCTTCCTCTGTCGCAGGGTGGCCCGGCGCACTGTTTGCCATACCCGTTCCGGAGGTGACGAGCAATGGCCGGTCGGAGCCGGCCAGCGCCGCGCCCAATGCCTCAATGACACGCCTGTCTACCTCGCAAACTTCCTGGAACCTCGAGAAATCGTGAATGAACGCTGTGTGGATCACGCCGTCCGACATGGCCGCCCCCTTGCGCAGGCTTTCGATGCCGGCAAGATCGCCTCGATGAACCTGAGCGCCCGCGGCGATAAGCGACTTGGCGCCGGCCTCCGAGCGCGTGAGGCCCAACACTTGATGGCCCGCGTTAATGAGCTCTCGAACGATGGCAGAACCGATAAAGCCGGTAGCTCCGGTGACAAAGATACGCATACTCTATTCTCCTTCCGGCCCGGTCGGGTTGCGCATTTGTACGCCAACGATCTTGACGAGCCGTCTCTAACTTGCTACAAACGGAGGGAGCCTCCGTATAGTTCCTAGATTAGCGGAGGCATCCTCCGGTTGCAAGAGTTTTTCTTGATGGCTGTGAAAGCTCGTGAATTTACAGACAGAAAGCCGCGCGCGGACGGGCAGCGGAACCGCGAACGCATCCTGGAAGTAGCGAAGCAGGAGTTCACCCGGTCAGGCGCGAGCGCGAGCCTGGAAGAGATCGCCAAAAAAGCAGGTGTTGGTCCGGGAACTTTGTATCGCCACTTTCCAACGCGTGAGGAACTCCTCGTGGCGGTTTACCGGTCCGAGATGGAAAAGCTAGCCGCAGCGGAGCGAAAGTTCGCGAACACCTTGCCCCCGGTGGAGGCCCTGCGAGCCTGGTTGTTGTTGTTTGTTGACGCGGTCGAAACGAAGCAGATTATCGCCCCCGTGCTGAACACGCTGGTGGGCGACCCCAAGAAAGTATTCGAGGCGTTCCATGGCCAGATCCATGAAGCGCTTGGCGCGCTCGTGAAGCGGGCGATGAAGAGCGGTGACATACGCAAGGACATTGACGCGATCGATCTGCTGTGGGCTCTTGTGGGCGTCGCCAATGTCGCGACCAGCCCTGACTGGCAGCAAAGCGCGCGGAGACTGGTGGACATTCTCATCTTGGGTGCGCGGCCATTGAAATGAACCCGGCAGCTTGATTCAAGGCTTGAAGATTGGGATGCGGAATGGCTCTGGGCATACCCGTCCCCAAAGTGCCATTCACGGTATTGGTCTTTCAGCAATATGTTCTTCGTGCCGTTCGCATCATGAATGGTTATGCTGCCATTTGGATTCTCTTCGATCCAGCCCTCGCACGCCATAGTTGTTCCGTCGCGGAGAATAACGAGGATCGGATGGCTCTTCTGATCGGTTGTGTTTGCTTCGTTACCGACTGCCATAGGAACCTCCTCAGTGCTGTTCTGCAACTACCCGGCCAACGCAATTGACCGACCGTGTTTTCACTGGCCTCCACACCGACCCAAACGGGTGTTAAATCCGGTCGAAGAACAGCGAGCCCGCTCGCTTCAAGGTGAAGCACCGCACCCGGCGGCGATTGTGGATCTGATTCCACCCGTGAGGGCGGCGGTATTCAAAGCGTGACTGCTCCAACGGCGGAAGAGCAAGTCGGCGATCCTGCCCGAAGGGGCCGGCGGTATTCTTCGCAGGCCCCGTTGTCACTTTGCCAGGTCTCTACGGCTGCAATACTCCTCCTGCTGTAACTGAAAACGACAGGACTCCGTTGGCAGTGGCGGACGAGATTCCGCCGGGTGTGACGGTCACGCCATGGTTCCCGCCCGACACGGAAACTGAGACGGTATATCCCGTTGACGGCGCCAGGTCGGTAATCACGTGGCGCGTCGCCGCTGCGGGCACGGTGTAGCTGATCGGTCCCGCGATCGCGGTTCCAACCTGAGCGGTGCCGGAGATCACTACGCTATTGCCTGTGGGCGACGCCAGAAGCGCTCCGACTGCCGATCCGCCCGTGACGTTGACGCCGGTCGCCGAGGCGACTTGCGCGGACGTCGGTGCGAGATCGAAAACGGTCATCCAGAGGCGGGTGGCCGTGGGGGCATCCGTTGCGCGGATCTCGGTCCGCCACACTTTGTTCCACGTCGCCGAATCGGGCGCCAGGTGGTCTGTGGTGACGGTGGCCGCGTTAGCCGGAAGGATGGTGGTCATCGAGCCGGCGAATTGCCCGTTGACTACATCGAAGCGATGCTGTCCAGGGGCTGGAGCAGTCACTTCCACTGGATTGGCCGGGAAGTGGAACGCCAGATATTGATCGAGCGAAGCATCGCAAATACCGCTTCTGTCGTACACCACAAATTGCGACGGACGCAGGTACACGATCTGCCGCGACAACGACGTCACCGGAGAGGGCGCACCGGAGCAGATGGTAGGCTGCCCAGTGGATGGGTCATGGAAGGCATAATACATATCCTCGAGGTATTGACCCACCGTCAACACGTACGACCCACCGTCTTCAAAGCGACCAATTTTCGTACGCGCACCGTCCGAGCGCTGAGCCGCACTCTGGCCGTAGGGAGCGACCAGGTTACCCTGACCGTCTAACTGACGCACCTGGAAGGTGTTGAAGAAAGTGCGATTGCCGATCAGATGATTAACGTTCCAATTGCCGTAGCGGTCGTCAAAACCCGCGCTCCAACCCGGATCGCCATTGGGGTCGTGAGTCAGCCAGGCATCGGCGTTCACCACCAGCGGGTTCTTGTTTCTTTGGATCGCCAGCGATCCTTTGTCGAAGGATTCATGACCGGCGGCGGGATTGTTGATGTACGGACCCGCCATAAATGAGAGGAACGTCGCACTTGTCGACCAGTCCGAACGGGCCGTCATCCCACCCATCCCGGGAGCCAGGTAGGAGATTGGCAGGCTAGAATAGTCCGAAGTTTCGGGAGCCGCCGGATCCCAGAAGAGGAAGTCGATCCACTCCGTGGTATCTCCGACTCCGAGCGCATCGAGAGCCGTCTTGGCATCGCGCGCATACTTATGCATCATCGGCGCCATCGGATCTCCCAGCATGGCGAGTATACCGGCGGAGAACCGATAGGTATCGAGCCGGCCGGTGCCGGGCCAGATTAGCGGGTCACCGGTGCTATAAAGTTCACCGCGATCGTCCACAAGATCGCGTGTGGGCCACGTGAAAGCCATGAGCCAGCGTGGGTTGTCCAATGGGTACGTGTACGACGACTGGGGATTGCCCACCTGGATCAGATCGATGCCCTTGGCCGTTTTCACGGCCAGCGCCGGCAGCGACTGATTGCGGGTTGCCAGAATGCCGTATTGCGAGTAACCTTCGGTCCATCCTCCCCCGGCTAGATTGGCTCTGTAATATGGAGCAACCCGTCCCAGGTGCTGGTTGTTGTACCAGTCATTCCACCACGTGTCGCCCAGCGGACTGTCTCCCTGGACGGCAAGGGCGGCCATGCATTTCGCTGCGTAGTATCCCGCGAAGTAATTGCCTTGCGGATGATCGTATTCGAAACTGTCTGTCTCGAAAGACGTGAACCACTGGCCGAGCGCCGTCTGTAGTTGCGTCAACTGCGCCGGGCTCATTCGATCGTGGAACCAATCGTATCCAATACCCATGGCCACGCCGAAATTACGAATACCGTACCCGTAGTCGCGCAGCGGGACTGCGCAGTTGCAATCGTCCGCGGTCTGATTGGCGGGGTCCGACATGGCCATGAGGATCGCGACCCCCATCGTTGCGTACTTCGCGGCGGCGGTGGGATCGGAGAGAAGAGTCGTCTGATAACAGAGGCCGAGGGGCATCAAGGCGTCGCTGTATCCGCTGCCTTCATATCCTTCACCCACGTTCGGGCGGTCCGGGTAGTCATTCCCATTGATGAATTCAACGGTGCCGCCCACATAGGAATCGCATATCGACTTCAACGCGGTCCATTCCGCCGTACTTGCTTGGGCACGGCTGCGGAGTGTGGCGAGAGTTGGCGCATCAAGAATGATTCGGGGATGCGCATTTCCCGCGGATGGAGCCGCGATCGTGATGGGCGCGGAGGCGCTCTTAGTCGAATCCTGGACGCTCGTGGCCGTCACTGTGAACGAGCCCGTTACGCCGCCGGCGGTGTAGAGGCCAGCCGAGGACACCGTGCCGCCCGTCGCGGTCCACGTCACAGCCGTATTCGATGCGTTCGTAACGGTTGCCGAGAACGGTTGGGTGCCATTCGTAAACACGGTTGTGCTGGCCGGAGAAATGCTGACTCCGACCGGTTGCGGTGGCGTGATGGTGATGGTAGCCGACGCGCTCCTGCTCGAATCCTGAGCGCTCGTGGCCGTTACAGTGAACGAGCCGGTTGTGCCGCCGGCGGTGAAAAGGCCGGAAGAGGACACCGTACCGCCTGTCGCGGTCCACGTCACCGCCGGATTGCTGGCCCCTGTAACGGTGGCTGTGAACTGGCGGGTAGCGCCGGTCCCGAGCGACACGGAGCCCGGCGAGATGCTCACTGCAACGACTGTCCCGGTGGTGACCGTAACGGTGGTAGTCGAAGTCACGGAACCGCCGGTGTTCGTAGCGGTCAATGTATAAGTGGTAGTTGCGCCAGCGGTGACCGTCACCGAACTGCCCGTGACGGTTCCTGGTCCCGGAGCTATGTTCAGCGCGGCTGCGCCGGATACCGACCAGCTCAGCGTGACACTCTGTCCGGACTGGATGGTGGCAGGAGTTGCTGTGAAACTATCGATGACGGGCGCGAGCGGCGCGCTGACGCCGTCGCCGAACTTGCCGAACTGGTCGGCAGGCTCGCCGTTACCCACCGCGCCGATATTGCCTCCCGGCCCGTCTTGCGGATCCCCCGCGCCGATCAGCGGGCTGCCCGGAGCCGGCGAATACATCGAACGGTAGGTACCCAGAATATCGGAGACTTTCTTAGTGCGGCTCCAAATATCCTCAGGTAGAAATGGGAACGGAATCGCCGTAGGTTGGGTGAACTTGGGATTCATGTGGCCGTTGAACCCGCCCAGGTCATGCAGACCGTTGCCGGCGGCGCCGGGCGCTACTCCGATGACTGCCAATCCGTAGTTCGTCTGGTTGGGCGCATCTGGATTGAAAAAATCGTTGTAGTCGGAATAGCGAAGCCTCGGTAGCGGTGGATTGGCCGATTCGTCGAAATCCCCCGCCAGCACCGGTCCACCGGCCAGCCCCGCGAAATTGTAGAAGACGTTGTTGCGCAAGCTTCCCAGGAACGAGCCATCAGTGACCGAAATGGGACTCCCGGAAAAACCCATAAAGGCGCCGCCGCCATCCATGACGTTGTTGTGAAACTGGACGTTGTCCACGTTGTAGATCAGCTTCACGCCGGCTCCTGGGCTGTAGTAAGTCTGACTGACGGTAAACGCGAACACGTTGTGGTGGATGTTGATGTTGCTCATCGGAGCTTGAAAGATCTGGTCGGAGTTACTGCTTCCGTCGATGAGGTTGTACCGGAGTTCGCCGCCCATGCCGCGCACCGGCCAGGACGAGCTGCGGATCACGTTGTGTTCCGCCAGGAAACCGTCGCCCTGCAACTCGAAGTTCAGTCCCTGGGACATGCGGTGGGGATAATTGTGCTGGCTGTAGTTGCCGCGCAGCACCATGTTCGACGATTCGTGGATCGTGAATCCGCATCGCACCCCCATCAAAACGTTACTCTCGGCATCGGTGCTTCCACCGATCAGCCAGTTCCGCGTCCCCTCGAACAGCACCGTAGATAACCCGACGTTATTACCCTGGAAATACTGTTGCGCGGAGGAGTTGCCGGATGCATAGAAGACCGGGAGAGTGGCGTCGCTGTAGTCCGTGGGGAGAGAGGTGACGGGCACGAGCGTGTTCTCCCGTAACTCGTTATTGCGGACGATCGCTTGCGCCTGATCGTTCGCCCCGATGGAGACCGTTCCGAATGTGTCGAACACGTTGCCCGTCAATTGAACGGAACCCGAGCCGTTGATGGTCACAGCGACGGCAGGATTGCTGGCCGTGCCCAGGTTGCGAATGTCGCAGTTGCTGATCGTCAACGAACCGGTAAATCCGGCCGCAGAGCGAATCTGGAAGCCGTTCCCATTGATCGCGCAGTGATTGTCTGCGGTTCCCGCATAGGTAGCATTCTGGGATCCGGAAAGCACCACATCCGAAGTCAGGTTGAAGATTGGTCCGGACGACGGCGCGGGATTATCAACGAAGATCCTCACCGGTGCGCTGGTTACAGTTTGGTTCTGCGTCGTGGTGATTTGAGCGGTGAGCGCGTACGTCCCGGCAGCGAGGTTATTCACGGTCAGAGCGAAATACCCGTTCTGGTCCCCGCTTCCTGTGAAGGTGCCGACGGATTGCCCGTTCATCAGGAAGTTGACCGTCAGCGCGTCGGGATCCGGTGCATTGATGTCGTACGGGTCGGCGTAGATGCGGATTGTCGCAGGAGCCGTGAAGTGCATGCCCGATACGGGGCTCTGAATCACTACATACGCTCCATCAAACTGGCGCGGCACCGGGGGGAGGGTCGAGATGGTAGCGGCAGGCTGGACAGTAATCTGTGCTGAAGCAGCTTTCGTGGAATCGGCAACTGAGGTTGCGGTGACAACAAAGTTGCTGCCTGTCGTTGACCCTGCTGTGAACAGACCGGCGCTGGAGATGGTTCCGCCGGTCGACGTCCATGTCACGGCGGTGTTGGAACTGCCTGTCACGGTGGCGGTAAACTGCTGCGTCTGCCCCGGCTGCAGAACCGCGGATGTTGGTGAGACGCTCACCGTCACCGCAGGCGGCACGATCACGGTCGCACTCGCGGTCTTGGTTGGATCCGCCGCAGATTTTGCGGTTACGCTGAATGTTCCCGCCGCTGTCCCTGCGGTATAGATGCCCGCGGATGTTATGGTTCCACCGGTGGCAGTCCAGGTGACCGCGGTATTAGCGTTGCCAGTGACGGTCGCAGTGAACTGACGGGTTTGGCCCGGTTGCAAGGTGACACTGGTGGGCGCGACCGAAACCTGCACAACCGGAACTGGTTGTACGGTAACGGTGGCGGCCGCCGATTTGGTTGGATCGGCTACGGAGGTAGCGGTGACGGTAAAGTTACCGGTGGTGGCGCCCGCCGTGTAGACGCCGGTTGACGATATGGCGCCGCCCGTGGCGGTCCACGTCACGGCGGTGTTCGAAGACCCTGTTACTGTGGCCGCGAACGGCTGCTGGGCGCCGGCCTGCACCGTCGCCGTTGTAGGAGAGACGGTCACGCTGACGGCGGGGGCAGCGGAAGCGACCACGATGGTCAGCTTCGGCCGCATGCTCTGTGTGCCAGCAGTGCTGACCGGCCTCATGATTTCACCGGGGACATTATTTACCAGCATGATCCCCTGATTGGCGGCGCCGCTGTTGACCCACGATTGCACCACAGCGGTGTCCAGGCCGATCGTCACCGTCTGCGGTCCGATCGGCCGAAGGGCTGGAACTTGGAAGCTCTTGCCGGCAACCGTATCGACTCCTGAGGAAGAGGCTCCTGCGCCGGCCCAGTCGGTAGTCGCGTCCTTGTGCAGCCAGCCAAGCCGGCTGGATGCCGGGTTCCAGGTGTTTTTCAAATAGAAGCCGGTAATATTTCCGCTGCTCGGATCCCAGGAATCGATGGAGAGAGCGAGTGTGGCGGAGACTACCTGCGATCCGGCGGGGATGGAAAGGCTCCCGAACTTCAGCACATATCGAACGGAGTACGCGCCGCTCCCGGTAGTGGTGTAGCAGCCGAGTTCCGGGTCGGCCGGATCACCCTTCCATGAGACTCCATTACCACCGTTGTATTGAGAATATTGCGTATTGATGGACGCGTCTGCCGCGCCGGTATATCCATTGGAGCCATTTTGAAACGTAAACGTGCTATTGGCATGCAATGCTGATGCTGCTAGTAGTGCGAACACAACCCGGATCGGCACTCTGAAGCCGCACAGGAGTCGAATGTTCATGTTATGGGGATTCTCCGTTAGTAAGGTCTGCACAATTAAGTTCACTTGAGAAGACGGCCGGATGGCCAAAGTTTGAAGAAATCGGCAAAATTCATTAGCCACCAGTTAGTGGAGGATTGCTTAGGGAGTTCTCTATCGGTATGCGGTGTGCCATGTTTCTTCGCGCCAGCGGCCGGACGCGCCTTCGTCCCAGCTTTGTATTTTGGACTCCTAAACTCTAGGTAAGACTTGCAAATTCAAGCGCTTCAGTGATCCGAACCGGCGTGGAATTTCGCAAGTGAAAGTAGAGGTCGAGACCATGGCATCGATTGGTAGAGGTTCGCCTGCCATGACCGCAAAAGAGGAGAACGCGCTTCTCTATATCCAGGGCAGGAACCGGACACAGGAAACACCTGTGTCGCCCCGATCGGTAATCACGAGAAGAGAGTCCCACGCGGGAGGAAAAGTTCATATCGCGCCACGAGACCCAAGCTCGATCCATTTCAGGAAGGAAGTGGAGCGATGGTTCCTCGCATTGCGCGACCCGGTATTCCGGTTCCTGCGTTCATTGGGATGCCAGCACTCTCTGGCCGAAGAACTGACTCAGGAAGCCTTCTTTCGCCTCTACCGCAGTCTTCAGGACGGATTACAGGTCGGCGATGCGCGCGCGTGGGTGTTCCGTGTGGCACGCAATTTGTGGATCGACAGCCGGCGGGAGCATCAACGCTATACAACAAGCCAAGACGAAGGCCGGCCGGATTTGACGCATGGCGATTCGTCGCCCGATCCCGAGCAGCAGGCTCTCCAGAGCGAACGGATCCGGATCATCGAAGAGGAAGTGCTGCGCCTGCCGGAACTGGAGCGCGAGTGTATGCAGCTGAGGGCTCAAGGGCTCCGCTATCACGAGATCGCGCGGGCTCTCGACATTTCGAGGTCGGCCGCTGTGGATTGTGTTCGCCGCGCCGTGAAGAAACTGCGAAAGGCGGTTAGGGATTGAACAAGATGCCACGTCGATCAAGTAGTCTGGCTGTGCGTGTGTCATCCCAGGAACCGCGCGAACCGATGCGCCGCGATCCGGGATCAGCTGCGACACGGCGCGGTGTATACTAACCCAAAAGCCGCGAGAAGGAGGCTGCAATGTCGGTGGAAGGGGTTGTCCTGCAAAATGGCCGGGCCGCCGGGGTTGACTTGCGCGGAACCCGCATCGATTATCTGGTCACTGCTAACCATTCCAAGCACTGCTCTTTGTTCGAGTTCTTCGTAGCCCCGGGATTCGATACGGGTGCTCACTATCACACAAAGATTGAGGAGACCTTTTACGTGCTGGAGGGGGAGCTGAACTTGCGGTGCGGCGAGCGAGTGGTGCAGGCCGGGCCGGGAGCCAGCGCGTTCGTGCCGCCTGGGGTTCCGCATTCCTTCGGCAACACGGCAACCACTCCAGCCCGCATTCTAGTGATCGCTTCGCCGCCGGGTCACGAGAAATACTTCGACGAACTCGCTGAGCTTGTCTCCAAGGGCGGTCCTCCCGACCCGGAAACCATTGCCAAGCTGCGTGCCAAATATGACACGATTCAGGTCTCGGCTCTCGTTTCGGAATAGATGCGCTTGGATGTTCGCCTAACGGTGTTGTTCGCGTTCCGGGCCACTGTGAGCTGCGGCAGGGACAAGGGCTGCCGCCCCTTTCCCGCCGGCGCCCCACCCAAGAATTGGTGCGAGTTCCCGGCCCTGCTCGCTGGGACCTGCCGCGAAGCTCCCGGATGCGCCGACCGGCGACATCAGGGCCAATAACGTCCGGTGATTCTGCAGATGCCGGAGCGAACCTGAAAACGAGTGGTGCTTTGGCGGCAGACGCCGACTCGCTTGATGTCGTAAGGCTGCGTCACTCCCGGCAAATTCGTTCCACCGTAAGATGAGAACGCGGCGCGATAGCCAACCTCCCGGACGGATTGCTGGGCTTCATCCGAAATACTGCTTGGGGCTCCGACCGGATACGCCAGCACATCGGCTTCGATGTTGAGATGCTCCTTCAAGAGCGAGCGGGACTGGGACAAGTCATGTTTCTGGTGCTTGGGGTCCAGTTGAGTCAGCACGGCGTGGGAGTGCGAGTGCGACCCGATGGCCATACCTAGGGCGATCATCTCTCGCGCTTCGTCCCAGTTCAAAAAGCGCCGAAGAGACCTTGGGAGATCGTCCCCTTTTGCGGCCTCTTTCAGTTCCTGAATGAACCGCTGGGAATCGACATTTCCAGGCCTCTTATAAAGCCGCAGGACGTCTCGCAGCGTTTTTGCGATGCCGTTCTCAACCAGATCGACAGCCAGATCGCCCGGGTAGTGAAGAGAAAATCGCGGCCGCCGGGCGGTCTTCATCAGAAAGGCGATGTGATCCCACCATGGCACGCAGCAGGAACCTACCATGCCCGTGGCAAGGAAAAACACACCGGGCACGCCATACGAACGTAGAATCGGGAAGGCCATCTGGTAGTTATCCAGGTAGCCGTCGTCGAAGGTCAGTAACACACGGCATCGGGGAGTTTTCTCCTTCTGCGTGCCTTCGACAAACGCCAGCGCCTCTTCCAATGTCACCAGCGAGACGTGGCGCTTCAGGTAAGAAATCTGTTCGCACAACTGGTCGCCGGTCGCCGAGAACACGCCGGGGTCAAAAGGATCATTCTCGGGGTCCCCGATCCGATGGTAATTCAAGACCAGCAGCGAATCCCGTGCCGGCATATGGCCAAACAGAGACGTGACGCGCGTTAAGTACAATCCGCCGGCTAGGAACTCGCCCTTTCCTGCAAACATTGTCTTCGTCATCGCACCCTGCGGATGGCCAGGCGGTGATCCCTGGCACGCGGCTGGCCGTAGAGATCATCCGTGAATTGCCTGCCGTCTTGTCGCTCAACACCCATATCAGTTAATCAAGCTCTGCCTGCCCACTTCGCAAATAAATCGTTGTCTCCAGATCTCCTCTTACTGGTTTGCACTCGAAGCCGCGATGGCCGCGTCGGGCGCCGATTCTGGCCCACGCTGCAGTGCCAGAAGATGAAACGTAATTCTATGAATCGGCTTTGGCAAGAATTCCGCCCACTGATGCAGGCGGTCCCAGTCCTCCTCTTCCAATGATCGGGTAGTTCGCAGACCCAAGAAGAAAACGCCTGCACCGACACCAATACCGGCGAACAAGCCTAACCAGGACGGCAGAGCCCGAACCACCACCAGGACCGCGCCCACCATCACGGCTCCTGACACGCCGATTGTTCCCAGAAACCGCGCTTGCGGCCACACCGCCTGCGCCCCACCGGCCTTATAGAAAAGGCCCGCAACGCCAATCGTCTGCGCGAATCCGTTTGCCGCTGCAGCGCCCAAGGCGCCGTGCCCTGGAATCAAGAGTACGTCTAAGGACAAATTCACTACTGCCGTCGCCGCCAGCCACTTCACCATGAATCCCTGCTTTTCCGTCGCTTGCAGAAGATTCTCCATGTGTGTCTGGAACGCTCGCGGAATCGAGGACACGCACAAAATGCAGAGGACGGACACGACGGACAGATAGCGGACGCCGTAAGTGGAACGAATGAGCGGCCCGGCAACCGCCGCCGTCCCCAGAAAGAGTGGGATCGCCAGGACACTGACATAGCGGGTAGCGTTTCTCAAGAGATCGCCGAGACGCAGCGGGTCGCGTCCGTATTGCGCGAGAATCGTAATGCCGATGGCGTTCGAAAGCGCCCGCGGCGCCATCAGAAGCTGGTTCGTGATGCTAAACGCCAACGAATAGAACGCCACTTGTTTTACATCCGCGAACTGCTTCAGAAAGAGAACTTCCGAACGATCCCAGACGATCAGGCCAAGCGCGAGCAGGATCAGATTATGGCGCGAGAAAGTTACCATCCGATTGCGCAATTGCGGCGGAAGCGCAACCGTTGGATAACTTCGCAGCCACCTCCGGACGCCGAAGTAGCGTAACACCGCTTCCACCGTTCGTGACGCCAGGGTAGCGGTGGCCAAGCCGGCAAGACCCCAATGCAGAAATAGCGAGAGCACGACCAATCCGGTGTAAGTGAGCATGTAGGCAATACTAGCCGGCAGGTTGGACCGAAGATCCTCCGCCGCCACGTTGGCCTCGCCCGGGATATAGCTAATCATTGCCGGCCACATGCTGAGAACGATCAAGACTGTGATCAGCCGGTACGCTGGTTCCGAGAAGGAAGCCAGACAGAGGCCTAGAGCAGTGATGATTCCGGAAATCGTCGCTTGATACCGTAAGGTGACCCGAAACACCTCGTGAGCGACACCGTAGTCCTGGCGTCCCAGAAACTCCGCCATGTACTTGCGGCAGGTTGCGGGAATACCAAAGTTGGCCAGCCGCTGAGCCGTTCCAGTCAGAAACAACAGGTAAATATAGTGGCCCAGAACATTTGGACCCATGACGCGCGCCACGGGCACCGACGCAATCAGCATGACGATGGTCGTCGCCGATGCGTCCAGGGCGTACCAGAACGTGTTACCAGCGATTTTCTTAGGGTTATTCGTCGGCACGTTAGTACTCAGACCACCGTGTGCAACCTTCCGATGACATAGATCATAATGAGACTTGCCAGCTCCGCTGCAGCGATCAGAGACCCCATCCTGGCATAACTTGGCCACACTACCGGTACGTCGTTCTTTTTAGCGATCAGGACCAGTGCGGCGGAAAGACCAATCAACAGATAAAGAAATGGGACATAAGTTCTTGAGAGAAAGAAAGCCGCCACCATAAACCCCATCATTGCGGTCTGTAGTATTGAGGCGTACCTTCGGATGTCCGGTACGGGGGGAACGGAATCCGGAAGATGCTTCAGCTTTTGGAGCTGTAGCAAACTAATACCCAACAGGCTGAGCCATAAAAAGTAGCCGACCAAGCCGGTCTCCGCGAAACACAGGACGAAGGAGTTGTGCGCCGTCATGAAGTGATGCTCAGTAAATTGACGATAGCCGACACCAATCAGTGGCTGCGATTTCAGCATATGAAGACCTTCGGACCACGCGTCAATGCGGTCGGCTGCAGATTCGTCCTCGGGGGAGAAACTACGTCCCCCGCCGATATCGACCGCCATGGCTCCAAATGCCAGGATGCCTACCAGTAGGGCCGCACGCCATCGTCCCACCCGTCTGGCCGCGATGACCAGGAGTACAAACAGGAGACCGAGCGTGCCCCCGCGCGAGTGCGTAAGGTAGACGCCGTAGCATAAGGCCGCCGACAGAAGGAATTCCAATAGGGTCCTGAGCGTTCGACGCCTCATTCCCAGGCTGACGAGCGGCAGTGCGGCTACGAAGCTAAGAGCCAAATCATTCGGGTCGTGGAGCATGCCCAGCCCGCGAATTCGCTTCGCAAGAACATCGTCGTCGCTCACCTGGTCATCCGGGTCGTCGCCGGAAGAATCATCAGCTATTTCCGTGTCTTTCAATTGTTCGGCCCACTGAGCCGGATCTAATACAAACATCTTTTTGTTAATGCCGAAGTGGTAGGCTGCAAACCCCTGAGCCAAGACGACGACGGAGAAGAACACTACCGAGGCCGTTACCACTCTTAGCTTTCGGAGTGAGTCCACTGTGCACACGGTCACCACGAACATGGCGAGCGATGGTGCAAATTGCTTGATTGCTACGGGCACAGCCCCCAGCCAATGGTCGGCGACCAACCAGGAGAGAATCATTACTGCAAAAAAGACGAAAAGGATATAGACTTGGATGCTTCGCAGCGGTTCGCCGCGACGAACGAAGACCAAGACGATCGAGACCACCAGGCCACCGAGTCCAATCCAGTACGGCAGGTGGTAGGGGCCCAGACTCGGAAATATTTCGGCCGGGAAGATAAAGGAAGTGAACAGGTAGAGAAGCAGAAAAACGATGCCCATCTCAGATCGCCGCCTTTTCCCCGGAGAGACAGGACCGGTATAGATTCAAATACTCTTCCGCCATACGTTCCGGCAGAAAGTGCTGCAGATAACAGGATCGGGCTTTCTGTCCCAGTTGCCTGAGATCCCGGCGGCGCGATGCGAACTCAGTAATGGCCTGCGCCAGCAGGTCTACTTTCCCGGCCGGCACCACCTGCCCCGCACCCGAGAGGCTCAGCACCTCCGGCATTCCGCCAACATCGGTAACAATCGCAGGTAATCCTGCAGCCATGGCTTCGAGAATCGAGATGGGCAAACCTTCGCTGACGGAAGACAGCACGAACACGTCCGCGCGCGTCAGCCAATCTCCGACCGTCGGCTGTTCACCGAAGAACTGAACGCATTGGCCGATCCCCAGCTCAGCAACAAGACTCTTGAGTGAAGCGGCTTCGTGCCCATCCCCCACAATCCAAAGTTGGAGGTCGGGGACATGAGGCAGCGCCGCGGCTACACTTCGCAGAAGCCCCTGATAGTTCTTTGCCGGCGCCAGTCTTCCGACCGTGACGATTTTGAAGCCATCGCCTCGCGTCACCACCTGGTTGCCGGACGAGCGCGCAGGATACGCCCCGTTGCGAATGGTGATCACGCGGCGGGCGAGCGCCCCGGCGTGCCGATACATGTTGCGCCGCGCCGCCTCGCAGACAGCCACCACGCGGCTGCAAAACAAGGCTGCGCAAGCCCAATACTTGAAATCCTTACGTAAGAGGTAGGGAGCCGCTGCCATTCCATGGCGAGTGCTGAGCACCGCCTGGACACCGGCCATCCGGGCAGCCGGAGCCGCGTGAACGGTGGCTGTCTTATTGTGGCAATGCACAACGTTCGGCGCGATCCGCCGAAACTCCCGGTATAGCCGCCAGACGAGCTTACCGCCGGCAGGGCCGTGCACAAAGATGGGAACCCCATCGATGTCGAGTTTCTCAGCCAAAGTTCCGCCCTTGAACAGACAATGCACGGAAACCTGGTGTCCGGCAGCCGCCTGCAAACGGCAGAGTGCAGCCACCACGGCCTCGGCGCCGCCGACCTCCATGCTGTCGATTACGTGGGCGATTCTCATTTTTCTGATTCAGCCCGCCATGCCAACGGTGACTCGCCGCTTTCCCGACGCCAGAGCCGGAATCTCCTTTACCGGCTCTACGTCACACTTAATTTCGCTGCCGAAGACTTTACCAATTTCGCGATTGAGCAACTCCCGGCTGGGGCCGGAAAGCTCCCGGGTCATGACCGCTGAGATTACAATTCGGTCCCGGTCCTGCTGTTCCACGCGAAACTGCGCGACCTCGGGAATCTCCTTCAGGAGGTGGGGGAAGAACACCCCTGGGACGACGCGGCCGTCCGCGGTGCGCAGTGTATCCATCACGCGTCCTTCGATTCCTCGCAGGCGCGGCAGGCCGCGGCCGCAAGCGCACCGGCCGTCCTTCAAATTACCGAGATCGCCGATTTCATAGCGTATGAAGGGCATTCCGTAGTTGTGAAGGTCGGTCACAATGATATTCGCCGGCTCATCGATATCACTCCCGGCTTCTACGACGACGTTCTCCGAGTTGATGTGGAGTCCGTCGCGCTGCTCGCATTCCCCGGCGAGGGACATGAACTCGCGCGATCCATAGGTGTTGTACACCGGGCTCTGGAACGATTCCTCGATACTTCGGCGCACACTTTCGAATAACGGTTCCGCGGCCGCAATGACGCCCTTCACCCGTGGAATGCTACGCTTGGTCCGCCCAAGGAACTCCGCGAACTGCTGCAGGCTCGAAACATAGCCTACAATTGCGGCGGGACGGTAGCGGCACATTTCCGCATGAACGCGCACCCAGAGTTCTTCGGTTTGGGAAAACGTATTGAGGATCCGCCGGCGCTCGAGTGCTTCCTGAAGCCGGGTCTTCCACATCTGGTGCCTGGGAACGGCTCCCACAGGCGCGCCCCACAAATGGACGGACTGATCGCCAACGTGCAGTCCCGACCATGAATACACCCGATCTTTGGCAGCGGTTCGCCAATCGTAGCTTTCGTAGGTCCGGTAGAAGCGGGCCGGCACGCCGGAGGAGCCTCCAGTGGCGTGCGGAAGCAGCTTTCCTGCATAGGAGGTCGAACATAGCTGGTCGCGGTGCTGACGGATTTCCTCGCGGGTCAACGTCGGCAGCCGCCTGAAATCGTCCCAGGTGCGGATGTCGGAGAAGGATGCGCCGGCTGCGCGGTACTTCCGGCGGTAATACGGAACGGAGTCAAAGGCGTGCCGCAGTAAGTTACGCAACTCGGCCCACTGAAACGCCATGAGCCGTTCCGGTTCCCACCATTGACTGGCCTCCAGAAAGCGGGTGTGTTCCACGTACCTGCGGGAACGGATTCGATCAAAGCTAGGCAACAAGACCGACCGTAGCAGACGCCGGTAGAGGGGCATAATTAGATCCTCATCGCCCCGGCCCGCTCCCCGATCCCCACGGCGTCCAGCGGGTCGGATTTCGAGCGGACCGCGTCGATCGCTTTCCACATCTGCCAGGCAGAGACAAACAGCAAATGGGCTCCGATGCGTTTGGCTTCTTCGGTCACATAGTTTAGGGTGCGATCGAGCGCGCCACCTTCCAGCAGAGGCACCGAATTCTTTTCGGGCGCGCCATGGGTGAACAACTTGATGAATACTTCCGAGCCAATTCGGGGGGCGGCCTTGATCCACAGGCGGGCTCGGTGCCTGGAGGGAAGGGCGTGACCGGCCAACTCTCCGGTCTCGAGTTTTGGTACGGGGTGCCGATTCCATTCCCTGAGATTGACGGTCAACGGGCCGGGTATCATCAGGAGATCGCCGCAAACCGGGCCGCCCGGTTGAAGCGGAATGCCCCAGTCGTGCGACTTAGGCCGCGAAACATCATCGGTCGCCCAGTAGATGGTGTTCACCATTCTCACTTGTGCGGGCGAAGGCGCGCTGGGAAGCGTGAAATCCGCATAGCAGCCTAAATCGCGCAGCAAAGCGATCTCGTTATTGAGGCCACAGAGCCGTCCTCCCGGAAGCGAATTATCCAGGGCCCAGTTGCCGTGGATGAACCCGAAAACAGGCCGGCCATTTTCCTTGTGGAGCAGGCCGTGCCCGCTATGCAATCGGTCTATGAACAGACCCATACGGTTGCAGAACTGGTCTTCGGTGTCGCGGTCGTGATGCAGATGGATCTCAACATCACCGATCTTTTCCCGGCACAACTTCGTCAGATCGTCGATCACCCGCGGATGGTATTGTTCGGCGGGGTAGAAGAAGGTATAGCAGGGCGGGCGGCCGGCGCTGTCGCAGTGCCGCCGGGCGATTGCGGGCCACAGCCCCGTCCAACGCTCCACGCGCTCAAGAGCCTTTTGGTCGTCCGGGTCTCGCCACCAGGGCTCGAAATGATCCGCGATCATCAGCCAGATCCGCTTGGGTGGCTCCAGCCCGCGCGTCTGGATGCGCCAACCACACCACCCGGGCAGCCACAGGTGCGCCGTCCGAAGCGCCTCGATCATACGGCTCCTTCGAAGTGCGGGCGATCCTCGGACGTTATGGCACACTCCGGATCAGCACTGATCGCGGAGAAGGATGGCCTCGGAGTCGGCATCCAGGCCGCCGATTGGGATTGCCGGAGAAAACGCACAAACCCCAAAAGCAGCGCCAGGTTCATGGAGAGAAAATAGTACGGCAAACTGAGCGGCGCCCGATGACCGCCGCGAAGGTCAAGACGGTATCCGGCGAACCCGAGCCCTACAATCAGCGCGCCCAGCACGGCCATCCCGGCGTAACGCAGATCTCGCGCCAGCAGAATCGCCGACGCTTCCGCGAGGCACAACGCAAACGGCACCACCCACCGGAATACCTTGTGGGACCAATAGGAGAGCGCTACCCATCCCATAGCCGGGTTCAACAACTTCCACGTATACTTCAGCGCATGAAAATTGCCGGCGCCAATCCGGATTCTTCGTTGGAATTCATGGCGCACACCTTCCCCCAACTCTTCGGCCGCGACCGCTTCCGGGTCATAGACCACCCGGTGACCAGCGGCCCGGATCCGCATCGCCACCAGAAAGTCGTCGATGATCCCGTCCGGCGGCAGAGGCGAGAAGAGTTCTCTGCGAATCGCAAAGATGCCACCGTTGGCCCCGACCAGCATATTGAGGCGACTCTCCAGAAACTTCAACATCGTCTCGTACTTCCAATACAGACCCTCTGACGCCTGTTTCTGGCTGCTGTTCACCAGGCGTAGCTCGCCGCACACGCAGCCGACGTTTCGCGTTTCAAAGTGCCGGACCAGGGAGAGGAGAGTCTCGGGCTGGAACATCGTGTTGCTGTCGCAGAGAACAATGATGTCTCCCTGAGCCAGAGGCACCAGGAGGTTCAAAGTTGCCGGTTTTCCACCCCGATTCGAGACTTCCAAGATGCGCGCGTTGGGCACGTTGACCTGGCGCGCCAGGGCGGCGGTTCGATCTGTGCAGCCATCACAACCGACCAGGATCTCGAGACGATCTGCGGGATAGTCCAGAGACCGACAGTTCCGCATCTTCTGTGCGATTACGCGGGCTTCATTGTGGGCCGCGAACACTAGCGATACTCTTGGCAGTTGCGCGTTGCCCCTGCCGTAGCGGCGGTTTCGTTTGCCTAAACCGAAGCGCACATCCGCCGCCATCTGCTTGAAACTGGCAAGCAGCAAAAGGACCAATGGGTAGCCGAAATAGGTGTAGAGGACAAGTCCTACAGAGAACGCCAGCAATGCCTGAAGAAAGTTGTTGATCAAGGGTGCAACCCTTTCCGCGGCGCGTCCGCCGTCTCCACCGCCCTAACAGGCTGCTGAAAAAGCCCGCCAAACCTCCGCTCCCTGACGCGGCTCGGTAACTGCCGTGAACTCGATGCCTCGTTTCCGAGCGCGTTAGCAAGCGGTTCTTGGGCTTTTTCAGCAGCCTGCTAAACCTTCGAATAGTAGCGGTTATATCCTCTAAAACCTCTTCTGTATAAGAGCCAAGCTGGATTGCAATTGAGCACGACGCCCAGAAGCTTATCTTCCGGTACGCCCCGGAGAGCTTCGTTCAACTCATCTCGCCCGGTGTGATCGGGCCTGGCTACCAAAACAATTCCATCGCAGGCGGCCACTAACCTCGTATAAAACGGGACAGCCTCCACAGGCGGCGAATCGAAGACCATGTAACCGAAACGATGGCGCAGATTCTCCATTAACCCGAGCCACACCTCGGAATCTAACAACTCGGCTGGATTGGCCGCACTCCGGCCGGCGCTCAGGAGATGCAGACGCGGAAACTGGGCTGCTCGCACAATCGCGCCTTCTAGTGGCGCCTCGCCGGTGAGCACTTCCCCCAAACCCGGCGAATCGGGAATTCCGGTGATGGCCGCAAGGGTGCCACGGGGAAAATCGGCATCGATCACCAGCACATCAGCGCTTCCCTTGAGAGCCAGGGCACCACCCAGGTTCAGCGCAGTAACCGTCTTGCCATCTCCCGGGCAGGGGCTCGACACCAGGAACACTTGCGGTTGCAAAGGATGGTGGAGAATCCGCGAGCGGATTTTCCGATACTCCTCGCTGGCAGCGCTGTGCACTCCATCAAACGGAAGCACGGGCATGGAACGCGGGGTTCTCAGGTTAACGATGGGGACGCTCCCAAATCCAGCCCGCAAAGAGGGGCCGGGTTGCGAATCTAACTCTTGCGGCACGCTCAGGTGGCGCTCGATAGAGTCCGTTGCCTGGCGCGTTACGCGGACGTCCTCCGCGAGGTCATCCCGCAAGCCCGGCCCTTGGGCGGCAACCGGCGGTCCAGGGTAGGCCGCAGAGGCTACCGCCTGTTCCCGAAGCGGCCGGAGAAGGCCTTCGTACCCTCCATCGGTGCGATTGAGTGCATCAAATATTCGGCTCACGCGTTCTCCGTGGTGGCTACATTGATCATTGGCTTCCGGAACCAACGTGACCATGCCGATGGCCGCCTGCGGGTGGAGTCGTAGCGTTCCAAGGTACGGAGCACCGGTCCTTCAAATGCATGTGTCACGACCGGTGCGGTTATCGGGACGGCCAGTTGTGCCGGCTCGGCTGGAACGTCCGCTTGGCTCATCGGGCACCGCGGAACATCTCCGTTCAAGTGCAGTTCCGCGCGCACCTTGACGATGTGGTCTGCGGTAATCACGCGCGCGCCATCCGCGAAACCCATGGTCAGCGCGTTGTCGCAAATCACGTTAATGACGCGGGGTGTACCCCTCGATGACGCGGCGATCAGCTCGATGGCATCCTCTCCGAAAACCGTGGGCAAACTACCGCCAGCTATTTTCCAGCGGTGCTCAATGTACCGCTCGACGTCAGGGGCGCCTAACGCCTGAATCGCTATTCGGAAGGCGACCCGCTGCTTGAGTTGCCATAGTTCCGGCCGATCCAGCGTCGCCGCCAATTCGTTTTGACCAGCCAGAACGATTTGCAGCAACTTCTGATCCGCCATTTCGAAATTACTCAGCAGCCTGATCTCTTCCAGCACTTCCGAACTCAGCTTGTGCGCTTCATCGATGAGCAGGACCGCAATCTTGCCTTCCTGATGCGTCCGAAGGAGCACTTGCTGAAGAAGGTTCAACCGGAATGCCTTGCTGGCGGGAATATCGGTAATTCCGAAGTCCAGGAGAGCAGATTCGAGAAATTCACTCGGCGTCAGGGCTGGGTTCAAGACGAGGCTGCTGCGAATGCCGTCCTGAAACCGTTGGAGGACCGTCCCCAGAAGCGTGGTCTTGCCCATGCCGGCTTCACTCGCCAGCACTACGAAGCCTTTACGCGCATGTATGGCGTAGGCTAACCCGGCCAAGGCCTCCCGATGGTCGTTGCTCAGATACAGGAACCCCGGGTCGGCGGTCAGATTGAAAGGATTGCTTTTCAGGCCGAAATGAGTTTTGTACATGGCATCGTAGGACTGCAATCGAAATCACTCGTCATAGAAGTGGCTGGACCGGCGTGGCCCAGTTCTCTGCTCGAATACGCCGGCGCCGCCAAAATCCAGGTTTCTTCGATTCCTCTCCAATGGCCGGCAAAATCTCAACCACGGGCAACCTTCCCAGCACTGTGACCCCATCCGGCAATTCCCATTCCCCGAGGAATACTGCTTTGCGTGACTCCAGCAGTAAGCTCAGGCCGATACCCAAAGCCAGTCCAAGCAGACAACCGCCGGTATAGAAGAGCGGGCGATTGGGACTAATCGGTTTTGTAGGCGGGCGTGCTGGCTCCAGGATCGTGAACCGCTCTGCCTTCTGGCGACGTTCCATCTCCGTGGCCATCTCGGCCGCAAGCTTCTTGTCGAGCAGCATTCGGTAGTTGTTCTTGGAGTTCTCATAGTCGCGTAACAACTGCGCCATTTCCTGCTCCCGCAAGGGGAGCCGCGCCAGGCGGGCCTGATCCGCGGAGATTTCTTTTAGGATCGAATCCTGTTCAGCCTTACGGGCGACGAGTTCCTTTTCGGCTTGGGCGATCTGGGACTTCAGCGTGCGAGCCCGCTCGCGCGCCTGCTCCAATTGCAGCGCATTGGACTCCGTCGAAGTCGCTTCAGCCTTGATTTGGGTCGGGCCGGCGGTCGTCTGCTGCGCGCCTGATCGTTCCTCATCGATGGCTGCCTCAATAGCTCGTCGGAGCGCCTGCGCTTCGGGATGGTCGGGAGAGTACCGCTCTAGCATGCTTCGATAGCGCTCCTTAAGGATCTCCGACTGCGGCCTTTGCCGTGGCGGTGGAACAGCCTCGGCTTGCGCTCGCTCCGCCAAGCTCTTTTCGAGAGCGTGACGAGTGATCTCGGTCATGCTCAGGTTGTTTTCGAGCGTGACCTTGGTATCCTGCGTGCGATTCAAGTTGTCGCGGTTGGCATCCAGGATCGACCGTAACTGCGCCAATGTGCTAATGAGCGATTGCTGTTGCTCAGGCAATTCGCCGCTGTGACTGAGCTTATATTGGCTGACCTTGGCCTCCAGCTGATCCAGGGCCCCTTTTGCCTCGGCTAGCTGGGCCGTGAGGAACTCCTCGGTACCAACTGCTTGAACCTCCCGCGTACGCACGTCCTCGTCGACAAACCAGACGCTTAAACGGTTGACTACTTGCGCGGCCGCATTTGGATCCTCGCCCGAATAGGCAATGCGAAATGCTCCGGCGCGATTGCCCGTCCAATCGCGCTCGAACTTGATATTGATGTCCTTCCGCATTCTGTCCGTAAGATCTTCCGCACTGGAACTCTTTCGGTCCTGGCGGTACAGAGAAAAGTCGTCGATGACCTTCTGTAGGTTGCTGAAACTCAGAATCCGCTGGCTAATGGCCGCCAACCGGTCCTGGACTTCCGTATTCACTATCGACGAGACGTACCGTTCCGGGATTTTCTGAGAATCTACGAGAACAACAGCCTCAGCGCGATAGGTAGGCCGGACTCCGTAAACCACCAGGACGGTCAACAAACTGAGAAGGGCCCACGTGCTCAGTAACAGCCATTTTCGCTTCCAGACCATCCTGATGATCGAAAGCGGCGTCATCGATAACAATCTCGGTGTTCTGTCCGAAGACCCTGAATTCTTCATCGCGCTATCTTGCCGGTCGCCAATAGCACGCGCTGGACCAAACCTCAGAGGGCCTATCTACGCTCGCAGCGGGACCAGTGTCATAACCATTCGAAGAGGAAGTTCGCACCGGATGGGGACTTTATCCTCAAAGACAGTCATCAGTACGCGAAGTTCCCATTGCCGGTGGCCGGTTCCTGAAGTTTCGACTGAAATCCTCCCTTTGCCTCTTGTGTACACAAAACGGTAATTTGTGCAGCATCCATTAGAATTGTTTACCTCATTTAGTGCTTTGGAGCCCCGATTGCATTTAGCGAATGCTCTTCGCGACTACGATTCAGTGATCAGGGAGGAGTGATCAGCTATGCGACCATGCCTACTAACAACTCTTGTGGCTGCCGCTCTGCTTGTGCCCGGCGCCAATGGCGCGCAGCACCACGCGCCAGTCGGGAAAATCAACTATGTTGGCGGTGTTACGATTCCGGAATCGGCGTCGCTCGCCTTGTTGGGCGCGGCTTTGCTCGGTATCACCAAGCTGCTTCGTAAAAAGCTACGCCGCTCCCAAACAACGCCCGGTGTTTTCATAGGAATGCAACCGGTTGATGAGAAGGGCGCTCAAAATTGAGGATCCGTGGGAAACACGGCTTCCAGGAGCGATTGGTACGGTTCGGAAACGAAACTATGTGTAAGAGAATTGTTTGCTATCTGATCGTGATGGGTGCATCTGTGGCGGTGGGCCAAGAGGCCGGGCCGTCGGTCGCAGTACCGGTGGCGCCAGCCAAAGCGATAGTCGCAGCGGCCAACGTTCCCATCAACTCGGCCGTTTCTCCGGGTATCCCTGGCGAGCCACCCCACCGCAGCGCGGGCGTCCCCTACGATTATCAGATCGGGGCTGGAGATGTTCTCCAAGTCAACGTTTGGAAGGAACCTGATGTCTCGGTTCCCGCGGCAGTCGTACGGCCGGACGGAAGAATCTCCCTGCCGCTAATAAAAGATATTTCGGTTGTGGGATTGACGCCCAAACAGGCCGAAGCCATGATTTCCCAAGGCCTTGGTCACTTTATCATCGGTGCTGACGTGACTGTGGTAGTGACCGAAATCAACAGCAAGAAAGTCTATCTGGTTGGTGCTGTCAAGAAGGAAGGGCCCCTGGCGTACACGTACCGCATGAGCGTGATGCAGGCGATTAGCGAAGGCGGTGGACTGACTGATTATGCGAAGCGGAAGAAGATCTACGTGCTGCGCACCGAGAACGGACAGCAATTTCGTCTCCCCTTTAATTACGATGCCGTGCTTAAAGGGGAGCATATGGAGATGAACCTATCTTTGCTGCCGGATGATACGGTCGTCATACCGCACTAGAGCATAACTTGCGCTGATAACATACCGCCATCCTTGTTTCAAATCGTTCGAACGCTCCGGACCGATCTGCACACGATCTGGCTATCTTCGGTGAAACACATTCTCATTGTCGATAATGATCTGAGATTTGTATTTTGGATTTGCCAAGTCTTAGACGAAGCCGGGTACGAGACGGTGCCGGCTACGGGCGTCCCAGAAGCAGTCGCAGCGCTGGCAGAGCTAGATATCTGGGTCGATGTTCTAATGGTGCGCCGCACCTTGACAGGAGCGGACGCATTTGTAGCCGAACTTCGTGCGTTGCAGCGAGGCAATCTGAAAGCGATCGCCCTCATCAATGAACACGACGAGCAAAGCGAATCGATTGCGGCGTGGGATGGTTGGCAAATCAAGTTAAACGTTTCTGAAGCCATTGCCCGAAGGATATTTTTGTCCTTGGTCCAGACCGCCCTCACGAGCGGAACTACCGCTCCCACGATCTGATCGATTGGTGATGGCTACAGCCCTCCAGGTGTTTGCGCGCGGCAAAGAGCCCAAATTTGAGGGCTTGTCTTACCGCTATTACTAGATCTACCAATACTTTCTGCGCCTTGACACGCCAACTAACTCCATATCCCGTAACTTGACTTAGCTATAATGCTTAGGCCACTTGGCTACGCATAAGAGGGGATCTCTACTAAGGACAGGATCTTGTCCCGAAGACAGGTCATGTAGTGGGACCGAGCGCGACCTTTAGCATCGGATTCTGCACTTAGATCCGTTGGTGCGCGAGCGTGGGTGGTCGGCCCAGGAAGACCAAGAGTGGCTGGGGCAGACGATCGTGGAATCACTGCTGACTTCGAGGAGAACGAATCCCGCCAGTTTGCAACAGGCAGATGCAAAGCCGATTCGCATCGAGCTGCTGGGTAAATTGCGCTTCGTTTTCGGAGAGCGGCTCATGACGTCGCTCAATACCAACCGTCTGGAATCGCTATTTGCGTACCTGGTGTTGCATGCCGACGCTGCGCAATCCCGCGAGCATTTGGCGTATCTGCTGTGGCCGGAATCGAGCGAATCGCAAGCCCGTACGAACCTGCGCCAGTTGCTGCACCATCTGCGCCGTGCGCTGCCGGTAGAGTGCTCGCTGCTCGTTACCAACAACCAGACGGTGGGCTGGCGGCTGGACAACGCTTGCTCGATTGACGTGATCGAGTTCGAGGCGGCAACGGCTCTAGCCGCGGAGGCGGAGAAGAACGGCGATTTCGCAACGGCACGCGAGGCGCTGGAGGAGGCGGCGCGGCTGTATCAGGACGACCTGCTGCCGGAGTTGTACGACGAGTGGCTGCGCGCGAAGCGCGAGGAATTGCGGATGCAGTTCGCCGCGGCCCTCGCGCGTCTGGCAGGGTTATTGGAGATGGGCGGCGAGTATCCGGCGGCGATCCGTCATGCGGCCCGGCTGGTAGCGGTGGACCCGTTGCGCGAGCGCTCCTATCAAATGCTGATGCGGCTGCATGCGCGGAACAAGGACCGGTCGAGTGCATTGCGCGTTTATCACCAGTGCATGCGAGTGCTCCAACGCGAGCTTGGGATCAGCCCGTCAAAGGCAACACAGGATCTGTTTACTCAGGCGCTGAGATCGGAGTCTCTGCCCACCGTCTCGGTGGAACTGCCGCCCCACGCAGCGTCCACGCCATTATCGATGGTGGGAAGGACGGCGGAATGGAAAGGACTGTTGGGCTGTTGGCGGCGCGCGATGCAGGGTGAGATGCACCTGGCACTGATTCGGGGAGAGCCGGGAATTGGAAAGTCGCGGCTGGCCGAAGAGCTGCTCCGGCATTGCGCGCGTCTTGCGGACGGCGCCGCGGCTCAGGCCCGCTGCTACTTCGCCCAGGGGCGCCTTGCTTATGGTCCCGTGGCAGAGTGGCTGCGAGCGGAGCCGATGCGGTTGGCGCGCACGCAGTTGCCTAGGGCCCAGCTCGCTGAACTCGCGCGCGTTTTGCCGGAGATTTTGGTTGAACGCCCGGAGATTGTTGCTCCGCAGCCGTTGACGGAGAGCTGGCAGAGACGTCACTTGTACGAAGCGTTGAACGCCAGCTTCAGCAAGGCCCCGAAGCCGTTACTGCTGCTGATCGATGACCTGCAGTGGTGCGATCACGATTCTTTGGAGTGGCTCCATTCCTTTTTCCAGTCCGGGTCGCGGGGCCACACTTTGGTGCTTGGAACGGTGCGGCCGGAAGAAACGGGGCGCGATCACCCATTGACTGCTCTGGTGACCGAGCTGCGGCAGTCCGGACAAGTGTCGGAGTTTGCGCTGGCGCCGCTGAACGTAGAAGAAGCAGCTGCATTGGCGTCCCAGGTTGCCCGGCAGGAGTGCGAACCGGCATTCCTGAGCAGACTCTATCAGGCGACGCACGGGAACCCATTGTTTGTAGTGGAGAGCGTGCGTGCCTGGATCGAGGATCGCGAATCGAAGAACCCGGCGCCGCGGGTAAAGGCTGTGATAGCGGCGCGCCTGGCGCAATTGTCGCCGCCGGCTTACGAATTGGCAGGTATCGCAGCAACCATCGGCCGGTCATTCTCCTACGATCTGCTCGCTAAAGCCACCGACTGGGACGAGGACAGTTTGACTCGCGCGTTAGAAGAGTTGTGGCAGCGGCGGATCATCGAGGAGGACGCGGGCGTCTATGATTACACCCACGACCTGCTGCGCGAGGTGGCCTACACCGAATTGAGTCCGGTGCGAAACAGGTCCTTGCATCGGCGGGTGGCGCGAGCGCTGGAGGAACTGTATGCGGAGGATCTCGACGGCGTCAGCGGATGGCTGGCGGCGCACTACGAGGCCGCGGGTATGGCGGAACAGGCGATCCACTACTATCACAGTGCTGCTTCAGTTGCCAGGAACCGATTCGCGGAAGCCGAAGCGGCGGACCTCATCCGGCGGGCGCTCAAGCTGTGCCGGAACCTTCCGGAATCAGCCAGGCGCGACAGTGAGGAGATCCATTTGCTGGCAACGCTCGGTTTGTCGCTGGTTACGACGCACGGCTACAGTCTTCCGGAAGTCGGTGAGACCTACGCGCGAGGTTTGCTGCTGGCGAAGCGGTCCCGTGACCGCAGACACTTGTTTTCGATACTGAGCGGCGCTTGGGCGTTCCATATTGTAAGCGGCCAACTGGAGGAGGCGCGGCGCCTGGGCGAGTTGTGCGTGGAAGAGGGGCGCAGAGAAGGCAAACCGGAATTAGCGACGGCCAGCGGCTTTTGGCTGGGGAGCAGTCAGTTTCACCTGGGGCAACTGGCGGAATCACTCAAACACTTGGAACGTGCGGCGCCGGTTTTCGACAGCTTGTCTTTTTCGGGATTGGCGATGTTCGCCAGCCCGGATATTGGCGTTTTCTGCCGTTCTTATTTGTCGCATCTGCTTTGGCTGGCGGGCGAGGCCGGCGAAGCGGAGGCGAAAATCGAAGAGGCCATCCAGATGGCCCGCGAAATGTCGCCTTTTACTCACGCAATCGCATTGGACTACGCGGCGATGTTGAGCGTTTTCCGCCGAGAGAGCAAACTGGCGCTGGCTCGGGCTCAGGAAGCAGCCGCTCTTTGTCGAAAACATGGGTTTGCATACTATCTGGCTTGGGCGGACATATTGATGGGATGGGCTACCTCGCTCGAAGGGGACACGGCAGCCGGATTGCTGCAACTGCGGCAGGGGATCGAGAAGCTGAAGTCCACCGGAGCGGAGCTTCGCCTTCCTTTTTACTATGGTCTGCTGGCGGAGGCTTGTTGTTTGGCCGGGCAGGTAGGCGACGCGCTGGCGAACGTCGCCAACGGATTTGCGTACCAGAGCAAGAACGGGGAGACGTGGTCGGCGCCGGAGCTGCATCGCATCCACGGCGATCTGCTGGTTGCCAACGGAGACCCGGTTGAAGCTGAGTTGAGCTATCGGCGCGCGGTGGAATCGGCCCGCCAGGCGGGCGCCGTGATGTTCGAACGCCGCGCCGCCGCTCGCCTCGAGAGGCACGCGCTCGAAGACACTCGTTGGAACGCCGCCGAACGGTGACCTTCGCAGCCTTAGAACGCTTGCGGAACGGCTTCTGTCGCACATTGGATAACGCGCCGGATATCTCCGGCGATGGAGGAAGCCATACGACAGGAAGCCGTCGCTCAATTCAAGGCGCAGCTCCGCGGTGAGCTGATCGAGCCTACCGACGGGCGTTACGACGAAGCGCGGAAAGTCTATAACGCCATGATCAGCCGGAGACCGTCTCTAATCGCCAAATGCGCGGACGTAGCCGACGTGATAGCAGCCGTTCGTTTCGCCCAGCAGGAGAATCTATGCGTCTCGATACGAAGCGGGGGACACAACGCGGGGGGCTTGGGCGTCTGTGACGATGGCCTGGTGATCGATCTTTCTCGGATCAAGTGCGTTGACGTCGATCCGGCCGCCAGGACGGTGCGAGTGGGCGCCGGCTGTACCTGGGGCGACGTGGATCACGCCACGCATGTGTTCGGGCTAGCCGTTCCGTCGGGAATCATTTCCACGACCGGAGTGGGAGGCCTGACGCTGGGCGGCGGCATGGGACACTTGACGCGCCAGTTCGGCTTGACCATCGACAATCTGCTGGCAGCCGACGTCGTGCTCGCAGATGGAAGCTTCGTGGCGGCGAGCGTGGAAGAGAACAGCGACCTGTTCTGGGCGCTGCGGGGCGGTGGCGGAAACTTCGGAGTGGTCACGTCGTTCCTTTTCCAGGCGCATCCCGTCCACACCGTGTGTGCGGGCCCGATGTTGTGGCCACTGGAGCAGGCCGCCGACATCATGAAGTGGTATCGCGAGTTCATCGCGCAGGCACCCGAAAAAATCAACGGGTTCTTCGCGTTTCTCACGGTGCCGCCCGCGCCCCCGTTCCCCGAGAAGTTGCACTTCAAGAAGATGTGCGGCATTGTGTGGTGTTACAACGGGCCGATGCAGCACGCCGATGAGATTCTCTCGCCGCTGCGGGGTTTCCGGCGTCCGGCCTTCGAACATTTTGTGCCGATGCCTTTTCCGATGCTGCAAGGGATGTTCGACGGCCTATATCCACCGGGCTTGCAGTGGTACTGGAAGGCGGACTTCGTGAAAGATCTCGGCGATGAGGCGATTGCGCTCCACATCAAGCACGGCTCCGCGTTGCCTACGCTGCACTCGACCATGCACCTGTATCCAATCAACGGGGCGGCGCACAAAGTGGGGAAGCAGGACACCACGTGGAGCAATCGCGATGCGGTCTGGAGCGAAGTGATCGTGGGTGTGGATCCGGATCCGTCCAACAAGGATCGCATTACGGCCTGGGCTAAGAACTACTGGGAAGCCCTGCATCCATATGGAACCGGCGGCGCCTATGTGAACTTCCTGATGGAGGGCGAAGGCGACGATCGCATTCGTGCAAGCTACGGCGACAACTACGATCGGCTGGCGCAGATCAAGACAAAGTACGATGGGAAGAATTTTTTTCGCGTCAACCAGAACATCGGGCCGGCGGCCTCGAGCGGCAAGCTTAGCCAGTCGGCATTCACATCACCGTGAGACCAGGACGCGACGAGTGCGTGCGCCGCGGCCGCGATCCGAGCAGATCGGCCAACTGAACTATCAGGCGCAGTTTAAGACCTGCACTGGAGGGGAAACATGCAATCTTCAACGAACGGCCCAACGATCCTTGTTGGTGAAGACGATTTAGAGCTCCGTGAATATCTGGTAACGGCTCTGAACGCTTTGGGTTACTCTGTCGAACTTGCTCAAAACGGGGATCAAGTGCTCGCCTATTTGCGATCGGGATCCGAAGTCGCCGCAGTACTGCTTGATACCATGATGCCTAACTGCGACGGCCGAGAAACATTGAGCGAGATCCACGTCATGAATTCAACCTTGCCGATCATCATGATGTCAGGCTGGTCTTGCACGCAAAGTGCCGTTGCCGCGATGAAGTGTGGCGCCGCCGAATTTCTCAGAGAGCCCGTCTCCCAGGGGAGCCTTCAAAAGGCGCTGACTCGGGCGTTGGAGATGCGGTCGGCCTCCTCTGCTGCGTCCGTCCGAGCCACCTCAGTTGTCACTAAGGCATTCTTCGGGTCCAACCCTGTCATGATGGAGATTCAGTCACGGTTAACTCAGATCGCCTGGGCTGACGCCCCAGTTCTCATTCAGGGAGAAACCGGCAGCGGGAAAGAAATAATCGCGCGCGAATTACACGCCCAGTCACCGCGCGCCAACAAGCCTCTACTCAAGCTGAACTGTGCCGCTCTTCCCCCGGAGTTGGTAGAGAGCGAATTGTTTGGTTATGAACGAGGCGCCTTCACGGGCGCGTTTCAGAAAAAGGCCGGCCTGTTTGAAACTGCCGATGGTGGCACGATCCTGCTGGACGAGATCGGCGACATGGAACTGCGCCTTCAGGCGAAACTGCTTCAGGTTTTGCAGGACCAGGAATTCAAACGTGTCGGCGGCCAAGAAACGATCAAAGTGGACGTCCGTGTCATGGCCGCCACGCATCGGAATCTCGAGTGCGCAATCTTGGAACGTACGTTTCGGGAGGATCTGTATTACCGGTTGAACGTCGTCAGCCTGCACGTCCCTGCGCTCCGCGAGCGCAAGGAAGATATCCTCGCAATCGCTCAATTTCTGATTCAGAAGCATGCGCCGAAAGATGTTCCCGCTCCGGGACTCACGCGTGAGCTGATGCATACGATGATGAACTACAACTGGCCCGGCAATGTTCGGGAACTGGAAAACTTTGTCCGCAAGCTCATGATCTTCCGTGACTGCTCGTCGCTAACGCGGGAACTCGAAGCGAAGGTGGCACGCCAGCTGGCCTTAGTCGCGCCGTTGGCTGAGACCAAGCCTGTCGCCGACGCCGAATTTGTCGACGATTCCCCAGTCTTGGAACAAGTGATCAAAACCAAGGAACAGGCTGAGGCCGACGCAATACTGGCAGCTCTGAACTGTACCCGCTGGAATCGCAAACAGGCCGCCGCTCGCCTGAAGATTGGCTACAAAGCCCTGCTGTACAGAATGAAGAAGCTTGGCATGGAGGACTCGCCTATTCCCGTGGTCACTAAGGGTCAAGCTTCCAGGCCTATCGCTATGACGGCGACGCGGATCGAGAGCGGCCTGAGAGCAAGCAGCGCAAACGGTGAGGGCGCCTGATGCGTTGCCCACGTGAGCGGGGCGAGCTGGCGGTTGGGCTACTACGGTAATGCGACTGCTTCGTCTACCCGCAGCTTCTTGGTTCGTTCTTTAGGAAGGCGGTTCCTCAACCGGAGCATCGGCGTCTCGATCAGGTAGAAGGACGCCGCGCCACACGCAACGGCCAGAATCAGGTTGAGCGGAAACGCCTGGAGCGGTGACGATCCGTACCGATTCAGAAATGGCTGCTGCCAGAGATAGACCGAATAACTCAGCGCGCCGCCGAAAGATAGGGCTCCGGTATTCAGAGTCCTGGACCAAAGGGACTTCTGAGCCAGCACGGTACGGTGGATAATGACGCAGATCGCGATGTTGAGAATGCTTTCGATCAGGACGACTCTGAGCCTGCCCCCCGCCTTCATGTTCATCGCCACCACAGCGACTATGAGCAGAAAAAACCACCGCGAACGAAGTAGCACCTTATAGAAGGGGTTCTCTTCCAAGCTTTGCTTCCACAGTGCCAGCAGACAGCCGGCGGCGATGCTATCGGCGATGGTCGGAAACCACCAGCCAATTCCATATTCCGCCTCGGGTAGGTAGACCATCATCGCGGCGCGGCAGAGCGGGGCGGCGGCGATCGTCATGGCGGCTACCCATTTCGCCCGGTGTGC
Organism: Bryobacteraceae bacterium; assembly: GCA_035516375.1. Taxonomy (GTDB): domain Bacteria; phylum Acidobacteriota; class Terriglobia; order Bryobacterales; family Bryobacteraceae; genus PSRJ01. Next base: position 38,247 of record DATJAK010000117.1, read on the forward strand.
GCCCCCGAGTGCGAAAACGATGGGCCAGAGCAGATAGAACTGCTCCTCGACCGACAACGACCATAAGTGACCCGTCAGCCACGAGTGAATCGGATGATAGTTGGAGGTGTAAGTGACAGCGTGGAGCAGATCACCGGGGCGAAGATGAACCCAGCCGAAAGCGGCCGCTCCCACCAGGATGGTGAGGTAAACGTAGAAGGCGGGGAAGATCCGGATGGTGCGACGTAGGTAAAAGGATTTGAGGGAGATAACGCCGGTTTGATCCAACTCAGCGAGCAGTAACGACGTTATCAGAAACCCGGAAATGATGAAGAAGACATGGACGCCCAAGTTCGCCAGATCTCCAAGGACCGATGCGGCAGATCTCGGCAGGAACCCAGGCGTGCCGCATAGGTGGCCGAACAGGACGAGAGAGAGCGCCACAGCGCGCAGGCCGTCCAGCGACGGGATGCGGGAAGACTTCTCCAGGAGCCTGCGAGCCGGGAACATCCTGTTACTCCTTTGTGATGCAGATCAAGACTAGACCGGCATAGTGCCTGAGGGGGCGCAGGAGTGACAATATCGCGTGATCCAGGATTCGGATTGGCTTCGTGCCAAATGCAGGCGCGAGTCGCCGCAAGCGGTAAAGTAAAGAGTAGCAATATAAGTCGGCCGCGCCATACTTCGAAACAGTAGTGGCACACTGCCCCCAGGTTAGCGGCTTCTCATAATCGGTATAGCCCTTGGTCATCAAGTCAGTCAGGCTCCCGTCGCCACGCTGAAAATTTGCATCGGTAACTGTGCCAGTTGCGTCGATCAGTCGTAGACCGTTCGAAACTGTCTGGCGGCACTGAACTCGAGCCCGTAGCCAGTCAACCAATCCGCTGTTCGACATGTGTTCCAAGAAGGCAGCCCGGCCGCCTGACTTGAGCAAACGTTGGACCTCCCTCAGACCCTCCTCCAGGCCCACATGATGCAAGATTCCGATGCCATGAATCAGATCGAAATAGCCATCTGGATAGCCCGAGTTGAGGACGTCGCCCGTCCGTGCTTCTACTTTCAGGTGGTTGTGCGCGGCGCGCCGTTTGGTTATCTCGACTCCCTTAGATGAGATGTCCATCGCGTGCACTTCCGCGCCCATCCGGGCAAGATACATCGCTTCCTCTCCCATCCCACAACCGAAATCGAATAACCGCTTGCCTGTTACCGGTCCAAGAAACCTTGCGATTCGCTCCCTTGGATTCCACATGTGCTTCGGCGTCTCATACCAGGCCGATAGGTGCGGCCGAATGCGAAGATCGTGTTCGTGGTAGGCGTACGATACGTCTGCGAAAAGCGCCTCTTGCGACAATCTCTCAGTAAGTTCCATCTTCGACTCTCTCACTCATGCCAAAGCCAAGAAACGACTAGCTGCGGCGGGAGGACTAAACATTAAGTCCATACCGCGCTTTACGCCGATGCGCGGTACCCAGCCCAGCAGCGCGCGTGCTGCGGAGGAGTCGAAGGTCTCAATTCCCCGAATCGAGGAGACCCTATAGCGGGTCAAAGGAACGGAGCGCCGTAGAAGGCGGCCCAAGACACCGATCCCGACGCCTGCCACATAGAAAGCGGCCCCCGGAACATAGACCACTGAAATCATTTCTCCAAGGTGTTCACGGCAGCGGTCGATGTACTGCCGTTGAGTCAGCCGCTCGTCATCTATCAGTTGGAAAGTCTTACCGCAAACGCCATCCCGTTGGGCTGCCAGCAACAGTGCATCCACAACGTCGTCGATATACACCAGTGGTAGCGGAATGCTCCCGGAACCGACAACCACCCATCGTCCCGCAAGGGCGATTGTGCCGTAAGGCGGGACCATTTCGGCGCCGGCCCCGAAGATTTGCCCTGGGCGAACAATCGTCGCCTGAAGGCCTTTGACCATGGCATCCAACACGATCCGCTCCGCCCGAATCTTGCTCTCTGTGTACGCGCCTCTCCATTCCGGGTGAGGCTCGACCGGAGAATCTTCCCTCATTGGCCCTCCACGGTGACCGGCGTAATCCAGGACGGTAATCGAACTGACATGTACCAACCTGCGGACCCCGTACTTCAAGGCGGCATCGACTACATTCTGCGTTCCCACAACGGTCGCGCTGTGGAAGTCAGCGAATCCTCCTTTCATGGCCGCGCCCACATGATAGACCGTACTCACTCCTTGTACCGCGCAGTCCACGGCCGAGGGGTCGCCCAAGTCTCCATAGACTACCTGCAGATCGGAGTCTCGATCCCAATCCGCCATTGGTCTCCGCACAAGAACGCGGATCGTCTTGCCGGATTCTCGCAGCCGGTTGACCAGAGCGCGTCCCAGGAAGCCGCTGGCGCCGGTGACGAGAATGGGGGCCGCGCCATGGGAGCGTGAGGACACGAAAAATCGCTTCCAGTCCGCATCGGCTCTTGCAGCCGATGGTTCGAGCACTTCAACGACACGCCGGGCTTCCTCCGGGCCAACCGGTGGCGGTGAACCGGCCGCGACTGACTTGTAAAACTCGCACACACCCCGGTGAATTCCTGGAGATGGAACCAATTTGCCGGTGGCGAACCGGAAGGTGTTCCGCGCAACTGCAGCCAGTGTGGCAACGGACGTGCCAACCGCACCCAGAATGATCTGCACGGGCTTGGGCGCCGAATAAGCTTTTCGTACCGTGCAGCATTGCAGAAAACAATCCACCTGCATAACGCCCCGGGTTCCGTGGACCATCAAGAGATTCTGCATGGGGCGCGCGTTCCATGAAAGATACATGTGACCTGTACCGCATTCGCAATCGACCGTCGCCCGCCACTCGTCGAACAGCAGTTTTACGTCACGCCCGGTCGAGGAATGGCGAATGTCCGCCGAACGGATCGGGCCGAGAAACGCTTCCAGCAAATATAGGCCGTGCACCCCGATGTCCTGGAACGGATAAGCGCCGTTGCGGTAAGGGGCAGGCAAGGGACCGCCGGTGTACGGCGGATAGTCTGAACTCCGTAGAAAATCGACCGCCAGCACTTTGCCCACTTCGCCTTCGCGGACGCGCTGCAATGCCTCAAGAACAATCGGGTCCATCCGGGCGGAATGATTGACAGTCAGGATGCGGTTGTTGCGGCGAGCTGCGGTTATCATGCGATCGCATTCTTCGACCGTATTCGCCATGGGCTTCTCGACCATGACATGGCAACCCATTTCCAGAGCCTGCACTGCCATATCGCAATGGAGAGCGGGCGGGGTGAGGACGTGAATAATATCGAGGGAATCGGCGCGCATCTCTTCAAGGGAACCGTAAGTGGCGGGAATATGGAATCGCCATGCGACGTCACGCGCACGCTCCAGATTCACGTCGGCGACAGCTGCCACCTCGGCGAAATCGAGACTCTGCACAGCACGTATGTGATACGCACTAACGTAACCAGCGCCGACTATCCCCGCGCGAAGTCTTCGCGCAGGCAACGTTTTCGTCATGTTCTTCCTACGGTTTCGAGTCGATCTTCCACCACGCTGAGAACCTCCTCCACCCGCGCATCCCAACTCATATTCGCTACAGCGGCCATACGCCGCTGCGCGTCTGCCGGCGAATCTGAAGCCAGCGCATTCTCAATGGCTGCCAGGAATTCCTCGGGGCTCCCGGCTAGGCGCACGCAGTCGCCAAAGTGAGATGTTTCTGGAATCGGCACACCCACCACCGGCTTGCCCGTGGCCAGATACTCCCGCAATTTTAGAGGATTTGAATTCAGCACCTGCCTGGTAAGTTTGTATGGGATGATGGCCACGTCAAACGCGCGCGCCCACTGTGCCAGAGTCCGATACGGTTTCGGCCCGGTGAAGACCACGTTTGGCAGGGTCTTGAGGCGGCCGCCGTCCACGGCGAGGCGGCCAATCATTAGAAATGTCCATTGCGGCCGAGACTCAGCAAGGTAGGCGATCAGGTCGAGATCTATCCAGGCTTCGATGAGACCAAAGAATCCGATAACCGGCGGCCGCAGCTCTCTAGCCCCCTCCGCCATTGCGTATAACGGGTCAGAAGCTTGCCCAAACAGCTCGACATCCACACCGTGAGGCGAATGTCGAGTCTGCGGGTTGATCTCCTTCTTGGTTTCGATCAGGGTGGGAGAAGCTACAAACACCTGGTGCGCGCGCCGGGTCAGGTTTGCGTCCATTCGGGCCACTTCAGCCGAATCGACACCGGGCAGAGCCGCATAATCATCGATACAGTAGTAGACGATCAGTTTCTCGCCCAGCGAACCGGCTAACGGTCCCGGATGAGGCACCACGAACCAGGAAATCCGTTCCTGGAAACCCAACCGCCGGATGGCCCTCTTCACCAGCAAGCGCCCCAGCCACCGATTCAGGAGATTCACAAAAGGCAATCTCCGGAACGGTATCTGAGGGGTGCTCATGTGCCACATTCGCGGGCCGATTGGCTGTGGTGCGCGAAACGCTCCTAGAATCTTGCGGACGAGCTTCCGCATGTCGCGGCGGCTGGGCGTCGGGGCCCGGAGCCCCGGTGAGTCGATATAGAGTAGCGGCATCCGAGCCGCTAGCCGCTCGGCAACATGGTGACTGCTGGTGCGATTCTCGGCCGTCCAATCGTTCCCGAAATAGATGATTGACAGCCCGTCTTTGCGCATTTTGGGCGTTTCTTGGGGAATGTTGACCACCGCCCTGACGCTGTTGCTCGCAAACTAAACGGCGGCTCACTGCCCCGACGAGATCAGTGCAATCCAGTGTCCGTTCGTGTCCCGGCGTGCAGCCGTGTCGATTACCGAATGCTCACTTCTACGCGGACGAGTGCTTCCGCAATGTGTCAGAGTTCATGGTAGTTAATCAGTCGAGAACCAAGCCCCGAGGCAGCTAGCCAGTCTGATTTCAGAACAGCAACCTCTTCCGCAGCGTAGGAGGCCCCCGGGTGCGCCATCAGTTCGACGCTCCGATAGAGACGCGATCCTCGACCCACCTCGGCGTGGTATGAGAGCAGTTCCGTGAACCCATCCGTCGTACGCGTTCGGTAGCAATTGCGAAGGGCCCAGTTATAGGCCGTCTTCTGGCGAGCTAGAACGAGGCTAACCGGTTGTTCTGGGGTGTAGATGTTCTTCGAAATCCGCACCTTGCGGATACGGAACCGCCTTTGCAGAGCTTTTATGACGGGTAAAAGCTCGGGTTTGGTATGGATGTGATGATGAGAATCGAAATGACTGACTTCAATTCCTGCCGAACCGAGGAGGTCGATTTGGGCGCATAGCTCCCGATATACGGCCGCAAGCAGCTTAGGTCCGAACCGTTGTCGTTCGAGACTTCGCGACATAAGGCCGTCGGGGCCGGTCAGAACGGACGCATCCGGTTCCGGAGCCACAGGCGCAAACTGGGTCAAGTTGAGATGGGCGCCGAACGAGCAGCCTGGAAAGTGCTTAATCTTTGACGCAGCGTGCCGGAATGCCGGTCCGTTCGCCATCACAGTGGCGGAAGTGACTCGCCGTTGCGCCATCAGATCGAAAATAGCGTCGTTGACCGCTTCGCTGATACCCAAATCGTCGGCGTTGATGATCACGCGCTCAGCGTTCATACCTCGACAACCGCCTGCGCCGCCTCTTCCAATACTTCCTTGGCGACCTGGTCCCATGAGCGCGAGCGCCCCCACCGCGAGATCGCTGCGTGATCCCATGTGCTTGTCAGCGCCTTGCGCAATGCCGCTGCCAGCGATGGACTGTCGTTCACCGGCACCACGGTTCCAAAACGGACGGAGGGCAGCATCTGCCTCACGGCGCCTACGTCAGTAGAGACTACCGGCGTGCCACAAGCCAGCGCTTCGTTCACCACATTCGGCCAGCCTTCGCTGGTGCTGGCCAGGCAAAACACGTCGGCCGCGGACATGAGCTCAGCGAGTGTGTTTTGTGGCGCGGTGCCAACGAACCTCACCCTGTCTTCCAACCCGAGTTCTGTGACGCGCGTGCGTAACGTGGCGGCATATTGCCCCGAGCGGCCCACACCGCCCGCAATGAGCAGGTGAGCTGGCAAGCCGTCGTCAACCAGGCTCCGCAAAGCCTCAATGACGCGATGGTGTCCTTTGTTGCGCGCGAGGTCACCCGCGGAGAGTACCACTAGAGCGTCCTTCGGAATCTCGTGGGCGCGGCGGCATTCCTCGCGATCTCGGCGATAGAATATGCGGTCATTGATGCCGTTCGGTACGGTCTTGACCACGGCTGGATCCGCCCCGAGTTCAACCGCTAGGGCTCGCAACCCGTCTGACACCGTGATCACGCGGTCCGCCCGGCGCACGGCCCATGCCATCCAGAACCTTTTGAGCCGCTGATGCTGGTAGCGCAACTCACTTCCACGCATCGTGATCATGAAGGGGATACCGAAGGTGCGTCCAAGAAGGGCCGCGGCAATCCCCTCCGGGTGAGCAAAGTGGGCATCGATCAGGTCGACTGCGCGACTCGAACGAAGCCGGGCCACTGGCCAAAGAAGCCGGAGATACAAAAAGAAGACGTTCAACCAGCCGCCAAACGGAGGATATAGCCATCGCACATGGAAGACCCTGGTACCGTGATCGCTCCGCGACTTCGGAATGGTGAAGCTCGCTAGAAGACGTCCTTCCGGGTTTGCATAATCGAGCAGGGCGACCGGCGCAATGACGGTAAGATCAGCCAACTCGGCAAGGGCTTGCAACCGCGCGCGGACGAAAAGCCCTTTGCCAGGCTCCCCTGGATTTGGGTATTCCGTACTCAAACTGAGGATCTTCAGCCGCCTGGAGCGGCGTCCGTCGGAACCGGCCGGATCTGCGTGTATCGTGGCAGGTTTCGTCATGGCTAGGGACCAGCGGCAACTTTGGCGCCGTTTTGCGGAGCGGAACTGACGGAAAAGGCGCCAGCGCCAGATGAGAAGTCAAGAACCCCGTCTTTCCCGACTGCAACTGCTTCTAACCCTTTCACCTCGGTCCCATCTTTGTTCACGGCATACTTGCCCGGTTTTAGGCCTGCAATTAAGTACTGGCCAGTTCCGGAGTGCGTGCTTGCGAAGCGAACCAATGAATACGTCGCGGATTGGAACGTTCCGTCTCCTAGCGGGGTCGCGCCCAGCGGGAAAACCGCGATCTTCGGGGCCGTCCCGGCGATCTGAACGCCGACGTGGTTGGAATCGGTCGTAAGAGTAGTCGTCGCTGGAAGCGAGCCGTTGTTAGGCGCACTGAATAGAACAGTCAGTCCGTTGAAGTTGGCGGCGGGTGACGAGTCCATGACCTCGGCGCGCCAATTGATTGGCTGCGAACCGCCGGTCGTCAGATTACGCACCAAGTGGATCTTCGGAGATGCCGGCAGCAGTGTCTTGATGAAGATCTTGGAGGAGCCAACCGTGCTCTCGATTGTGTTACCGCTCAGGTCGGGAGTGCTCGCGGCGGACAACTGCCACCGGAGCTGCTTGATGTGACTGGCCCTGGTGGACTGAACTCTATCCCAGACAACATAGGTGCCATTGCCTAGCGCGGCAAAGGCGCGAAAGAAATATTGCAGCGTACGGTCGCGCGGAATCTGCGCATAGTCGTACGATGTCGCGAATTCGTTTTCGCTAAAGGCGAACTTTGACGTTATCCTCTGAATCGGAGGTCTGTAAATGCCGAATCCCAGCTGGCAACCATCATAGGAGTCGTGTTGGTCAAAACACTTACCACCGGCAGCTGAACCGCCGTCCCAGTAATACAGTGTGCTCTGCATTGCGCTGTTTTGCGCGATATTCTCCGGAGTTCCGGTCGTGCCATCACCCGTTCCCTTCCACCACCCCGAAGCGACCAGGAGGTAGTCGGATCCGCGCGTAAGATCGATGTGCCCGGCGTGCTTTGCCGTGCCTCCTGTATAGTGCGCGTCTGCCGTATTTACAAAGGCATAATCGGCCGTGTCGCTCCAATCCGAACGCCAAAACAGCTGCGCTTCGCCGCCATCGGAGAAATAGAAAGGGGCTTCGGTGGCCCGATAATCTACTGCAGCGCGCGTGCTCTTGAAAAACAGGAAACGGTCCTGGATGGTCGGTTGGACAAAAACAGCTGCTTCGGGCGGATACTTTCCAATATGCTGGTACAGCCACTGCGCCCAACCGCCTTCTGTTGTGCCCTCCAACGAGTACGAGAGCAAGAGCGCCTCGCTGAGTGTCATCACTCCGTACCAGGAGCCGGGCCACTGGCCGAGCGGTGGAACATGCCAACGATCTGGTTTGAGCGAATGGATAAGGTTCGTGGACCATCTGCGGCCGTAGTCGCGGCTGGCGAGCATATCGTTTCCGGTTGCTGTCTTCACCAGCAACATATACTTGAGGTGGCGCGATATGTCGTTGCCGCCGTAGTTGTAACCGAGGAGAGCCAGGCCGCCATAGAAATAGCCGCTCGCATCCTCGGCTGCTTTTGCAGTCACACTGGGCCGATTGAACAACTTCGGATCGAAGTTTGCGTTCCAATTGTTGGTAGCCCAGTCAATCAACGCTTGGGCATGTGGATTGTCCCCATAAGTCGCATACCCGCTGGCGGCGGAAGCCGTTACGTGAGCCTCCCAATAGTTGCTCCGCGGATCTGTGATGGAAAATGCGTGCGCTTGAGTCCATGCATTCCATAGGTTCAGCGTAACAGCGGTTGCACCTTTTTGTTGAGGGCTCAACAAATCATAAAACCAGTCGTAGGCGATGGCCACACCCAGCGTGGCCCCCATACTGGCTCGTCCGCTGTCCTGCGAGACCGGAGATATCATCCCGGCCGCGCCGAGCGTATTGATCCAATCGAGCAACGTGAGCGCCTTGGTTGCGTATTTTGCATCCCCCTTCACCTTATATACCAGCCCGCATTGAAGCAGAGCATCGTACCAGCCGGCGCCGGTTTGCCCATAGGTAAGGAAACCCGGGTTGTTCTCTCCCTCGGCCATGAAGAACGTCAAGGTCTGCCCAGCGAATGAGCCGTACGAAGTTGAGTCGATGGGGATGCTGAATTTGTTGGCGCCTTCGGCGGTCGCAGCCCAACCATTGATGGCTGGGTTGTTATTTACGCGCAGCCATGCGCCAGTCCCACCAGCCAAGTAAACTCTGGTAGCGGTGCCGTGCCAGGGAAGGGGTTCGGCCGTCGTAAACAGCACCGGGTTCGCATTGGTGGCCGAGACAATCGTCAGTTTCGGGATGCGTAGGGATAGTATCTCGTCCGCGGAGGCCTTGATCGCCACCCAGTCGGGGTCGGAGGCGGCTATTTTTGCCTTCATATCAGCAATCATTTGGGTGGTCAGCCAGATGCGGGGATGGGGAGTCACGGTTTGGCTCCCCTGGGCGGCGACCGACAGGATAGAAAACAAGAGAATAGATATTTTGATCGATCCGGAAAACGGGTCGACGTTCCGCGATGGAGTCCATCTTTCGGTCATTGAGAAGGCGGCACCGTTCGTGGGTACCACAGAAACGTCGCGCGTATCCCGGTTTGCTCCAGCTGGTACTGGCGACCGTCCTGTATGTAGCGCTTCGCCCCCACTCGACCGGCCGTGTATTGCACCACAACAGAATAGTTCCCGTTTATCCGCCTGCCTACAGTCTGCGCGACCGACCAGGTATTCGTCCCGGGGACGCCCCGATAGATGGCGACCAACTGAGAAGCGGCGCTGGTAATCCACCACGGACTGTCGGGGCGAGCGTAATGCCAGGATCCAGTGAGACCCCTGAAGTGTTCCAGTGTTGCCAACGTCACGGCATACGGGTCGTCGAGCGCGCGTTCGAAGGCGATCAGAGCGGTATGGCTGAAGGTTTTGAAACCCAGACCAGCCGAATATCGGTTATCCAGGTGAAGGTCATGTCCGAAGGTCTCGGAGCCTAGCCCTAAGGACGCTTGGACGAACCAGCGGCGGCTCATGATTCGGTTGATGGAACCGGAGAAGGAATTGGTGGTGAGTATCGCAGAGTCGAACTCGCTGCGGACCACGTTTGCGGATACACCCACTTGGGTCCGGGGTGAGAGTGAATAGGTTGCGTTAATCCCGGAGGCGGTCGAATTGAGCTTCGGATAGTAAAAACTAGGAGGATCAGATGAGTCTTTCAGGTGTCGCACGAGCGAACCGCCGGCGGAAAGACTTATCGATAAACGCGGCGAATAGGCATACATAAGCGTCGCCGTTACGCCGGCGTTGGCAGTTCGGCTGCCCAACAGAAAATCCTGAATGCTTTGATCCGGATGAAGGGAGCCATAAGCGGTACTGTTCAACTCCGGGTCAGGAGAGTTTCCTCGGAAAATTGCCCCTGTGAGGTTTTCGAAATTAATTGGGTTCGAAGCGAGCTGACTAAGCGTCGAATCGGCAAAGAGCGCTTCATCGAAGTTCATGATCTGCGCCGATCCGGACCAATTCATCCTCCATTTGCTTCCCAGGATGCGGCTATAAGCCAAGGAGACTGTTTGGTCCCACGTTCGCGAGTTCGTGCCTCCTATTAGGCTGCCGTATGTTGGCAAAGCTCGCAGTCGAAAGAAAGACCTGCCACTGATCCTCGTCCACTTGATGGTTGCCGCGCCAGTCACAGAGACCCCAGACCCGTTAAACACGTCGCTGTACGTAACGATCCCCGTTGGGACCCCCTGGGCGATATAAGTCTGCGAGAACGAGAGCTCCTCGACTTGCAGTCCCCGGTCCGCAGTCTGCGCAGTCGCCGGCGGACCGGCCCACAAAATCGAAACCACGCCCGCAATTGTGAAACGAAGGCGCCTGGACATCGCTGGTTCGTCCGTTGAGCAATTTCAGCGCCAGGGTCTAAGTACCCTTGCATGCGGGATATCGGGCGTATTGCGTCCTCTTTCGGCACAATGTCCCCTTTTTCGTCTGACATTCCCGTGCGGACTGCTTCATTCCCGTCTGCACGCGCCTGTTGAGTCTGGTGTTGTACTTGCTTAGCCGTTCACTGTCCCGTAAGTTCTACCCCGGGTAGAGAGCGATTACCGCAGCCGTGGGGAGGACGGTGATCACTGCGTAGTGTGGGTACAAGCAGGGTTTCGACTGGAAAAGCAGAAGAAAGTGTGCGGCATAGCCGGGTTATATAATTACGGGGCATCCGAACGCGATGAACGGCCCGACCTTTGTCGCGTGCGCGACACGATGGCTCACCGCGGACCGGATGCGTTCGGACTGTATGAGAGTCCCGATCACCGCGCTGTACTCGGACACCGCCGGCTGAGTATTGTCGACTTGAGTGATGCTGGCCGCCAGCCGATGTCCAATGAAGACGGCAGCATTTGGATTACTTTCAACGGCGAGATCTACAATCACGAGCAACACCGTGCTCCGCTTCAGGCCAAGGGGCATCAATTCCGCTCGCATACTGACACCGAGTGCATCATTCATCTGTACGAGGAGTTTGGCGTCGATTGCCTCTCCCGCCTGGATGGAATGTTCGCGTTTGCCTTATGGGACGAGAACCGCCGCCGGCTGCTCCTGGCGCGGGATCGGCTCGGAAAGAAGCCCGTTTACTATACGGTTTCGGAGGGCAGGCTTCTCTTTGCGTCCGAAATCAAAGCGCTCTTACAGTATCCCGGCATCGCCCGCGATATTGATGTGGAAGCCCTGGGCCACTTTCTTACCTTTTCGAATACGCCGGCGCCGCTCACTCTGTTTCGAAACATTCGTAAACTCCCCGCTGCGCACGTGATGCTCTGCGATACCGCTGGCGGCATCAAGACGGAGCGGTACTGGTCACCGCTGGATGGACCGGATTGGGGAAAAGAGATTCGCGATGACGAAAGCGTCGAGCGTGTCCGCGAATTGCTTAGGGGGGCTGTCAAAAAACGGCTCATGAGCGACGTTCCGGTCGGCGCCTTTCTGAGTGGCGGAATCGACTCCAGTACCAACGTGGCGCTAATGAGTCAGTTGGTCTCCGAACCACTGCGCACCTTTTCGGTTGGATTCGAGGGATTCGGCGACGCCGAGAACTTTCACGACCTGCCGTATGCCCGCCGGATGGCTCGCGAGTTTGGCTGTAACCATCAGGAAGTCACCATCACCGCGGACGATTGCCGCAAGAGCCTCCCGGAACTGATCTACTACCAGGATGAACCGATCGGCGATCCCGCCTGCCTGCCTATGCATTTTGTCTCTCTGGCAGCCAAACAGCACGGCGTCACCGTGGTTCTTGTGGGTGAAGGCAGTGACGAAGTATTTGGCGGTTACGGGGACTTTGTCTCCACGCTTGCGAAACATGCCCGCCGTTGGAAGCCTTTGCTGCGGCTGCCTCAGTCACTTCGGCAGGCCCTATACTCGGTGGCCCGCACGACAGGGTCTTCGAATGGCCGGCTGGACATCTTTCGCCGCGCGGCAGCGAACGAACCATTCTATTGGGGGCTCGATGTCGTCTTCTGGGATACCGAAAAGAAGTCCTTGCTGCGGCCCGAGGCGCGGTCGATATTCGGGCCAGGGAGCGCTCCACTGGTGCGAGGGTATTACCAGGAGATCTGTGAGCGTCAACCTGCCGCCGACTTTCTGCAGCAGATGTCATACGTGGAACTGTGCAACCGGCTTCCAGAGCTCCTGCTGATGAGAGTCGACAAATTCTCGATGGCGCATTCGCTTGAGGCTCGCGCTCCGTTTCTCGATTACCAACTTGTCTCCTACGCGCTCAGCCTCCCTCAAAACTCGAAAATTCAGGGGAGGACCACAAAGCATATCCTCAAGCAGGCGGTCGCCGGTATCATTCCCGATGAGATCATCCACCGCGAAAAACAGGGATTCCGCGTCCCCCTCCCGGAATGGCTGCGCGGGCCACTATCGGAGTGGGCGGAAGAACGTTTGTTCTCGTCAGCCGCCCGGCGGTTGGACTTTTTCGATTTCGATCATATTCGCAATTTGTGGCAAGCCCACAAGAGCGGGTTACACGACAATAGCTTCGATCTCTGGTGCCTGATCAATCTCTTTTCTTGGTATGAGTGTTGGGTCAACTAAAAACGTCCTGTTTGTGCTGGATAGCCTTGGTCTAAGTGGAAAGACCATGACTATGGCCTTTGTGGCAACACACCTGGATCCGCGCCGCTTTCGCAGCATCGTATGCACGTTTGGAAAAGCGACCGGCAACCTGGTAGAGCAACTCAAAGCCAGCGGGATACCCATCCACCACATCGCCTGTCGCGACGGCATCGATTGGAGCGCACCCTTGCGTCTCGCCAGACTAATGCGTTCGTTTGACTGCCACGTCGTGCAGTGCTACAACCCCCGGCCGATACTCTACGGCGGATTGGCGGCTAAACTCGCCGGCGTGCGCGGCACGGTCGGGTCTCTCAGTGCGTTCGCGTGCCAGGTGCCTGACCGGACTTACCGCTTCCTGCCGCAGCCCCTGGCGACCAACTCTCGCCGCAACATTTACCGAAATCGGATAGCAGCGCGGTTAATGCGCTACCTCGTCACGGTGTCCGCGCCGCTCGGCAAGCGATTCTGCGAGTATAACGGGCTTACCGCTGACAAGCTCCGCATCATTCCATATGGCGCCGACCTGAGCGCCGTAGAGAGCGTGTCGGCCCAGGAGGCGAACGATTTCCGGCGAGCGCTCGGCTTCCATTCCGACGAAATCCTGATCGGCAGCGTCGGACGGCTTGTGGCGCAGAAGGACTATCCGACGCAACTCCGTGCATTCGCAAAGGCAGTCGCGGGAGTTCCCAGACTGCGAATGGTTCTAGCCGGCGACGGCCCACTGAAGGCCGACCTTGTGCAAATGGCGCAAGACTTGAAGATCTCAGAGCAAGTGTCATTCATCGGGCATTGTGAGCGGGTGCCGGCGTTCTTGCGATGCCTCGATATTTTTGTGCTGGCCTCGAAATTTGAACCCTTCGGCGTTGCGCTGTTGGAAGCCAAAGCGGCAGGAGTGGCAATTGTCGCAACGCGTGTGAACGAGATCCCGGAAGTTCTTTCAGACGGGGTAAGTGGATTACTATCGCCGGCGGAGGATCCCGAATCAATGTCCCGGCTCTTCGTATCGCTCGCACTGAATCCGGAGATGCGGGCCAGACTCGGGAAGCGTGCGAACGCGGAAGCGCGTGCGCGCAATAGCCTCGATTCTGTAGTCTCCGGATACCAGGAACTCTACCACGCTATCAGTTGATTCTATGAATGGGAGAAAGCACGTTTAATGTCAGCTGTCTGTGGTGCTCTAGGCCAACTGGCCACGTACGTTGACGCTGGCCAAGACTTAGCCTCGATGCTTCGATCGCTCCAGGTGCGCGGGCCGGACGGTGCCTCTGACTACATCCAGCGAGCCAGCCAAATCATGCTGGGATTTCGTTTTTTGCGGTCCGCCCCGGGCGAGACCAGCCCCGCCCTGCTCGCCAATGAGGACCGGACGCTGTTCATGGTTTGTGACGGCCACGTTTTCAATGACGCTGACCTCCGCCCCGCACTCCGCGGTAAGGGCCACACCTATGCCCAGCAGCATTCCGTCGAGACCCTGCTGCATCTCTACGAGGAAGAGGGAATCGAGGGATTCCGCCGCGTGGATGGCCAATTCGCTGCCGCGCTCTGGGACGCCCGCCGGAAACAACTCGTTCTCCTGCGCGATTTCCTGGGGGTTCGTCCGCTCTATTATTGGAACGGCCCCAGGGGCGTGGCGTTCTCATCGGAAATCAAGTCACTCCTGTGCCACTCGCAGGTTCCGTGTGCCGTGGACGAAACCGCTGTGTCTCAGTTCCTGACCTTTACAAGCGTTCCCGGACCCCGCACGCTCTTTCGTGATGTCCAGAAGGTACCCCCCGGTACGGCCGCCGTTTGCCGGGCCGATGGATCCGTCCACCTCAAGCGCTATTGGGATCTGCTGGCGGATCCGGTGCCCGAATCGAATGACGAGAAGTTCTATGTCGATCGGGTGCGCGAACTGTACTCTCAAGCCCTGCGGCGCCGTAAGGTCGAGGGTCCGATTGCAGCGCTACTCAGTGGTGGCAACGATTCCAGTGCCAACGCATCATTGTTGGCGCGCTATGGAAGCAGCCCCCTCCACACTTTCACCGTGGGACTCGCGGGCCTGGAGGGCCAGGAAAAATACAACGATCTTGCGTATGCGCGCAAGATAGCGGATGTCATCCACTCCGATCATCACGAATGCCTGCTTTCGACTGCCGAATTCCTGGAGACGATTCCTATCACGATCGACGCTATGGAAGACCTGGTGTCCGAACCGTCGAGCGTCTTCCTTTACCACGCGCTTCGGATGGCCAAGGACCAGGGGCTGCGCGTGGTCATTACTGGCGAAGCCAACGATGAGCTCTGCTGCGGTCACGGCGGGATGATACACGTCCGCGACGGATACTATGGCCGCTGGCTGCCTTACATGAAGAAGCCCGCCATAGCACGCAAGTTGATGGCGGGACTGGCCCCGGTTTTTTCACCGAAGCGCCGGGACGTATTGAGCCGCGCAGCCGCCGGCGACGAATATTTCTGGAGTTACGAGACCGCCTGGATGGACACCGATAAGGACGACATCCTCTCATCATCGGTTACCTTCGGCGCCGGTCCGGCATCCGCCATCGTGAGCGCCTGCAAACAACGGTTCGATGCCAGCGGTCACGCGAACCGCGATTACCTCTCCTATATCATCTACTCGATGATGCAAGATTTCTATTTCGGCAATTTGATGCTCGGAAAGCTCGATTCCCTGGCGTCTTTCCTTGGCCTGGAAGCTCGCTGCCCGTATACCGAGCCCGCCTACGCTCACTTCGTCTACAACATTCCCACACAGTTCAAGACGAAAGGTGGCCTGGTCAAATACTTCTTCAAGAAGGCCATTGAAGGGATCCTCCCTCACCAGATTATCTACCGGCCGAAGCAGGGCTTCCGAACTCCGGTCGTCGAACTGTTCCAGGGTGTTCTAGGCGACTGGGCCGAGCCGATCCTGATGGAAACCGGCTTAACCCGTCAGGGCATGCTGAAACAACGACATCTGGCTGAGATTCTCAACCGGCATCGGAAAGGCCAAGGCGACTATGCGAACCGTTTGTGGACAGCCGTGACTCTTAACCTATGGTACGAGCGCTGGATTAAGCGCCGTAGCGATAGGGTTGCTGTTGCAGATCTGGGCTTGGCCCAGCCATCGGAGGTGTAAAGGGCCAGGCTTTGCTTTACCGGGTTCAGACTTTGCAATGATTCAGATCTTCAGCCAGTATTTTGCGATCAAAACGCTGCTACTTGCAGTGCTGGAAACGTTGGTGGTGGCCATTGCTGTGGTCTGCGGAGCTAAGTTGCGATTCTGGAACGATCCGGTTGAATTCGAAGCTTATGTACAGCTGCCAGACTTCGGGCTGCTGTTGATCCCCGTCGTCGGAGTCTTCCAGGTCACATTTCACTACACGGAGTTGTACGACTTTCGTGCCATCCGATCTCGTATGGAAGACACCCTGCGGTTGTGTCAATCCGTTGGGACTGCATCGCTGATATTGGGGATGCTATATCTCTTGTTCCCCCCGCTGCTTATAGGACGTGGGGTGTTCGCCATCAGCCTTGCGCTGATTCCCTTGTTCATGCTTGCCAACCGGTTCATCATCGAGAGAGCATGGGGGTTTGCGCTGCCCCCGCAAAGAATAGTCATCCTGGGCGCACGGGAGCTTGGCATCATTGCTTCTAAGGAACTCCGCCGCCGGGAGGATCTCAACGTCAAGGTAGTTGGCTTCATCAGCGGAGACCAGTCAGCTCACGCCACGGAAATAGCCGAAGTGCCCGTGCTCGGCGACATCACTTCGTTGGAACAAGTTGTCCGGGATCACCGTATCTCGCGAATCATCGTTGCCCTGGAAGATCGCCGCGGTAACTTGCCGATCCGAGACTTGGTTAAACTCCGGGTGGCCGGCATCCGCGTGGAAGACGTGCATTCCACCATGGCCGCTCTCACGGGGCGCGTCTGGCTGGAAACGCTACGCCCCAGTTGGTTCGTCTTTTCGGAAGGCTTCCGCCGTTCCCGGTCCACGCTCTTAATTAAGCGCACGATCGATGTTCTCATCTCCGGCGCATTTCTGATCCTTACTTCTCCCTTGCTGGCGATGATCGCTGTCGCGATTCGTTTGGAATCGCGCGGTCCCGCAATCTATCGCCAGACACGGGTCGGACTCTCCGGCAAGGTCTTCAATGTGTTGAAGTTTCGCTCCATGGCGGTGGATGCCGAGGCCAAGCACGGGGCGCAATGGGCAAGTGTGAACGACGCCCGGGTGACGAGGTTAGGACGGTGTCTGCGGCGCTATCGCATCGACGAACTGCCTCAAGTAATCAATGTTCTGCGAGGAGAGATGAGTTTCGTAGGGCCACGGCCCGAGCGGCCGGTGTTCGTGGACTCCCTGCGCCAACAGATCTCCTATTACGATGAGCGTCATTCCGTCCGGCCCGGAATTTCCGGCTGGGCGCAGGTTTCCTATCCCTATGGCGCCAGCGTCCAGGACGCTCTTCGGAAACTCGAATACGACCTTTTTTACCTCAAAAACCTTTCGATCTTCTTTGATTGTGCAATCATCCTCCGCACTGTAAGAATCGTTCTAATGGGCAAAGGCAGCGGCCAGAGTTGCTGGTACGCCCGTTGATCGCTCAGAGCTAGCACGTCGGCGCTGACCTGTAACGTTTCTGACTGACCTGCACGTGGCCCGGTTTACCGGTAACTTTCACGGCGAACGACTCCCGTATCCCGTAAGTATGTAAATATGATGGAGTCGCGCAGAACTTCCCGCCTCGATGGTTTACCTTGCCGTCGCAAGCCGATCGCAGAGCACTTCTCAACACCGGCTGCTGCTAACGCGCCTATCTCGGAAACGCGCCAGCGAGTTCACAGGCAGTTACCGAGCCGCGACCGTTAGGGAGCGGAGGTTTGGCTGCCTTTTAGCAGCCTGCTAGGCGTTCAGGCCGCACTAGGTGACGTCAAACGCGAAGCAGTACTCTGGCCTATCACGGAAACGAGGTCTTCGGGAAGTCCTTCAAAGGTCTCTGTCACAAGCTGCGCGAAGCGGGGGCCATATCGCAGCCGGGCTAAGGTTTGGCGCACTGATTCCGGAAGGATTCTCCAAGGAACCAGGCCGTATTCCGACTGTACGGAAGACACCATAAATCGAATGGCTCCTAGTCTCGTTTCGAGTGCAATATGCGTGTGTAATTCTTGACTTGTTACCAACTCGAAAAGGGCGCGCCCTACAGGAATCAAATCCGCAAAACGCAGTTCTTCGATTGGCCTGCCATTCTTCTGGGCTCGCGCAGCCGTAAGGGCACGATCGAGCGCCGCCCAAGCCATGTCAATAGATGCGGGCCGCAGCCGCCAAGGCTTGTTATTCGTCAGTGAGGGAGTCTCGCCTGTTGGCAGCACGTGGGAAAACACGAAATGCGCCCACATATGGTCAGAATCCACCTCCCATTTGGTGAAGCGCCATTCCCGCCCGAACAGAGTTAGGTTATCGACAGAGTAGCTGCCTCCTGACCAGTGTAACCGGAGTTCCGGCCATGGCGCCCGAAACCAGGCATGGTCCCCAGAATAGTCGATTCGGAGAAGCCCTACCGGCCGATAAATCACATAGTCCTCGTCGCCGCTTTGGAGGCTTTCGGACTCCCACAGGCATCCATCCATCGTGATGATGACAGAGCCTATCTGCACCCGTTCCTCTCTTAGAATTCGAAAAGTCGAGGCGGGAGCGATCGGTACATGAATCTCTTCACCGTAGGGCCGCCGTGCGAAAACCGCGTTGCGAATAGCTTCCCGATAGTCCGCCGGGAAATGTGAGTTCGGGACCACGAACAAGAGTTCAGGAGAAAACGTGAAGGGCGCCGGCGCCTGTGTCCGGCCGATCAACCACAGGACCACATCCCGCAGAACTTCCATATCCGACGGGTAGGCATACTGGGGAGACAGTAATTGAGGATCGAGTAGGCCTTGCAGCGTGGTTTCGGACAGATGTTCCCGAATCAACAAACGTTCGAGTGCTCGCGCAGTTGCCAAAACAGGGATGCCGTCCTCTTTGAGGGCGGATTCGCTTTCCCCGACTAACAGGCGGGCCACTTCCACTGGCAGCCATTCGTTCAAGAGGCGAATGGTGTATTCCATGAGCTGTTCGCGAGTCAAATCCGCCCGCACCGGCTCCGACCGCCGGGGTTTGGATTCGGGTAGGCGGGCTGGGAGGACAACCGACTCCTCGATCCACTTTTGAATCTCGCCAAGCACTTGCCGCGAAGTGTCGTTCAGGGCCTCACCGGCCATCGCCAACTTCAGCAAACGATTCAGTTCCTTCCACTGTCGAAGACTATAACCCCTTGCGTAAACGGCCTTCAGCCAATACGTGCCAAGGACCGGAATCGTTTCGGGATAGAACTCTGGCGCATTCGTGTGAGCAATGCATTGAAGTCCGCCGCTTTCCAAGCCAGCTTTGATGGTATGGCTGAAGAGAATGCAGTCAGTCGTTTTCCTGGAGAGGACGTAACGCTCACCAACATAAACCTTATCCGCAGCGTGGAGCAGTCGACATCTCGAGCTAACCGCCGACACCCGGCGACTTGGCGACACCCGGCCAACGACTGCGGGCGGCACGCCAGCTTGTCGATACTTGCACGAGAAATACCACATGCTTAACAACCGCTTTCGGGCACTAGCCGGATCTAACCGATGAGTCTTTCGGCGAATCGTCGGGCAATTGAAGTGCGATTCCGCAGCTGCGATGCTCCGTACAACTGGAGAAGAGGCTCGTGTTTTTCGCAGCCGCCCCGCGATCAATACCAGCACTTCCAGCCTTTCGGGCCGCGGTACGAAACGCCAGCAGCGCACAACTACTTGCAGACTATGGTTGAGCAAACCAAAGCAAAGCGCGAGCGGCTCGGAAACGCGGCATCGAGGCAGTTACCGAGCCGCGACCGTTAGGGAGCGGAGGTTTGGCAGGCTTTTTCAGCAGCCTCCTAGGATGAATTTTAGTCAGGAGGAGCTTCCGACCGAGCAATGAAACATGGGTGAGAGAAGGAAAGGTCTTGCATATCTGTAATAAGCCATCCAGTACGATTGCGAACACCATTCAACAGTTGTGTAAGTCAGGTCATCAAATATGTATTTGTTGTTGCGAACTGCGAGTTATAGATGGGTAAAAAAGATATGTCTGCGAAAATTCCGCTGGCCAAAGTATCCGAAATGGCGAATCAGATGCAGGACCACGCTACGAACCATATTGGGCAACTGCCCGAAAGGAAACCTGGTAAGGAAAGGTACCAATTTATGCCTCAGCATTCACGAATCAATTGGCGGTTTATCACCGCCACGCTTTGTGGGATTTGGCTCGCGGCGGGCGTCGTCGTCTTTCGCGCGCAGGCCGACCAGTGGGATAAGAAAACGATCCTCACCGTAAATCAGCCAATCCAAATTGAGGAGAATCTCCTCCAACCCGGCACATACGTAATGAGGCTGCTTGATTCTCAGTCGAATCGAAATATCGTTCAGATTTTCAATAGAGATCAAAACCATTTGATCGGAACGGTTCTAGCGATCAATAACTACCGATTAGAACCTACCGGCAAATCGCAGTTCAGCTTTTATGAGACGCCTCCTGGAACGGCGCGGGCAATGCACGCCTGGTTCTATCCCGGGGACAACTTTGGTCAGGAGTTCCGGTATCCCAAGCACCTGACCGTATTAGAAACGGCTGCACTTAAGAGTCCTGCTCCCGAACCTCAAGCTACTGCGCCTCCGCCGGCAGAGACTCCTGCTCCCCAGCCCACAGCGCAGCAATCGGAGCCTTCCCAGCAGGAACAGCCGGCCGAGATAGCGCAGAATAACCCGCCTCCGGCTCCTGCACCCGAGTCTCAGCCTGCACCGGCGCCCGCGCCTGAGCAATTGCCCAAAACCGCGAGCCCCTATCCCTTGATCGGGCTCTCCGGTCTGTTTTTGTTGGGCATCTATGCTTTGCTTCGTGTGAGATCGGCATAGCATTGATGGGGATGGCACGAAACACAGCGGCGCTTCGCAATCGCAGAATTGTCATTCCAGGCGCCACTTTGTTGTTTTTCGGTCTCGGGCTGCGCGCCGGTAACCCGGAAGAATCGAATGCAGGCTTCACGATCCGCAGCGATGTTCGTCTGGTGCTGCTTGACGTAAGCGTGAAAGATCGGTCGGGTGGGCTTGTTTCGGGTCTTTCGAAACAAGACTTCACCGTCGTGGAGAACGGCCACCCGCAGCCGATCTCAGTGTTCGCGAACGACGATCTTCCGGTTACGGTCGGAATTGTTGTGGATGAGAGCGCCAGCATGCGGCCGAAACGAGTGGACGTTTTGACCGCGGCGCTTACCTTCATCCAGGAAAGCAACGCGCATGATGAGATCTTCGTCCTCAATTTCAATGACACGGTCAAGCGAGGGCTGCCGGATGGGATGCTCTTTTCGGATGACGTGGCGCAACTAAAGGCCGCTCTCTACCGCGGAGTTCCACAGGGCAGGACAGCTTTGAACGATGCCGTTATCGCCGGTTTGAACCAACTGGAACGGGGGCGCCGCGACAAGAAGACGCTGGTGGTAATCAGCGACGGTGGGGATAACATCAGTGAGCACACGCGGAAACAGATGCTGGCCACGGTAGAAGGCAGCATTGCCACTGTTTACACCATAGGAATTTATGACGCTGATGACCCCGATCGCAACCCTGGCGTTTTGCGGGAACTCGCGAAGATCAGCGGTGGCGAGGCCTATTTCCCCGAAAGCCTGGCCAATCTGGCTCCGGTGTGCCGCCGCATTGCCAAAGATATCCGCGCGCGCTACACGATCGGCTATATTCCACCCTCGGATAACGGTGGGACGCTTCGCCATATCAGCGTGAAAGTGTCGGCTCCTGGCCACGAAAAGTTGAGCGCGCATACGCGAACCAGCTATCGCTATGACGAAATCACGAATCAAAAGAAGAAGTAGAGCGCGGCGGTGGATCGAGTGCTTATTCCTCCTGGCAGGCCTTGTCGGCGTCGGTCTGTGGGTCCGGTCCGTTGCGAGTCGCGCCATTTTCCAGGATTGGGAGAACTGGGTATTTGACCGCGAGCTTCGTGGGCAATCAGCAGGCTTCCCCAGTTATCTTGCGGAAAAGCGGGATCAGTTTAGCGATCACGTACGAGCTATCTTAGGATCTTCGCCAAAATGGACGGAAGCCATCCCGCGTCCCAACGCGAGGCCCACCGAGCGGTCCAAGCCGGACGCGCCGAGGGCCCTCCCGAATAATGGGTTACTCGGTCGCCTCATGATTCCTCGCCTGCATATCAATGCAATGATTCGCGAAGGCGTCGGTGAGGCTACGCTCCTCGTAGCACTCGGCCACATTCCGAGTACTGCATTCCCCGGCCAAAACGGGAACGTGGGAGTGGCGGGGCATCGTGATACGTTGTTTCGCGGCCTGCGAGCAATTCATCGGGACGACCTGATCCGATTAGAGACGTTGACCGGCGATTACTTATATCAAGTGGAAAAAACGGAGATCGTTAGTCCGCAAAATGTGAACGTGCTAAACGCCGGCCTCTACCCCGAGCTTACGCTGGTAACCTGTTTTCCGTTTTACTACGTGGGCTCTGCTCCGGATCGCTTTATCGTAAAGGCGCGGCTGGTGACGGCGAACCCCCAGGTACCCAAGCTCCCCGACACGCAGATGGATGTGGCGCAACCGTACACCCCCCGGAGATTGCTGGATCGTGAGCCCAGGCACGCTGTGAAGAGAGTCGACTTCGAGGTGGTCAAAAACCACAGCCGGCAGCTGGCCCCCGGAATTTCGATCGGATTGACCGAGACTGATGTGTTCAACCGCCGCGTGGATGGATGGATGTGGGTGATGCCTGACCGCAGGACGATTTGGTTGCGGGGCCAGAGCACGCGCGAGCCCATAACCTTCTACGGGCGCGAAGATGGCAAGAAATGCGAACTTGTTATCTCTAGCGTCACCAGGAGTTCGATGAGAGGCTATTTGCTTTCGCCCTAAGACCTGGCACGCCAGAGCAGAACCGATCAAACGTAACCTCGTCTTTCAGCCCCAGGCTTGTGCCATGAATCGACATGCCCACAATCTGGCTTTCGACGATGGCCGGATTGACTGCAAGGCCACAATCCATCGCGCCGCAAACGTGCTTCGCAACCACGCCGCCCGTATTCTTATTGACTTCGATCTTCCCCACCGCGGCCGCGAACGTGATGGGCTCTCCCACTAGCGACAATGGCACAGGAGTGGTACACTTAAGACGCCTTTTGAAAGTCCCGCCAGGGCTTGGCCGACATTCGGATCCGCCTCGTCTAGCCGCACGATTGGAAGACAGAAAGAGTAGAGATGAAGAATATATTTGTTGGAAACCTTGATTTCGCCGCTACCGAGTCGTCCGTGAGATCGCTGTTCGAGCCGTACGGAAAAGTGGATCGTGTGAATCTGGTTACGGACCGCGATACTGGACGGTCGCGTGGATTCGCTTTCGTTGAAATGTCCGATTCAGCACAAGCGGATCAGGCAATTACTGCATTGAACGGCACAAACCTGGACGGTCGCGCGCTGAACGTCAACGAGGCGCGTCCGAAACCTGAGGGTGGGCGCGGCGGTTTTTCCCATAGCTCCCAAGGCGGACGCCAACGGCGCGAGCCGCGCTGGTAGTTCTCCTCCTTCAACGACCGGGCCGTGTTGTCCTGAGAGAAAACATGGAAACTTTTAAAAAGCGCCAAAAAGAAATGCGACGCCTGGAGCGGCAGCGGGATAAAGCCGCAAGGCGAATGGAGCGAAAGCAGGCTCACGCCGGCGCGGCCAGTGAAACGGCGTCGGACGAAAACCCGAGCACGACGAACGAAAACTCGCCTGACGTTGAACCAACGGCCGACGTTAAACCAACGACCGACGTGTAGTTTTTGTCGTCCATCCCAAGGCTTGCCCCATTTCGCGCCGAGCGCGTCCAGCGACGCCACGGCTCCTCGCGCTGAGTGTACTGATTCGAACTGTCTGCCAGCGCCGCAGATGCGCGAGTTGCCGCTCATGCACGCCGGATGCTTCTAATCCTTCCCTTCGAAAGAATTCAATAGATCAGGCGCCGCGGTGAATTTCCTGTGAAGGGCGTGACGACGCGCGCATCCCATCCGACAGCTTTCGAACCAAGGTGGTAGTTGTCAGAACGCGCCTGTCGTTTATCCACTTAACGGAAAGGGGAGTGGTAACCAGTCTCCGGGGCCGCGCTCTCAAGACGCCGCGGCTGCTTCCTCCTGTGTTCGGCGTTCTCTCGCGCTAGTGAAAGTTTTTCTGCGTGGCTGCGCATTTGCTGTTCCGTGAAAACAAATGCGCTTATTTCATCAGGCTGCGCCCGCTGCTGCAGGAGTTCCCGGCACAATAGCGGAAGATCCTGAATTCGAATTCCATAACCTGGAATTAGAGTCAGGTCCACTTCGACCGTATAGTCAATCCGCCGGGCCTCCACCCTGCCCTCAAACGCGTACATGCGAATTCCCGCTGTTTGAGTAAACCCGGTGAGGATGAACTGGAGCCCGTCCCGTTTTTGTTCGGGCGAGAGTTCCATCATGTCCTTCCGCCTGGCCCGATCCCTGACAATCGTCCATTGCACACCGGCTCGTACTCCAGAATCAGCCGGTTTTGTCTGGCTAACCTTCCACCAGCAACGCAGCGTTCGAAAACGAATCCGGTAGGGTATCTTTTGAGGATTGTCGAATCGCCCTGCTGCAGCTCGTCGAGCAGCGATGCTCGTATGTTATCGGTCTCCCCGATATAGATCCACTCCCGTGCGTTGGAGAGGCCGTATATGCCCGAGGCGGCAGGAGCGTTGGCCCGCACTGAGACCACGGTGAAAGAACGGGGCGTGAACTCCTCAAACGGCATTTGGAATTCCATTCGCCGTGGCGGAAAGGTGGCTGGGAGCGCGTCTCGATGCGGAGACGGCCGTCGGTCCCGAAACTTGCCGAGCCATAGACTTCAAGCGGAGAACCAGATCCTTGCCCATCGCCAACTCCGCAGGGTCAGATTTGTATCCCGGCATTTTCGGGTCGATGAACTCCCGGCGGAACAGCTGATCCGACAACAGAGTGGTTACGAGCAAAAGCTCTTGTGGGGTCACTTCAATTTTTAGGTTTTTCATAATGGTTGGCTTCCAATCCGAGAACGCGGCGCCGCGTCACAGCGACTCACTGCCTGGATTCCGATCCGTGATGGACGGTATCGAGAGCAGCGGTCGCGACTTCAATGCGGTCAATGATACTGCGAACGCTCCAGCCACGAGCACGATGGTAGGGACGCCGAAACCCCCACCGAGCCGAAGTACCGGAACTGCCGGATTGAACAGAAATGCGATCACCAGGAATACCGTCGTCCAACGATACCTGGCCGCCCGGAATGCCTGAACCGCCACAACTGCGGCGCCCGCGCATATCACTAGCCTGAATGGCAACTCGTAGTCCGCTATCAATCGCCACAATGCGATAGCCACCAATAGCACCACGATACAAAGCCACTTCACAACGCTTGTGCGCATTCAACCTCCTCGGTTGTGTGGTCGGCTAAGAGGTGGGGCAGATCGTCTGACTTAGTTCAGCCCATCTGCGAGTGAACGATAGTGTTCACTTCCCCTCTATTATCGGCTCTGCGGCTGAAGGTGTCAAACCAGGGACAATCAAAGACTGTGCTACGCGCGCACTTGCGAGTCCCGAGGTGAAGTAAATTTGGTTAGTCGTTGCCGATCGTCAGCGATCACGAGTTCGGCCTGACAGCGGCCGCAACACAGAATCGGCGCATCAACGGCGTCACCTCGAAAAGGGACCGTATGGATCGAAACCCAAATCGAAGCGTGCCCGTGTAAGGCACGCGGAAGGATAGTACGCATATCCGGCGGCGTATCAGCAACTTTTCTCAAAAGCTGCTATACTTAAGTCCGCTTTTGATCGTTCCGCAAACCAACTTGGCCGCTCCATACTCGCCTCGTTTTGCTGGTCAGTCAAAGACGACAGCAGGAGGACTGTGACGAGTATCTTCGTCGGCAATTTGGATTTCGGCCCGACTGAACCGTCCATCCGCTCCCTGTTCGAAACTCATGGCAACGCAGCCCGAAGCCCAGTAATGGCCGGGAGTTTCTCTTCACGATGGTGGGCGTCAGCGCTGGCAACCACGGGGTGATTCCTGCTGTGTCGTAGGAGGATAAAGGAATGGAACTTCGCTACCTCGGATTTGAGCAGTTGGAGCACGCGCGTGGGTACCGCTTCGATCTGGTGGCAAAAGGCGACGCGCCCCGCCGATTCGTCGTCACGGTTGACCTGGCGTTGTTCCGCACTCATGCGGTCGGTATTCAGGAAGGGCCCAGCCTTTGCGCACAGAAATTGCTTGCCGACCTGGAGAACCGCTTCGAAGGAGATCACCAGCTCACAACGGAAGATCTGCGGGCATACGCGCATGAACGTGCCGACGCGGCAGCGCGAAAAGTCGCCACCCGAAAGGCCGGCCCCCGGCGGCCCAAGGCTCCGCCGCCGAATACCTCCTCGCCGTGGCGTGGTTCACGGTTCTAAGAGACGTACGTCTGTCCTGCAAGTGTGGTGCTGCTATAATCTAAAAGTACGAAGTCTGATCTGCTAGCTTTCTCCACTCAACGGTAGGCGGTTCGCCGATTCTTCCTTCCTCACAATCTGAATAATGAAAACTTTCTCTGAACTATCTCTCTCACCTCTGCTCAAGGCCAATCTCTCCCGAAACGGCTTCGATGCGCCGACCGCGATTCAAGCTGCGGCCATCGGACCGGCCTTGGCCGGAAGAGACCTTATTGCCACCGCACAAACCGGAACCGGCAAAACACTGGCGTTCGTATTACCCGTCATTCAGTCCCTCGCAAGTAAGGGATTGCACTCGGGGATTCGAACTGTCATCCTGAGCCCCACGCGTGAATTGGCGCTACAGATCAACGACACATTCGTCAAAATGGCCGCGGGCAGTGGATTGCGCGCTGCTGTCGTCGTCGGCGGCTTAAGCGAACAGTCTCAATTGCAGGCAATTCGCAAGGGGGCCCAAGTAGTGATCGCGACCGCCGGGCGTTTATACGACTTTCTCAATCGAGGGCTCGTCCATTTGGGACGAGTACAGATCCTGGTCCTGGACGAGGCGGACCGGATGCTCGACATGGGCTTTCTCCCGACCATCCAACGAATCATGGCGGCGCTTCCCGCGAACCAGCAGACGCTGTGTTTTTCCGCCACCATCGATCCCTCGGTCCGCCACCTGTTGGATGCTCATGTTCCCAACGGTACCCGGATTGAAGTCGGTTCCACTACCAAACCCGTCGACCAAGTCGACCTCCGGTTGTACGAAGTGGAGCAGGAACAGAAAATCGGGCTTCTCCATACTCTTCTCCAGCGCGACGAAGGTTCCTTTCTCGTGTTCGCAAGGACCAAGCACGGCGCCGACCGGCTGGCTCGACGGCTCGCCGACCGCGGCGTCAAGACCGCGGCACTCCATGGCGATCGCAGCCAACGCCAGCGCAATCAGGCTCTTCGCGGATTTCAAACCGGATCGTTTCGCGTCCTGGTCGCGACCGATATCGCCGCCCGTGGCATCCACGTCGATGGTATTTCGCACGTGGTGAACTTTGATTTGCCCCAAGCCCCCGAGGATTTCATTCACCGCGTGGGGCGCACTGGTCGGGCCGGAGCTCGAGGAACCGCCTCCATATTCGGAACGCGCCTGGAGCGTACTAGCGTGGCGGACATCGAGGGAAAGCTCGGTATTCGTCTGACCCGCTATACCGAATCCGGCGATGTTGCGGAGAACCAGATCGACCCGATCATACAACGACCCCGTCGGTGGCAGTCCTTTGCGCCTGGGCGCCCAAGACGAACCCGGCGTACTGCGTAATTTTCGCGGCCACGTTTGGACAAATTCCCGGAGACAGTAGCGGCAATGATGGCTTGGACGCAGGCGGCCCAAGTATCATCCGATTCGCGATGATGTTCGTGTTTTGAGAAGCTCTGCCGCGCCGTAACCGCACCGGTCGCGGCTCCCCGGCAAGCGGCCAAATCTGCTATCATCCACGGAACTATGACGCTCGCAAGGCTTCTCGCAGTGACGGGAGCCGCGGCCTTAAATCTCTTCGCGGAACCCGCGCCCACGCCGCCGAAAGACAAATCACCCGAACCGACTTCGATCTCGCAGGTTGTGAGAGTGCAAATCAAAACTTCCCGCCCGGTAGTCACTTTAGAAAAGTCTTTTGGCGTCTATGCGGATGTCGAGAATGTTTCAACGATTCCACTGACTCTCGTTGCTGGTTTTACTACTTTAGCGATACAGCCTGAACTCACGAGCACCGGATGCGTTTGGGGGTTCGATGGCTTCTTTCCTACGGAACCATTTGACAGCAACAGCACGATTCGGATCCAACCGGGCGAGCATTACACTGTTCTGTGGAACCTGGATAGGAAGCGCGCGAAATGTCCAGACGATGCGTCTCCGAAAGGTTTTTGGGATCGGTTGACCTGGTTCTTTAGGAAATTGTCAGATCCTCTTAACTTTTCACCGGGCAACTATATATTTGTTGTGGAAGGAAAGGCATTCACATCTCCGGGCGATATTGGTCAGGCGGCAAACGGCAGACCGGTCGCCAAAGGTCCGTTCCACACGTTTTCTGAAAGTACATCCTTGGAGGTTGTCATCTCGCAGGTGCAGGCCATCATCGCGGCGGTTTTTGGAGGCGTGCTAGCGTACTTGGTGACGCTCGCCAGGGGCGGCGCGGATCTCGCTCGGTTCCAGCAGTCTGGCGACACAAAAGCCCGAGTAGGGGCGTCCTTCGTTATCGTAAAGAATCTACTATCCGCGATGCTACTCAGCGCAACCGTAACCATCTTACTGTCGCGTGTGTCGGAGACGAATTTTCCGGTAAAAGTCACGATCGCCGACTTCTGGGGGTCTCTGACGATAGGGTTCGTCGCCTACTTCGCGGGCACCCGCTTCATCGACTGGCTGGCGGGCAAACCGGTCGAGACCCCAAGTAGTCCCCAGAATCCAACCTCGACGAACGAGCATGTCTAGCTTTCCCCGAACTGTCGCTTGCCGCCCAGCGCTACACTAAACGGCAAGAAGCCCGTCGTCGGCAGTAGCAAATAAATTGGCTTCGTTCCTCCAGATTTTGCCACAACCTCCAAGGCCCACAAAACAGGCAGGATAATCCGAAGCGATCCTGGCAGACGGGCCCGTAGGGGCGTAGAATATCTGCAAGCGGTACGAGGAGGGATCACCTTTGCGGAAGCCGATCGCGAGAACCGTCATGGTAGACGGTTCGGTGCTTTTCGCCTTCTTAGTAGCGGTGTGCGGTGCGGCGTCCGGGCAGACGGCTTCCCCGAATGCTGTGGCGCGCGCGTCTGGTTCGGCTGCCGCGGAGCGCGGTCTGCTCGACCAGTATTGCGTCACGTGCCACAACGATAAGGCCAAGACCGCCAATCTCTCGCTGCAGAATCTCGACCTGGCAAGCGTCGCCGATCACCCGGAAATTTGGGAACGGGTGATCCGCAAGCTTCGCGCCGGTATGATGCCCCCTCCCGGTATGCCACGCCCCCCGCTGGCCAAATACGAACAACTGCGCGACTGGCTGGAGGCCGAGATCGACCGCAAAGCGGCTGCTCATCCGAACCCGGGCTCGGTTGTCCTGCACCGCTTGAATCGCACCGAATACGCCAACGCCATCCGCGACCTGCTCGATCTCCAGGTGGACGCCAACACACTCCTGCCGCCGGACGATTCCGCGCGGGGTTTTGACAACGTGGCGGGTTCACTGACTATCTCACCGACTCTGCTCGAGGCCTACACAACCGCCGCGACTCGCATAGCCCGTATGGCGGTCGGTTTCTGGAAATCGCCGACGGCAGCCGCGTACATTGCTCCTCCGGACTCCTCCCAGAACCAGCACATCGAAGGCCTGCCGTTCGGCACGCGTGGCGGCATAGCTGTTCGCCACACCTTCCCGGGTGACGGCGAATATCATTTTTCGGTCCAGAATCTCGGGATCGGCAGGTTCATTCCCGGCGAGCAACTCGAGTTCCTCATCGACAACGAACGGGTCGCGGTGCGCGATTACAAAGGCGTGGGCTTGAGCGCCAACAATTCTTCGGATCGCGACGGCGAAATCGATGTTACCCTGCCTGTGAAGTCCGGCTCTCACCTGGTCGGCGTTACCTTCCTCGCCACGAATTATCGCCCGTCTCTCGACTTCATCCGGCAGTATGAGCGCAAATCGCTCGAAGACAATCCCATACCTCAGTTGGAATACCATCCGGCCATCGGAATTTTGAGAATTCAAGGGCCGTTCCACCCGACCGAGCCGCAAGACTCGCCCTCGCTACGTAAAGTCTTCACCTGTCATCCGGCGACTGAGGGCCAGGAAAGCGCATGCGCGAAGGAGATCCTTACCACTCTGATGCGCCGTGCCTACCGCCGGCCGGTAACGCCCGCTGATTGGGAATGGGTACAGGCTTTCTATCTGGAGGGCCGCCGGGAAGGTACGTTTCGGGATGGAATCGAATTCGGTTTACGCCGTATCCTCGCTAGCCCGCCATTTCTCGTGCGCGCCGAACAGGAGCCCGCCAACATACAGGCAGGCAGACCTTATCGCATCACCGATCTGGAACTGGCTTCGCGCTTGTCCTTCTTAATCTGGAGCAGCATCCCCGACGACGCACTGATCGAGATTGCCAGCCAAAATAGACTGCATCTGCCCCCGATTCTCGAGCAGCAGGTGCATCGCATGCTCGCCGACCCCAAGGCCGGCGCGCTGGTGGAAAATTTTGGAGACCAGTTGCTATATCTGCGAAACCTGCCGGCCACCTCTCCCGACGGAGTCTACTATCCGGATTGGGACGACGAGTTGCGAAAAGGTTTCCGGCGCGAAACCGAATTGCTATTGGAGAGCATCATCAAGGAAAATCGCAGCGTCGTCGACCTTTTGACAGCGGATTATACGTTCCTGAACGAACGGCTCGCCAGGCATTACGGCATCCCGAACATCTACGGCTCCGAGTTCCGGCGCGTAACGCTCGGCCCCGACCTCGCGTACCGCCGGGGTCTGTTGGGCCAAGGAAGCGTGCTCTCGCTCACGTGGGTTCAAAACTTCCGAACTTCGCCTGTAAAGCGCGGCGTTTGGGTGCTCGAGAACATTTTGGGGACACCGCCTCCCGAGCCGCCTCCCAACGTACCGCCTCTTGAAGACACCAAGGGCGATAACAAAATCATGACGCTGCGCGAGCAGATGACGCTCCACCGCAAAAATGAACCATGCGCGAGCTGCCACAAGCTCATGGACCCGATCGGATTCGCCCTGGAGAATTTCGATGCCGACGGGAAGTACCGGACCAAGCAGGGCGGCGACGGCGGAGTCCCACGAGACACCTCGGCTGTTTTGTGGGATGGCGCCAAGATCAACGGCCCAATCGAGCTGCGGCAGCACCTGCTGAGTTATTCTCCCCAATTCGTCCGCACGATCACCGAAAAACTGATGACGTTCGCCCTGGGCCGCGGGGTCGAATACGAAGACATGCCGGTCATCCGTTCCATAGTGGGCGCGGCTGACCGCGACAACGAGCGGTTTGTCTCGATTCTGATTGGTATTGTCAAGAGCGCGCCGTTCCAGATGCGAACGAAAGAGGTCGAAGAGCAAGTGGCCGCGGCCACGCAGATTACCAAGGAGGCCAAATGAACTTTATCGAAAAGAGATTGATCCCGCGACGCACGTTCCTCCGGGGCGCAGGGGTGGTTGTCGGTCTTCCGCTTCTCGACTCCATGATCCCCGCGCAGACTCCATCGAAGGAGACGGCCGCGGTACCCATCCGCCGATTTCTGGGGATTTGGCATCCGCACGGCGCCGCGCCGGGCTACTGGAGTCCGCTGCAAGAAGGCGCGAACTTCGAGTTTTCGTTCATCACCAAACCTCTGGAGCCGTTCCGCAGGTACGTGACCCTGATCACCGGGATGGACATGCCGGAGGCGATGGCCACCACCGACGAGCCCGGTGGCGACCACGCGCGCGGAGCGGTCTTGCTATCCGGCTCCCGCCCCCGCCGGAACGCTGTGAGCCCCTACCTGGGCGTGACCGTGGATCAGCTCATCGCCAAGAAATACGGCCGCGATACCATCCTCGAATCCCTTCAGGTCGGGGTCGAACAGGATGGCAACTACGGCAACTGCAACTGGGGCTACAGTTGCGCGTACACGAACTCCATTTCCTGGACTTCGCCGGTCCAGCCGCTGCCTACGGAAGTGAATCCGCGGGTGGCCTTCGAGCGCCTGTTTGGCGATGGAACCAATCCCGAGGAACGGAAACTCGGACGCAAACAAAACGCCAGCATCCTGGATTCGGTAGCGCAACAGATTTCCTATTTCAAAAAACCATTGGGTGCGGTCGATCGCGCTCGCCTGGACACCTATCTCGAGAACATCCGTGAGATCGAGCGCCGCATCCGAATCGCGATGGAGAGTTCGGTTCAAGAACCATCCGAGGAAATCCCGTTTGGGCTGCCGGAAAACAAGCACGTGCATTACCGGCTGATGTACGATCTCCTGGCGTTAGCCTTCGAAGGCGACCTGACTCGATCCGCCACCTACATGCTCGGCAAAGATCTTTCGGGCGCCAGTTTCCCCGAATCCGGTTTCAACGGCGGGTGGCACGGTTCCTCGCATCACGGCGATAAACCGGACAACGTGGCCAACTACGCCAAGATGAATCGCTATCACGTCCAGAATCTGGCGTATTTTGCGGAGAAGTTGAGCAAGACGCCCGACGGTGACGGCACCCTTCTCGATCACATACTGATCTACAAGGGCAGTAACATGGGCAACTCCCATCGCCACGCGCACGTCAAGGTTCCGGTCATCTTACTGGGCGGGCTGGACGGCACGTTCAAAGGCAATCGTCATATCGTTTTTCCCGACAACACCGAGCGAACCTCGAACATGTTGCTGGCAGTTCTGCACAAGTACGGCATCGAAGAGTTCCCCAGCTACGATGTCAGCGGCCGGCAAGTTGGTGTCAGCAAGAGTTTCGGATCGAGCACCACGCCGCTACCGCTATGACGGATCGGCGCACCGCGCGACTGGTTTTCGGGACAGCTCTGGCGCTGGCTTGTTTTGCCGGTCCGGCCGCTGCCCAACTCCGCCGCATGACGAGGCCGAAGGTCGAACGCCCGGATGGACCAGTGTGGGATGTGATCCGCACACACTGCACTCGGTGCCACGGGATTGACGACTACGCTTACTATGCCCAAGACCGGGCGGCATGGCAAAAACTGATTGCCGACAAACATAAATCGAGTGAAGCCGATCTTTCCGAGGCGGACCGCAATCTCCTTCTCGATTGGTTGGCATCCAAATTCGGTCCCAACACAAAGCCTTTCCCCCGTACCTATGTCCCCCCCGAGATCACCACGTTCTTCTCCGATCCGGAGGCCATCCGGCTTCTCAACCGGTCTTGTACGAAATGCCATCCGCTGGACCGTGTGGAGAAGACCAGGAAGGCCGCGGAAGCCTGGCGGGTCACGCTCGTGGATATGCGCGAACGAGGGGCTCAGCTCTCGGATCAGGAACTGGAGCAGTTGGTGGAATGGCTGGCGCGGGTCTGGGGGACCAACGAAGACAAATGAGAACGGCACAGGCCATGACAGCGACGGCACACGCGATTGAAACCCTTGTAATCGGCTTCTTGTGGGTGTCCGGCCTTTCCGCCGCCGATAGGAGCGAAGTGGCCGATGCCGCCATGCAGGGCAACAAGTCCACGGTTCGCGCGCTGCTGGCCAAAAAAGCCGACGTAAATGCACCGCAAACTGACGGCACAACGGCTCTCCATTGGGCGGTTCGCGAAAACGATCTGGAAATGACCGGGATTCTGTTGAGCGCGGGCGCGGGCGCTTCGCTTGCCAATCAGTCAGGCGCAACTCCGATGCTGTTAGCTGCGATGAATGGCAATGCTCGGATCCTCGAACGCCTGATCCAGGCGGGCGCTGATCCCAACGCCCCGGTGTCCGGGACGGATGATACCTCCCTCATGATGGCTGCCCGTACGGGCAAGGTCGACGCGGTACGAGTGCTTCTCGATCACGGAGCGAAGGTGAACGCGAAGGAAACCTGGGGCGGCACCACAGCTCTCATGTGGGCCGTTTCGGAACGGCATCCCGAGGTCGCCAAGCTGCTGGTGGAACGCGGCGCGGACGTGAACGCCAAATCCAACTTCGTGCCCTCAGCCTCGGGCCGCGGATTTGAGGGAACCTCTGCAGTCCCGCCTAAACCCGGCCAAACTATAGAGGAGTTTGCCAGCGGTTGGATGACGCCTCTCATGTTCGCTGCCCGGGAAGACGACCTTGAATCCGCACGCATCCTCCTCCAGGCGAGCGCCGACGTCAATGCGGTTGGGGGAGACGGCAAAGACGCGCTGGCACTTGCGCTTTTCAACGGCAGCTACGCTGTCGCATCCCTGCTCATCGATAGCCGCGCCAACGTAAACCATACCGACGCACAAGGGTTCACGCCCCTTTTCTGGGCTGTGGATCGCCGTAACATGGAAACCGCGCCGAACTTCCCGTGGCTGGTCACCACAGACCCGCTTCCGCTCATCCAGAAGCTTCTGGATTCCGGAGCTAACCCGAATGCTCTGGTGAACAACACACCCAGGGCCCGCATGCGCGAGGGCTCCCCCCGAATCGTCTTTGCGACTGCACTGATGCGCGCCGCCTTTGCCGGCGATCTGGAACTCGTCAAGCTGCTGCTCTCTCACGGCGCCGACGCGCACATTCAATCGAGTGACCGTGAAACCACCCTCATGGCCGCTTGTGGCCTCGCGTTTATTAACGGCTATCACCGGCAAAGACCGCCGGCCGAACGGCTGGAAGTGGTGAAGCTCATGGTCGGTCTGGGCGAAGACGTGAACCACGCCGATGGCTACGGCATCACTCCCTTGATGGCGGCAGCAAACCTCGGGGACATCAACATCGTTCGCTACCTGATCGATAAGAGTGCGGACCTCGGCGCACATGATCTCGGAAAGAAGAACGACGGTAACTTCGGTTCGAGCGTGGAGCCCCTGATGCCTATCGACTATGCGATCGGCGTGGGAACGTTCGTGCCCAATAACGCCGTGATCATGCACGCGGATGTCGTGAAGCTGATGAGCGACGAAATGAAAAAACGGGGCATCCCGCACACTACCTCCGAGTGCACGTTAAGAGGATTCACCTGCAGCATCGCCAATGTGGACCCCAAGACTGCTACCCCGGCCGAGATCGCCAAGATTCGAAAGATCCAGACCGGTTATCAGGTGGATGGCATTACCGGCGGCCTCGCCGTCCAGGATCAGGAGAACAAAATCAAGCAGTCTAAACCTTAGTTGCGCCGGTTCCCGCCCGCCGCAGCCGGATAGACCGGTAGCGTGACGTGCTCCCCAAACGTCGCCTTCAGCCCTTCGATGGCGCAGTTCTCATCACCGCCGCCCGCGCCGCCGCCGACGCCAATAGCGCCGATCATTTGGCCATCCACCACGATCGGAATGCCGCCGGAGTTGGTGAAGAAATCGAAAAAGGCGATTTGCCGCGGAATGCCGCCCGGATCGTTCCTGAGTTGCGCCGTGCGGATGGAGGTGGGTTGACGCGACTTCAGCGCCGTCTGCGCTTTCAATAGCGCCGTGTGGATGTTGGTGTTGATTTGGCCGTCCATGCGTTCCATGTGCACGAACTCGCCGGCATTATCGATAATGTAGAGCGACATCGCGCCGCCCTTCGAAGCCGCAAAATCCCGGCAAGCACGCGCAATTTTCTTGGCCGCGCCGAGCGAGATCTGGTTGCCGTCGAAAACGTTGGCCGCGCCCTTGCCGCCGACCACCCATTCCGCGGGCAGCGTCGATTTGGGCGTGGTCGCCGAGGCGAAACGTGGCACCGGCGCCGTGCCCGGGTTGGGATTCTGACGCGGCGGCAGATCTTCGAGCAGGGGCGCGACCGATGGCCCGATCACTTCGACCAACGCCTTGTGCGCGCAGATCTCGTCGCTCCAAACGGGCACGCGAGGCGCAGAACCACCCACTCCCACCGCGCCGATCATCTGCTTGTTGACCACGATCGGAAGCCCGCCGGAATTGGCGAAGACGCCCAGCTGAATGAGTTGCAGTTCCTGGTTGGGATCCTGAATCACGCGGTTCATCAGAGCTTTGCTCGGTTCGCGTCGCATGAGCGCGGTGCGCGCTTTCATGTCGGCCGTAACAATATTCAGATAGCCCTGGCCGTCCATGCGATCCATGTAGACATGGTTGCCGTCATTATCGAGCACCATGATGCTGATCTGGACTCCTTCGGCAGCCGCGGCCTTTTCGCACGCAGCGGCAATGCGCTCGGCGGTGCCCAGGTTGATCGTGGTGAAATCCTGAATCTTCTCGGCTGCCTTGCCGCTCACCACGAACTGCTCCGGTACAACTTGAGCGGACGACAAAAAGCTAAGGGCGAGGAAACCGGCAGCCGCCACTATGCGGCTAACGATACGATGACGCATGTCTTGCCTCCAAGAGCTTTCGCACAGGGTTGAAATCGCAGCAGACAGTATACTCCGCGCTGTTGCGGAAGGGTACCGCCATTCCGGCCGCCGATGATAGGATGATCAGCGAACAGGTGACACGATGCTTCGACCGGCAGCCCTCACTCTTGGAATCCTCTTGCCACAGCTTGCGCTGGCTCATCACGGCGGAGCTGAGTACGATCTTTCGAAGACCGTCGAGTTCAAGGCCAAGCTCACGCACGTCGACATGATCAACCCACATGCATGGCTCTATTTCGATGTTACGGAATCAGACGGTAAGATCAGCCATCATCGCTGCGAAATGCGGTCGGTGCATGTGCTGCGGCGTTCCGGCTGGACGAAGGAAATGTTTCCAATCGGCCAGCAGGTGAAGATCGAAGCATCGCCAAACAAGACCGATCCGGCCTCGTGCTATTTGCAAACGATTCTGCTGGCGGACGGAACGCGCATGGACCGCTACGGCCAATACGTCAAGCCGCCGCAAGGCGGATTGCAGGAGATCCGCGGTCCGATCGCGGCGCCGAAAAGCACCCGGCCACTGCGGCGGCCCACTGGCGAACCCAACATAACCGGAGAATGGGCGCCCGTGCAGCAGGTGATGGTCGACCCGCGTGGCACCGGCGGCGGGCTGGTGCCGCTCAACACGCTGAGCGAATACAAACCGGGCGAGCGGCCGGCAAACGCTGGGCGCAGAGGTGGCGCGGGAACCGGTCCACGGCTATATGGCGGAACTGAGTTGACCGAGGCCGGGGAGAAGGCCGTTGCGGCGTTTAAACGCGAAGACACGCCGCGGTTTCACTGCCAAACAACCAGCATCCTCTTTGACTGGACCTTCGATGGACCGGTCAACCGGATCACGCAGAACAAAGATACGATCGTGCTGGAGTACGGTCAGTTCGGTCTCAAGCGCACCATTTACATGAACGTGAAAGAGCACCCGAGTCACATCAAGCCGACGCGCGCCGGTCACTCGATCGGACATTGGGAAGGCGACGTACTGGTAGTCGATACCGTTGGGTTCCTGCCGGGCTTCTTGAATACGCCGGTGCCCAATAGCGGCAAACTGCACGTCGTGGAGCGATTCACGCTCGATACCGGTAAGATGTCTTTGACTCGCGCTTATACGGCGCAGGATCCTGTGTATCTGAAGGGCAGTTACACGGGTTCGGATACGATTTTCATTGCCGATGCTCCGTTCAATCCGGGTAAGTGCGAGGAGTTGAACTTCATCAATTACTCGGAAACGCGGAAGAAGTAGCTTCTAACAGGCTGTCGAAAAGGCCGCCAAACCTCCGCCCCCTAACCGTCGCGGCTCGATGTGATCGGCCGGACATAACTGCCTGTGAATTCGATGCCGCGTTTCCGAGCCGCGCGCGTTAGCAAGCAGTTCTTGGGCTTTTTCAGCAGCCTGCTAATACCGCCAGCTCTTCAAATCCGCGCCCGCCGGCGCCGTTTTCGTCATGCGGTCCAGCATCTTAGGCACATACATGGTGTTATAGTGCAGGCGTGAGAGATAGTTGGGCAGGGCCGGGTCGCCGTTCCAGCAATGCTCCGCGCGGTCGCCATACTGCACCTCGCCGCCATATGGTGGATTGGTAGTCTTCTTCAGGAAGTCTTCGAGATAATAAACCGCATCATTCAAGAAGTAAGTATCGGCACTGCCGACATAGACGTGAATCTTACCCTGAAGCTTCGGCCCGAGCTTGGGCCAGTCCCGCTGCAAGATGTGGCTCAGGTCATAGTGGTCGCGCCAGTAGGCCGCAATCGCTGGATTGATCGCCCCAGTCTGTTTGTCGAAGATCGGCTGCGGGTAGCCATCGGCCCCGACCGGTGAATAAACAGCCTGCCAGATATCGTATTGCTCGCCCGACCGGCCGTGCGAGCCGAGCGCCAGCTCGTAGGCGTTCGCCTCCCGTTGCGTGATGGTAACGTGGCCCAGATAGTCACGCATGGCCGGCTGTTCCACCTCTTTGTGAGCTCCCGCGAGGTAGAAGGCGTCCTTGTCCTCGTAGAGATTGATATTCGTGTAAGCACGGAAATCGACTGGATCGGGGCAAGCGGCGAAAGCCCCGTTGTAGTGGTCGGGGTAAAAGACCTGCACGGCGAGCGCCTCCCATCCGCCCGTCGATCCGCCGTAAGTGAAGCGCGCCCAGCTCTGGCCGATGGCGCGGAATTGCTTTTCGATGTAAGGAAGCAGCTCGGTCTCGATAGCGTCGCCGTATGGGCCGAGGTTGGCGGAGTTGACCGCATACGAATCGTCGTAATACGGGTTGGCGTGCTGGATCTCCACCACCAGGAAGCGCGGGAAATTAGGAGCGGTCCATTGCTGATAGAACTTGTAGGCCTCTTCCTGCTGGATGCGGTTGTAGCCCGCGATATGGAAGCGATCGCTGTAATCGGGCTTCAGCTTAGGATCGGGCGGTGTGGTGCGGAAGCCATCGAAATCGGCGGGGAAGTGGCCGTGAAATATAGCCACCGGGTAGCGCGCCTGTGGATGCTCATCAAAGCCCTCGGGCACCAGAATGTGCGCGCCCAGAAACATCGGGCGGCCCCAGAATCGCGTGAGTAACTGAGACTGAATCCGGACGTGGCGAATATATTTGGTGTCTTTGAGCGGCGGGATCGGCGGGATCACCTCGGTGAGCGATATGGCTATGTCATCCGCCGAAGCGGCCGCGATCCGGATCTTCCGCGGTTTACTGAACAAGTTGCCCGGAGCAGAATTCCACTGTTGGCCTTCACCGCGGTCCATCGGCAGTTTCACAGTGTGGCCATCCGAGCGATGAAATGTCTCGTAGCGGTGGAGCACCGCCTGCACGTTGTACTCGCCGGGCGGCACTTGCGCCAAGCTGCGAATCGGATAGCCGTAGGCCGACTCGTCCACAACGGCCCCTTGTCCCGGCGAGAGAGCGTCGACGTCGATGCCGAAAACGATCTGGGTTTTGGGAGTATCGTTGATTTGTTTGCGCGGCTCGTCGGAGAAGTCGGTCGAAAGCAGTAGCAGAAGTCGTCCATCGAGCGGCGCCGCGCTGCGTTCTGGCGGAAACGAGATGCGGAATTTCGGCGCGGCTGGAGCGGCGGTCGCAAACACGGCGGTTGCAAGGAAGAGGGTGGCCGATCGCGGGAACATCGATCTCAGTATACCGGCGGGGCTTGGGACAGTATAGAATGTCGTGTCATGAAACATTCCTTTGCCATACTGCTGCTTGCTGCTCTCGCGTCGGCTCCCGCGGTCGCGCAGACTGGTTCGTCTGGTGTCTGCGCCACGAATTCGGGCTTGGGAGATTGGAGCGGAAAGCCTGCGTGGAACGGTTGGGGCGGTCCCACGAATGCGCGCTTCCAGGATGCCGCGGGCGCTCAGATCGCGCCCGGCCAGGTCGCCAACCTGAAGCTGAAATGGGCATTCGGCTTCCCCGGCGCCAAGGCCGTCTACGGCCAGCCCACGGTGGTTGCCGGACGCGTCTTTTTGGGCGTCGACACCGGAGCGGTTTACTCCATCGACGCGGCTACGGGCTGCTCCTACTGGTCGTACCAGGCATCGGCCCCCGTGCGCTCGGCCGTCAGCGTCGGTCCAGGAAAAGCGGCCGGCGAGTACTTCGCGTATTTCGGCGACCGTAAAGGCAACGTCTATGCCCTGAACGCGGCCACCGGTGTGCAGGTGTGGAAGGTGCCGGCGGATACGCATCCGGAGGCGGTGATCACGGGAGCGCCGCAGCTCTACCAGAATCGGTTATATGTGCCGGTGGCTTCGGGCGAAGAAGGCGCGGCCACGGACGCGAACTACCAGTGCTGCACGTTCCGCGGCAGTGTGGTGGCGCTTGATGCTTCCACTGGACGCCAAGTTTGGAAGACCTACGTGATTTCAGAAGCGCCTAAGCCAATCGGCAAGAATGCCAAAGGTACGCAACAATTCGGGCCATCCGGCGGCGGCATTTGGAACTCGCCGACTCTCGACCCCAAACGGCACGCGCTCTATGTCGGCACCGGCGATGCGTACACGGAACCGGCTGCCAAAACCACCGATTCCATACTGGCGCTCGATATGGAAAACGGCAAGGTGCTCTGGTCCATGCAAGATTTGTCCGGCGACGCCTGGGTGGTGAGTTGCATCAAAGGCCGCGGGAGTCCCGAAAATTGCCCAAAGGATGCCGGTCCCGATTTCGATTTTGGCTCGTCGCCGATCTTGCGAACGTTACCCAACGGCAAGAACATACTCGTCGCCGGACAGAAGAGCGGCATCATCTGGGCGCACGACCCGGACCATAAGGGCGCCGTTTTGTGGAAAACCTCGGTAGCTTCCACGCAGCCCGGGCCGCAAGGGCAGGTCAATTTCGGCGGCAGCGCGGATGAACGGAACGCCTACTTCGGTCTCGATAGCGGCGGAATCGTCGCGCTCAGCATCGCGAACGGCGAGCGCCTATGGTTTACAGATATTCAGCCGGAATCGGGCCGCCACGGCGGACATGATGCAGCCGTCTCCACGATTCCCGGCGTGGTGTTTTCCGGCGGTTGGGATGGAGTGTTGCGCGCGCTTTCCACCAGCGACGGGAAAATTCTGTGGAGCTTCGATATGGCGCGCGATTTCGATACGGTCAACGGTGTTGCGGCGAAGGGCGGCTCTATGGGCGCCTCCGGGCCAACCGTAGCCGGCGGAATGGTCTTCGCGGGAGCCGGTTATCCGGGCGTGCAGGACGGCCGCAACGGAAACGTGTTGCTGGCGTTCTCGGTGGAGTAGATGTAGGGCCGACCTGCTCCTTCAGTTCAACGGTTCCAGCTTGACGATCGACGCGCCGTGGTTGTTGCCCACCCAGAAGGTCACGGGCGTGGTTGAATTGTCCACAAACACTCTGCGGACGTTCGTAAACCGGGGCAGGAGATATTCCACAAACTCGCCGGTTTTCGGATTCAGCCGTTGAATCGTATCCGTGAACTCTCCGCCCGACCACGCTTCCCCATTCTTATCGGAGGTTACATCGTAGGGCCAGGATCCCGGCGTTGGCGCTAGCCACTCCTGGAATTGCTGCGTCTTGGTGTCGAGCATACCGATGCGGTCCGCGCGGTTCTCGCCAAACCACAGCCGGCCTTCCTGGTCGAGCATGCCGCGTCGAGGCCCTGAGCCAGCCGTGGGCGTTTGATACTGCGTGATCTTCCCCGTCTTGCCGTCAATCTTGCCGATGCTCTCTTTACCGAAAACGGTGAAGTAGACATTGTTTTCCGAATCGGAGATCACGTCGTAGATGTTCGGTCTCGGAATTTGAAACGGCTCGAAGACCTCGAATTTGCCCGATTTCAGATCGAGCCGCAACACGTTGTAGGTGCCCGCATCTTGCAGCCAGACCTTGCCGTCCACATACGAATGCTCCGGGCTCACCTGGTTCACCTGAACATAATCGCCATTCAACTCCGGCGGCAGACTCCATGTCTGGAACTTCTCCGTCTTCTGGTCGAATTTGGCCACGCCGCCTTGAAACTGCATCCCCATCCATAGGTTTTGGTCCCGGTCGAAGCGCAGCGCCAGGATACCCGTCGGCAGGTTCGCTTTCAAGCGCGGGATCGCATATTCCGTGGCTTTGCCGGTTCGGGTGTCGATCTTGCCGAGGACCTGCTCGCCGAAGCTCGCGTACCAGGCCATGCCCTCCGCATCCACTACCACGTCGTGCGGCTGCCTGGTGCGTTGCGGCAGATCATATTCCGTGTAAATCACCTGCGTCGCCCGCCCTTTGGGCCGCGCATGAGCCCGAAAGGGAAATTTCCAGAAGTCGGTGGAACTGAGATTGATGGTGCTCAGATACGCCGCTTGGCGCCGCCAGCCTTCCATCCGGTGCTCCAGCGGATCCTCACCGCCGCCAATGCGAGCCGCCACCAGCATTTGCGGCATCAGCGGAAACGAGAGTTGCGGATAGGTGGACATCCGTTCCACGATTTTTGCCAGCGCATCGGTGCCGGCGCGCGACCGCATGACGCGCTCCAAGGTGTGGCAGTGAGTACAGTTCTTGATAGAGGCTTTCTGTTGCTCCGTGCCGGGAAGGCTTCGAAACCAATCCGCGTTGGAGAGCTGCGCTGCCGGATCCGCCGTCTTGCGGAGTTTCAGATCAGCCGTAGCCGTGCCTGAGCCGATTTCTATTGTGGCTGGGCCTTCCAGATCGTAGCCCACCGCGCGAATGCGCAAACCGTACTGGCCGGGCGGCAGCTTGGACGAAGGGAACCGGTACCGGCCCTGCTCATCGCTGACCACCGTGATGGTCATGGTGGAGCCGTTCCGCCTGGCGCTGATCAGGACGCCTTCCATTTTTCCTTCCTCTACGGAACTCACCTGTCCCGTGAGGGCGATCGGGCGGGCAGTCTCCGCCATGCCGGGCCGGCAAGAGATCCATAAGGAAAGCCCCGCGATCGCCAGTGAACAAACGCGCACGGTCATTGCCCCTCCATCAGACGTAAGGCGTTACCACGCTATCACGGAGGAAATGCCGGTTCAACCGGTTGGAGATGGCGGACGAATTTCCCCATTCCCGCTTTTCCTCGATGCCTGCGTTACCGGGCCGCGACGCTGCGTTACCGAGCCGCGACCAAAGGGAGCGGAGGGGTTTCCCCCGGGAAAGAATTACGGTTTTGTGACAAATGAAATCATCTAGTTGTTTTTCGAAAAATGAACATTGACCGCGACTTCGAAACACTATATATATACCGACAGCCCATCTGGGAGGTTCATCACCGGCAAACCGACTTTCCGCGATTCAAAACGTGGTTGTCCTGATGCTGGAGAATCGATCCTTCGATCATATGCTCGGCTTCCTGTACGCGGACAAGGGCAATGTCTCGCCGGCCGGGAAGCCTTTCGACGGTCTCACCGGGAAGGAATCGAATCCCGCCGCCACTGGACCGGCGGTCTCCGTCTTCAAGATTCAACCCAACACACCAAACGCCTATTTCACGCCCGGTGCCGATCCGGGTGAAGGCTATAGCGCCACCAACAGTCAGCTTTTCGGCGCCATTAAAGCGCCCACTCCGCCGGTAGCGAAGAACGCCGGCTTCGTAACAGATTTTGCGTACACGCTCGGCTGGGAAGGAAAAGAGGGCCGCTCGATACTTCCCGGGACGGTGGCGAACAGCATCATGGGCGTCTTTACTCCCCAGATGCTGCCTGTTCTCTCTGGCCTGGCGCGCGGCTACGCGGTTTGCGACCAGTGGTTCTGCTCGGTCCCCACCGAAACGTTGCCCAACCGCGCATTTGCGCTCGCGGCCACCTCGCAGGGCCACATGGATGACAAGACCAAATCCTGGACCTGTCCCAGCATTTTCGGACGGCTCAGTGCGAAGAATGTGGATTGGGCGATTTACGGCTACGATTCTCCCCCGCTCACCCGGCACAATTTCACCGACACCACCAACGCCGACGACAGCCATTTCGGACTGTTCGCAGACTTCCAGAAGGCGGCCGCCGCCGGCACCTTGAAAGCCTTCACGTTCCTGGAGCCGAGCTGGTCGGCATCCGGAAACAGCCAGCATCCCAATTACGATGTGACGCTAGGCGAAAAACTGATCCACGACGTTTACTACGCGCTGCGCAATGGGAAAGGCTGGAACAATACGCTGCTCATCATCACCTACGATGAGCACGGCGGCTGTTACGATCACGTGGCGCCGCCCACCAATGCCGTTCCGCCGGATAAAGATGCTGGCGAATATGGCTTCGACTTCAAACGCTTCGGGGTGCGCGTCCCGACCGTGCTGGTATCGCCGCTGATCGCGCCGGGGACTGTGTTTCGAGTGGCCGCGAAAGCGACACCGCTCGACCATACGTCCATTTTGAAGACCGTCGAGAAACGTTGGAAGCTGTCTGCGCTTACCGCGCGCGATGCCGCGGCTAATGATATCGGGGACGTACTGACGCTTAAGACGGCGCGAACCGACGATCCCATTGCCGGAGTCGTCGTCCCGGTCTCAAGCGGTGCAGGACCGGACACAACGGAACCATCGCATCTCGAGCAGGTGCATGCGGAACTGGTTTCGCAACTGCCCGTTCCCGACGAGCACGGCGGCGCCCACCATCAAATGCCCGCCCTGAGAACAAGCGCCGATTACAAGGCTTACATCCATTCGCGCACGGAAGCGTGGAAGGCATCGAAAAAGAAGAAGCCGCAGGCGGCGCGCGCCGGAAAGTGAATCCGGGAATCCTACGCGGTTGCGGTTCCGATCATTAGTTCGGCTGGGCCCGGCATGGCGACGTGCCGCACGTCGTTGAGGCCCGCCGTTCGCATCCACTCCTCGTATTCCTGCGCGCTGTAGGCGCTGCCGCTGGTCGTGCCCACCAGCATATTGAGCGCAAAGAGCGCTCCGAATTTAGGAGCCGTCTTGTCGGGACTGAGAATGAAATCCTGGATGACTACGCGACCGCCAGGAGCGCAGGCCGCGCGG
The DNA here is from genome assembly GCA_035516375.1 of Bryobacteraceae bacterium. GTDB lineage: Bacteria > Acidobacteriota > Terriglobia > Bryobacterales > Bryobacteraceae > PSRJ01. The sequence goes on from DATJAK010000117.1 coordinate 83,128, forward strand.
CAGCGCTCGATCAAATCCTGGTTCTCGCGCTCGCTCAACATGTGGCAAATCGCGGAAACGAAGACCACGTCATAGTGATCCCCTAACGAGCCGTGGCGCAAGTCGCCGACGCGCGTTTGCACGCGGTCCGCCAGCCCCGCTTCATCGATATGCGGCTGCGCAATTCGAGTCACCGGCTCCAGATCCAGCACATCGGCATGCAGATTTGGCGCAGTTTGCGCGAACGCGATCGAATATGCGCCCGAGCCTCCTCCCACGTCCAGCACGCGTTTCACACCCTGGGTTCCCACCGCTTTGATCACCTGTGGGGCCCGCTCACTGGCGTTACGATGCATGGCGGCGATAAACGCCTCCGTCCAATCCTCGCTGCGCGTCTCGATCCTGCCATCGAAGGCTGCGGTGCCTTTCCGCACCGAATCGGTCAACGTGGACCATCGATCCCAGAGGTGTACGTGGTGCATCCACGCCACCCGGGCCGTACCGCCCAGATGCTGCGCCGCGACCGGTGTGTTGCGAAATATGCCGTCGCTTTTAGTGAGCAGGCCGCACGCCACCAGCGCGTTGAGTAACATTTCAGTTGCGCGGGGATCGGCGCCCACCTGTGCAGCCGCCTGCCGGGCAGTCTTACCCTCGCCGAGCGCCGTAAACAAATCCAATTCCACACCAGTGAGAATGGCGCGGCTTTCCTGGAAAGCACGCGCCGCGGCGGTCAACGATTCCAGATCCAGCACGGCTTCAGATTACTACTTCCGCGAGTTAGTGTCGTCGGCAAAAGGACGCCTATGGGAAAATAAGCGTGGTGGTCATCGACGGCATTCTCTACGCGCTGGGGTTTGGTGTAGCCGGGTTCCTGGTTTCCTGGCTCGCCGGCCCTTGGTTTTCCGCGCCTCTCTGGCTGCTGGCGGTGTTCTGTCTGTACTTTTTTCGCGATCCCGAGCGCTTGATTCCCGCGGGCCCGGTGGCGGTTTCGCCGGCCGATGGCAAGGTCGTCGCGGTGAAGCAGGATGGCCCCACCGTCAACCGCGTCAGCATTTTCCTGAACATCTTCGATGTGCATGTCAACCGTGCCCCGATCGCCGGCACGGTGTGTAAAGTGGAATACCACAAGGGCAAGTTCCTGGTGGCCAGCCGCGAGGAGTGCTCCACCCAAAACGAGCAGAATGTCATCACCCTACAAGGCGATGGCACGTGCGTCATCTTCAAACAGATCGCCGGGTTGATTGCGCGCCGCATTGTATGCAATAAGAAGGTGGGCGATCGCGTAGCTAAAGGGGAGCGAGTAGGCTTGATCAAATTCGGTTCCCGCGTGGACCTGCTGCTCGGACCCGAATGGGAGGTTGTGGTGCACCCGGGCATGCGGGTCGCGGCCGGTTCCAGTGTAGTCGCCCGCCGCCTCGACGTACCAGAAACTCATGGCGCTTAAAGACCGCTTCATCGACCCACGCTCTCCCGACCGCCGTCCCCGCCGAGCCGCTTACGCGCTGCCTACGCTGTTTACGGCAGGCAACATTTTCCTGGGCTACATCTCGGTTCTGCGCTCCTTCCGCGGCTCAATGCTGGCGGCTTCAGGGGCGGCTGGCGCGGCAGAACACTTCACCGTGGCGGCCACCGCGATCGGAGCGGCAGCCTTTCTCGATGCCCTGGACGGGCGCATCGCCCGCATGACCAACACTACCTCCGATTTCGGGCGCGAGATGGATTCGCTTGCCGACGTAATCAGTTTCGGGATCGCGCCGGCGGTGCTCGCCGTGGCGTGGGGCGTGCAGTTCGTGGACGGCGCCATGGGCGAAGCCATCCGCGGCCGTATTATCAACGCCAGCTACTTCATCGCCTTTCTGTTCCTGCTCTGCGGCGCCGCCCGCCTGGCGCGCTTCAACATCCAGAAGAACCCCGTCCCTAAGAATCCCGGGAGACCCGATCGCAAATACTTCGTCGGATTGCCGATTCCGGCGGCCGCTGCTCTGGTGGCGGCTATCGTTTACGCCTTCGAGGGCGAGCCGCTCACCGCCACGCCTTTCGTCATCGGCTGGCTGGTCCTGTTGCTGATTCTCGGTTTCCTGATGGTGAGCACCTGGCGTTATTACAGCTTCAAAGGAATCGGCCTGAATAGGGCTTACTCGCCATTGATCATCATTTTGCTGGGCGGTTTCATCTACGCCATTTGGAACTACTCGCATCCCCTCTTTCTAATACTGGCTGCTGCCTATGTGGGAAGCGGCATCGTCATTCGCATCGGCGGCATCATCCGGCGGCGTTTGCGGCGCACGCCTCCGCAGCCGGTGTACCCCGCGAGCCGGGAGCAACAGATTGGCTAAACGATCCATCATGGTGTTGGTGGGCAGCGAGTCGTTGTTGGGCCGCGAGGTCCGCGACCTGGTGGCAACCTCCGCTCCCGAGATCGACCTCCGCCTGATTGCTGCCGACGAGGAAGAAGCGGGCATTCTCACCCGGCAGGGCGATGAACCGGCCATCGTCGAGGAGCTTGTGGCGGACACGCTTGCCGGCGCCGGCGCCCTATTTCTGGCCGGATCGACGCAATCCAACCGCAAGGCTCTCGACCTGGCCGAAGAATCCACGGCGGTGATCGATCTGACGTACGCAACGGAAGAGCGGTCGGATGCCCGGTTGCGCGCGCCTTTGGTTGAGCCCGAACCGCAGGAGGGCGGCGCGGTTCATGTGATCGCTCATCCTGCGGCCATCGCGCTGGCGCTTTTCTTGCGGCGGCTTCAATCGCAGGAACCCATCCGCCGCTCGGTAATCCAGGTCTTCGCTCCCGCTAGCGAGCACGGCGGCGCGGGCGTTGAAGAGCTCCAACAGCAGACGGTGAGCCTGCTCTCCTTTAAGAGTCTGCCGCAAGCCATATTCGATACGCAGCTCGCATTCAACCTGCTGGCCCGTTACGGCGAAGACGCGCCGCAGTCGCTCGAAGAATCGGAGTTGCGCATTGAGCGGCATCTGGCAACGCTGCTGGCCTTGCCCGGCGAAGGTGAAGGCGCGCCCATGCCGTCGCTGCGGCTGGTTCAGGCGCCGGTTTTTCACGGATTTAGTTTTTCGGCATGGGTCGAATTCGAATCGAACCCGGGTGTGGAAACGCTCGAAAGCACGCTGGCATTAGGGCCTGTGGATGTTCGCGGCGCCGAGTTCGAGCCGCCCACCAACGTATCGCAGGCGGGCGAAACGGGGATTACCGTTGGCGGTATCACGCCCGACCGCAATGATCCCGAGGCCTGCTGGTTCTGGATCGTGGCTGATAACCTGCGGCTTACGGCCGATAACGCCGTGGCGGTGGCGCGGCGACTCACATGATCGGCCGCAGCCACGTTAGCGAACTCTGGCTTGCCTTGGTGCTCGCCGCCACCAGCGCCTGCGGCTATCATGTCGGCAACAGCGCGGACCCGCTGCCGAAGAGCCTGAAGACCATCGCCATTCCCGCTTTCGGCAATGTCACCACCCGTTATGACTTGGCACGCATGCTGCCCGAGGACGTCGGGCGTGAATTTATCTCGCGCACCCGTTACCGCGTGGTTTCCGATCCCGAGCAGGCCGACGCGGTATTGACCGGTTCTCTGGTGCGGTTCATTTCCTTCCCTACGACCGCCGATCAGAGCGGCCGCGCCACTGCCGTGCAGGCGTCGGTGATCTTGAACCTGACGCTCCGAGACCATGCCACCGGAGCCGTGCTGTTCAACCGGCCGGGATTCGAATTTAAAGAGCGCTACGCAATTTCGGTTTCTCCCGCGGACTATTTCGATGAGAGCGGCGTGGCGATGATGCGGCTGAGCAGGGCCGTTGCGGAGAGCGTGGTCACCGCGATCTTGCAGAACTTCTAGTGACTCCCCATCAACTACTCGCGCGCATCGAGAAACAACCGCTTCCATCCGCCCTGCTGTTGCTTGGCCCCGAGGCGTACGAGCACCGCCGCCTGAAGACCGCATTGATGGCAGCCGTTCCGGCGGGCGCCCTGACCGAGCACGATTTGAGCGAGGTTTCTCTCGCCGAAGTTCTGGACGATGCCCGGGCCCTTTCGCTGTTCTCCAGCGAACGGTTAATCTGGATACTGAATGCGGAAAGCGCCCTGCCGCGCGGCCGTTCCGAAGCCGAAAGCGAGGACGATGGCGGCGGAGGCAGCGCCGCGCCCTTGCACGATTACCTGAAGGACCCCACCCCGGCTGTGACCGTGGTCTTCGAAGCTACGCGCTACGATTTCGAAGGCGACGATAAGCGCAAGCAGGAGCGCGTGCGAAAGTTCTATAGCGCCATTCATGACGCGGTGGAGCTTCGCCGTTTCGCGCCTCACGAGGCCCGCGCGGAAGCCGAGGCACTTCTTCGCCGCGCCGGTATGCAGTTGGACCCCGAGGCGCTCGACCTGCTCATCGAGTCCTTAGGCGCCGACGTGGCGCGCATCGCCGTGGAAATTGAGAAACTGGCGCTCTTCTCAGGCCAGAAACCGGTAGGCGTGGATGAAATCGCTGCCCTGGTTCCTGAGGCCCGCGCCACAACAATTTTCGTTTTGGTGAATGCCTTGGGCCGGCGCGACCGCACCCGGTCGCTGGAGATTCTCGACACCCTGAGCAAGGAAGGCGTCTACCTGCCTCTGGTGCTGGCGTTCTTATCCACTCAGTTCCGGCTGGCTCTGGTGGCGCGCGAAGCCGGGCTAAAAAGCGCCGGGCAGATTCAGAGCCACTTCAACCGATTAGGCGTCTCGGTTTGGGGCTCGCGCGCCGATCAAATTTATCAGACGGTTTCGAAGTTCACGAAGCCCCAACTCGAACGCGCGCTCAAGCTGATCTTCCAAGCCGACCGCGGCCTGCGCGACGCTCGCCCCGACGACCGCATCGTGATGGAACAGTTCGTGGTGGCGCTGACGGCATAACTCCTGGTTGTTGTAGGACAGGCCATCGTCTTTTGTCGCCTGTCACCTGCCGCAGGCCACTGGAAACCGATGGCCTGCGCCACCTCGATCAACCCCTCGGATATTTACAAGTCTCTCGCTCCCGCCGCTATAAGCTTGAAATGGACATGCGCGTCGCGATCGTCCACTACTGGCTGCTCAACCGCCGTGGCGGCGAAAAGGTGCTGGACGCACTCTGCCGGCTTCTCCCCGAAGCGGATATCTTCACACTCTTCTGCGACCCGGAAACCCTCGGCCCGGAGGTCCGGAAACACCGCATCACCGCATCCTTTCTGAATCCGCTCAAACGGGGTTACAGGTCGCTCCTGCCGCTCATGCCGATGGCGCTCGAGAGCTTCGATCTGCGAGGGTACGACCTTATTCTCAGCAGTGAGTCCGGTCCGGCCAAGGGCGTGATCGCGCCTTCGACGGCGCGTCACATTTGTTATTGCCACACTCCGATGCGCTACCTGTGGGACCTCTACCCGGCCTATCGCACCGAGTTTACGACTTCGCGGGTGAAGCGGGCCCTCATGGTCCCCTTGAGTAACTACCTGCGTCTGTGGGATTACGCCTCCGCCGCGCGGGTCGATCAGTTTCTGGCCAATAGCTACCACGTACGGAACCGCATCTGGAAAACCTACCGGCGCGAAGCCGACGTGGTCTATCCGCCCGTCGATGTGGACTCGTTCCATTGGGAGGCTGCCGAGGACTACTTCCTGATCGTGTCGGAACTGGTTCCCTACAAGCGCATCGATACTGTCGTCAGGCTATTCGCCCGCACCGGGCAGCGCCTCATGATCGCAGGCGATGGCCCCCAGTACTCGCGGCTCAAAGCGATGACCGGCCCCAACGTGGAGTTTGCCGGGCGCGTAGCCGATGACGACCTTCGCAGGTTATACGCACGGTGCCGCGCGCTGATCGTTCCTGGGGAGGAGGATTTCGGCATCACCCCGGTCGAGGCTTTAGCCAGCGGCAAGCCCGTGATCGCACTGGGACACGGCGGCGTCCGCGAGAGCGTTCCATTGACCGATCCGTTGGGAGGCGTCTTTTACGAGTCGCCGGACGAGGCCTCTTTGGCGGAGGCGCTTCGGCGTTTCGAAGTGCTTGAAGCGCGCTTCCAGCCGCGCCAACTCGAGCAGCACGCGCAACACTTCTCCCACGCCGAGTTTGTACGAAAGATCACATCCATTTTGGGCCATCCATCGCCAGCCGCTCAGCGGGATCCAGAAAACTCCGGGATCGCCGAGCGCGCTTTTGTGCGAAAATAATAAAATCCTGTTAATGAAGGTTGGGGCCCGTCGGGGCGGAAAGGCGTATGCGTGGACTTACGAGACGAAACGCCGTTTGACAGTATCGAAGGCTCGCACGAATATGTTGCGATGCTGGCTGAAGAGCTGACCGAAGCGCGCCGCGAAATCGAGGAAGAGATCACCGCCGCCGAACGGGATGGCGCGGACCGCCGTAAGCAGGCGCTGCTCCTGGTTTCCTACAACCTGGATAAACTGAACCTCCATATCACCTCCAGCCGCCGGATTCTAAACGATCTGCGCAGCCTGCGGCGGGTGCTGCTTGCCGAGCGGGGATTGCCCAGCGAGCCAGACGAGACGAAGGTGTTTCAAGCCGGCTCGTAACCACATTTCCGACAACCACCTCTTCCAGGTGTACACTTGGGGTGGCTGGCCGTAGTACTATGTTCCTAAGCGCTTTCCGTGGACGCCGTGTGACTGACGAAAAGGCCAGTCAGATGGCGGTTTTGGTCGTAAAGAGCCTCTTGACAGAGTTCCCCTGCAAGCGTACTATGCAAGAGTTATTGTACTCAGCGGCCAATAGAACTAGAGCGCGGTGGTTTGTGGGGGACCCCGTATGACCTTCCAGATCGGCGACAAGGTCGTCTATCCCAACCAGGGTGTTGGGACGATCGAGAATATTAGCAGTCGGTCCTTCGGGTCCGACTATGAGCGTTTCTACCTGCTTCGATTCGGTTACAACAGCGTCACCGTACTGGTGCCGTTTTCCAATGCGGCCAATATCGGGCTGCGCCGGGTAACCAAGGATCGGGAAATTTCGCGCGTGCTGTCTTTCCTGGCGAACGGAACCTGTTCCGTGAACCCGGACTGGAAAGCGCGCTTCAAGGACAATTCCGAAAAGATGCTAAGCGGCGATCTGCTGAGGGCAGCCGAGGTCTTCAAAGGCCTTCTGCATTTGCAGATCGAAAAGCCGCTATCGTTCCGCGAGAAGAAGATGATGGACCGGGCTCGCTACATGCTGGTCTCGGAAATCTCCATCGCGCGCGGCGTTCCGGAGATTCATGCCGTGAGCATGCTACAGCGCGCTTTGGCAAAAGCAAACCTTGCCCTGCCCCCGGTTTCCTAGGCGGTCTTTTCGGGAAAGTAACAATTCGTTCTGAATGGCCGGCCTCACGGATGATATCGTGCATGGTCCGCCTCCGCCCGGTGAGTGGGGACGGGGCGGAGGCAGCTCCGCTGATGTTCCCGGCGTCCGGCGTCGAGCCTCTCTCCTCGGCCTCTACCTGTTACTAATATCGAGTTCGATGGTCTTCTTGGCCCTGCTGGCGGCCTTCGTCATGCGCCGCGTGATCGCCGTTGATTGGGTCAGCATGCCAAAGCCGCATATCTTGTGGTGGAACACCGGCGCGCTGGTAGCTTCGAGCGCGTTGCTGGAAAAGGCGCGCCGGCAACTGAGGGCCGCTGACCGTGTCGGCTTTAATTGGTGGTGGACGGGGGCTACCGTGTTGGGAATTCTTTTCCTGCTGGGGCAGGCGCTCGCCTGGCGCGAATTGCGAAATTCCGGATTCTTCATCGCGTCGAACCCGGCCACGTCCTTCTTCTACATCCTCACGGCGACGCACGCCGCGCACGTCCTGGGCGCGATCGCCGCGGTCGTGTATGTCGATATCGAGGCGCTACGCTTTACGCTCGGGCCGGCGAAAAGGACGGTGATCGATGCAAGCGCCATCTTCTGGCATTTCCTGGACGGGATGTGGCTCTGCCTGATGGCGCTGTTCTACATCTGGGGGTGATTCACGCCTTCTGCGCCACCACCACTGCTGCCGGCCCGCCGGGCTCGATCTTGCGCGGATTGGTGAATCCGGCTTCCTGCAGCCATTGGCTGATCTCTTCGTAAGAGAAGGTGTCGCCCTCATCGGTGTTGACCAGCATGTTGATGGCGAAGAAAAGACCCATCGGCGGGCCGGTCCGCTCTTCGTTGACCAGGTACTCGGGGATCGCGATGATACCGCCGGGCGCGAGTGACTGTGCCACCTTTTTCAGTAGCTCGCGGCTTTTCTTTTCGCCTTCGCTGTGCAGAATGTGGCCCAGAACCGCGACGTCGTAGCCGTGTCCGAAGTTCACGGTTTGCATGTCGCCGGCGACATAAGAGAATCGGTCCGCCATTCCGTGTTCGGCGGCGAATCGCTTGGTTACTTCGAGTACGTTCGGCCAATCCACTGCGGTTACGGTCGATCCGGCCGCGTGTTGTGCAATGCCGATGCCCCAGACGCCCGAGCCCGCAGCGATATCCAGGATCTTGATCGGCTTGGCGGCGCCCAGGTTCAGAGCTTTTCCAAGCGCCTGGGCCGCCGGGAAGTTCAATGGAAACAGACCCACCACCAGAGACTCGAAGAATTCCGCGCCCGCTTCCTGGCTTACGTCGCGCACGGGGCGGCCGCTCTGCACCGTATCCGGCAGTTCGAGCCACTGCGGAACCAGGTCGCGTCCCAGGTGCTGCAAGACCGTGCCAAGGTAGCCAGGCTTGCCGCTGACCAGAAACGCAGCGCTTTCCGGCGTCAGCGCGTATTGGTCCTTGCCGCTCTTCGCCAAAAGCTGGAGACCCACCAGCGCATTCAGCAAAGGCCGTATGCCCCGCTCGGATGTCTTGGTGCGGCGGGCGACTGCCGCGGCCGTTTGCGGTCCGTGCTCCAGGGCGTCGAACAAGTTCAGCTTGGCGGCGGTTGCCACGATGATGGGCGGGGCATAACCCCACGCAATTTGGAGAATTCGATCGGGTGTGACTGCCGGTGTTCCGGATGCGCTCAAGGTGTTTCCTCCGTGAAAGGCACCGCTCCTTTTGGTCGCGGCTCAGTCATTATGGCACGGCTTCGGCGACCGTCCGCACCTCGATCTCACGTTCGTCGCCGCTGACGGTCCGGATGCGAATTTCGGTACGTTCGGCTGGAAGGAACTGTGGGAAGCGTTCGCCCCACTCGATGAGAACGACCGCTGGCCGATCGAACAGATCTTCGAGTCCCAGCGTGGCCACTTCGCGCGGCTGATCCAGCCGGTAGAGATCGACATGATATACGCGGCGTTGGGAGTCGTACTCGTGGATCAACGTGAAGGTGGGGCTTGAGACCTCGTCCGCATTGGCCGCGCCTAAACCTTTGACGATGCCCTTCGCCAAGGTGGTTTTGCCCGCACCCAATTGGCCGATCAGCAGCACTACTCGTTTCGGTGGAAGCTCACCCGCCAGCCTTTCGCCGAGCGCAATGGTCTCCTCTTCAGACGCCGTGCGGTAAACCGGCACACTCCTCCATGGCCCGGGGAAGGTAGCGCAGCAGATCGGTGGCGACCAGGCTTTTGTCACCCAGCTCGCGCGCGCCCAACTGGCCGGCCAGCCCGCCCAAGTAGACTGCGGCAGCCACCGCGCTCTGCCAATCGTGAGGAAACTGCGCGAGGAACCCGGCGATCAGGCCCGTGAGGATGTCACCGGTACCGCCGGTTCCGAGAGCCGGCGTGCCGGTTGGATTGATCCAGACAGCGCCATCGGGAAAAGCGATCACGGTGCGCTGGCCTTTGAGCACGAGCGCGACGCCGTGCGCCATGGCGAAGGCACGCGCCACGCCGACGCGGTCCTTCTGCACTTCCGCTATGCTCTTGCCGGTCAAGCGGCTCATTTCTCCCGGATGCGGTGTCATGACGCGCACCTTGCCTTTGGCGTGGATCTTTACCGTCAAGCCATCGGCATCGATCACCATCGGTTGCTCCAGCTTCTCGGAGGCTTCGGTGACCAATGCTTCGACGTCAGGATGGCGGCCCATGCCCGGTCCCATGGCGATCACAGTCATGCCTTCGGCCAGGCGCTCGATGGGGGCGTTTCGCGAAATCCCGCCGGCCTCGTTCTCTTCGAGCGGCTCCGTCATGAGCTCGGCCGCGTGTCCTGCAATGATCGGAATTGCGCTCGATGCCGATGCCACAGTCACGAGTCCCGCGCCGGCCCGCAAACTCGCCATTCCGCTCATCGCCGCGGCGCCAGTCTTGCCGCGCGAACCGGCGACCACTAGCACGTGGCCGAATGTCCCCTTATGGCCGGAGGGCGGTCGCGGTGCGAGAAGGTGCCGGAACATCGAGGACTCGATCAACGAAAGAAAGATCGAAGCGTCGTTTTCATATAGCTCCGGTGAGCTGCCGATCGGACAGACCGCCAATTCGCCGATGCGATCGCAGTTCGGCGCGAGCGCCTGACCTACCTTTGGCGCCGTGAACGTGATCGTGTAATCGGCGCGGGCGATTTCGCCAACCGCCTCGCCCGAATCGCTGGGCATGCCGGACGGAATGTCCACTGCGGCTACTTTCGCCAGCGGAAACCCGCAGTTAATTTCCCGAATACCTTCTAGGATCCGCCCCGTGGCTGGGCCGCTGACGCCGGTCCCCAGCAGCGCATCGATCACCAAAGTGGCATTCCGTGCGGCTGCGGGGATCTCGCTCCCCAACGCGCAGCCACAGGCCCCGAGCATGCGGTAATTAGTTGCGGCGTCGCCCTTCAATTCGCTCGGATCGGCGAACAAAACCACATCGAGAGCCGCCGGGCGAATGCGCGTATGGAGCTGGCGAGCCACCACCATCCCATCGCCGCCATTGTTGCCTTTGCCGCACAGCACGGCGATCCGTTGCGCAGCCAGCGGCGCCAAGCGCCGTTCCAGGAACTCGACCACGCGATGCCCGGCATTCTCCATCAGTACGATTCCCGGCACTCCGCGCTCCGAAGTACGCCGGTCTACCTCGCGCATTTGCGCGGCCGTGAGCACCTTCATACGCGTCGAGCCACCAGCATGGTCATGTCATCTTGCAGTTCCGAGGAGCCGGTCCATTGAATCACAGCTTCCATGACGCGGGCGATGAGTTCGGACGACTCGGTCTGCGCATAGCGCAACAGCAACTCTCGCAATCGCTCTTCCCCAAACATTTCTCCGTAGACGTTCTCCGGCTCGGCGATGCCGTCGGTGTAGGTCACCAGTATATCCCCCGTTTCGAGCGGAATCGTTTCTTCTCCGTACTGCACTGCAGGAAATAAGCCGACCACGGTGCCTGTAGGTTTTAAGGGGTGGAACTCGCTGCGGCGAATCAGCAGCGGAGCCAAATGGCCGGCATTGGTGTACGTCAAGGTGTGCCGGGCGTCGTCGTAGATTGCGAAGAAGAAGGTGGCATATTTCTCGGTGCTGGTGGTGGCATAAAGCTGCCGGTTTAAGGTGGCCACCAGATCGGCCGTCGAGCGTTCCTGCGCGGGGCCGGCCAACTGCGTGCGCATGGTGGATTGAATCGCAGCCATCAGCAACGCCGCGGATATGCCCTTGCCGGCGACATCGCCGATGGCGAACGCCACCGAGCGGTCGGAGACCGGCAGGTAATCGTAGTAGTCGCCCGATACGGTAAGCGCCGGTTTGCAAACGGCCGCGAGTTTGAGACCCTCCAACGACGGAGCGGCGCTGGGAAACAAACGCGCCTGCACCTGCCGCGCGATCTCCAGCTCCGCTTGCATGCGCTCGTTCTCCTTGGCCACCACGATCAACTTGCCCATGTTGTCCGTCATGTTGTTGAATGAGGTGCTCAATTCCGCGAGCTGATCGTTGCCCGTCACCGGAATCCGGTAGGAGAAGTCCGCCTTTTGCACATGCAGCGTGCCTTGATAGAGCTCGTGAACCGCGCCGGTAATGCTGCGGCTGAGCCGGAAACCGAGAATCAGGGCGGCGAGTTCGACGAGCAGGAACAGGACCGTAACCGCCGCAAAAAAGTTGAGCCAGCCTTCGGCCAACCGAAAGTTCTCGCCGAAGACAGCCGCCAGCACCGCGAAGACGCGGGTGTCCACCACCAGCGTCCCCTGTTGGCGATCCTGGGGAGAGCTCCAGGAATCGATCTCCATGGGGTAGGCGAACGCGACCTCGAAATCGAGGGCATTTTGCTTGACTGGCAGCCGGCTCCCTGAGGTCCGCGTGGTGTAGGGCAGCAGATCCACGTCGCCTAGCGTGGCAACCAACTGGCTCAGCAACTCGTGGCTGATGGGCGCCACCAGCGTGAGCTGCTGATGGTCCGCCACCGAATGCACCCATGCGTACAAATGTTTGTTCCGGAGAATCAACCCATTCGCATCGCCCCATTGGAGTGGAGGTTGCTCCATCTTCGAATCGGGCGGATAGTGCACCTCGGTCTTCCCGTTGAGGACCATTTCGAACGTCGGAAAACGCGATCCAATCAGCGGTGCAAGGCGCGCGAGGAGTTCGTTGGGATTGTCGTTCGATAGCCGCAAGAGCCCATTGGCTGGTCCGCTCAATACGCTCATGCGGCGCGAGAGTTCGTTGTTCACCAGGTACACGGCCATCTCGCCAATGATGATGCGGCCGGCGATGGCTGCCAGTAGCAGGATCAGCCCGACCGGCACAACCGCGATGAGCAGGTAGGCGGCCACCAGGCGATAGCGCAGGCGCCACAGCGAGCGCCGCACCAACCGAATAAGCGTAACCAACCCCAGGGCGAAGGCAACGACTGCGAACAGAGTGGCGAGGCCCGGCGCGATGCGCGTGTAGTACAACAGAGCATAGAGCGCGATGGCGACCAGAAACGCTCGTTCGACCGCGCCCAAACGCTGCCAATACTTCACGGCCCTGCCTTCCATAGATCCAGACTAGCGTAACCCTGCTCGGCGGCGAAGAGTGTGCTGGTTGACGCGCTGGCTTACGCGCGGCTCTCTGGCCGACACAGAACCGCCGCGTCAGGAAGCGGCGTCTACTTCTTTCGGGGCCGCTTGGGAACGAACGCGAGAAACCGGCGGGGATTGTCCACCATGATATGGTGCAGAACCTCGTCGTTCACACCGGCAGCTTTTAGCTTCGGCAAAAATACGGTTAGTGTTTTGGCATAACCGCTGGATGCATCGGCAGAGAACATCAAGTGGTCGGCAAAGCCTGCCTCAATGAGCGCCATGGCCATGGGGACCTGCTGCGCATCGTTGTTGCCGCCCTGCCGGTCGAAACCAACAAAAGCGCCGCGCCGGCAGATGGTCTTTTGCACATACACATTCGGGTCGACCAGGTTGCCGAGGTGTCCAATGACCACGCACTCGGGCTTCACGCCGGCGTCCTCCAGAATGTCGAGCTGTTCCAGCGCGGATTTGCCGGGAATTCCGGTGTGCGTGAAGATCGGAATGTTCGTGGCCACGTGCGCCCGGCCGACAGCGCGGAAAACCTTGCGCTCATCGGCAGTGATTTCGTCCCAGGAACCGATTTCGCCGAATGCGCCGAGGACGTCCTCGTCCGCCTGCTTGATGAGCGCCTTCACGATCTGGTCTTCGCTCATGGTGGAGATCTCTTTCGGATAAAACGGCTGGGAGTAGAAACCACCCCCGGCGACGATCGGCACTCCGGACTTCATCGACACCTGACGCAGAAAGTCGACGCTGCGTCCCATATCCGGATGGCCGGCGTCGACAATGCACGCGACGCCCTCGCTTTTCGTCTTGGCGACTTCGGCGGCCATCAGGTCGACATCGTGCATGATGTCGGGTCCTGCGGGAGCGCCGCGGCCGGGGCCGCCACGCCCGGGAAGCGGTGGCAAGCCATTCGCGGCCCGAGCGGCGGCTGCGGCAGCTGCAAACTTCGCATTGAAATCAGGAGCGAGCTGCATGTGCTCATGGAACAGCGTGGCGCCGCCAGCCAAATCCTCGGGCGCGTAGTCCTTGAGAAGGGTTCGGATGATCGCGCCTTTCGGAAAAACCGGCGCCTGCGCGAACCCACGCCGCGCTACGGCGCTGGATGCAGCGCCGATGCCCAACATTTCGAGAGCCTGCCGGCGGGTCAACCGTTGCGAAAGGAACTTTGTCATGTTGGGAATATTGTATGTGAGTGTTGCGAACGATGGTTGTCGGCGCAAGACGGGAGAGGCCACGAGGCCCACCGCTGTCCGATCCGCAGGCTGAATCGCGTTTACATTATATAAAAGGACCTTGTAATCTTAATATATTTGGGCTATCGTGTAGCTAGTATTCCCAAAAAGTGAGGATAGGCCGATGACCGCAGTGATGGAAGAGACATCGTCCGCCGTTCCGGATACCCTGGCCGGCATGAAAACACCCCTCTCCCCGGAACAAGGCGCGAGCGAGGATCTAAGCCTTTGCTTCGTGTGCCTGCGATGGACAGCCGGGGATCCGGAATGCCGTCCCGGGCATGTTTGTGAATTGCAGCGCGCTCTCCAGCAGGATTCGCGGCCGTAGTCGGTCTGCGATAAGCCCTTAAACGCACTACCGCTGTTGGTTGACGCGCCGAAAATACCACGCGCCGAGCAGGTTGATGCCGAGAACAACGCCGCCCAGCTTGGCCGCGAACGAAGCCACGTTCTGCACGTCGATGACCGGGAAGACCGATAAGACCACATACAGCAGCGTCATCAGGAATCCGGAAAGTGCAGCGACGCGTACGCCCCAGGAGGGCTTTTCACCGGGCGCCGCCAGCGGGATGGCGAACATCACCAGATAGGTAAGGCCCCAGCAGGTGAGGCCGGCGCTGTTCACCAATTGAAAAGACTCCTGAGCGCCTACCCCCAGGTTGCCCAGCACCGTCAAGCTGAAAATGGCGATGCTGATGCATACGATAGAGCCTACCGGCGTCTTGAAGCGCGGATGCAGGCGGCTCAGCCATCCGGGCAACAGGTGATCCCATCCAGCCACCATGGGCAGGCGGATCACGGCGTTATAGAACAGGCTGGAGCCCCCGACGAGGTTGCAGATGAAGAGAACCGCCACGACGGGCGCTACATAGCGGACCAGTGCCGGCAGCAGAACCGTTGCTTGAGCGCCCCGGCTTAACGCTTGCGTGGTGGGGGCGATCAGGTCGAGGTCCGCTGGCCGGCTGAACGTGAGCGCACTGGCGGTACCCAGAATATAGAACAGCGCGATCAATGGAGCGGCCAACCATATCGAACGGCGGATGGTGCGCGCCACGTTCGCATCCCGAACTTCTCCCGAAAAAATGGCGCAGCCATCGAACCCGCAGAAAGCCGCAAAGCTCATCTTGCCGAGCAGGTTCAGATTCAGCAGAGAAACGGCCGGAAAGGTGAGAGCTGCCGGGGCGACCGCCGCTCCCCCGCGCAGCCACCGCGGCAGAGCGAACAACACCATCCCGGCGAGGGCCAGGAGCAGGACGAAGCCTCCTGCGTTATGCAGCCACTTGGCGAGGGCCAGCCCGCGCACAGCCAGAAGCATCAATCCCCCTGTCAAGACCGCGCCTACCGCGATGGTTACCCCCTTGTTTTCGGCGATCCAAGCGCCGGACGGGCCGGCAGCATACACCAGATTGTCGGTAATCTGCGAGACGGTCGAAGCGATTACCAGTACGATGGTCGCCCATATGTTCAGGGCCGTCAGAAAGCCGGCCAAATCGCCCAACCGCAACTTGGCCCATTGATAGAGGCCCCCTTCGAGCGGCATCTCGCGATTCAAATGGACCACCACGATCGCCGACGGGACGTAGAACAGCAGCACGGCGGGAATCCAGTACATGATGTGGGCGGAACCCAGCTTGCCCGCGGTTCCGATCCATTGCAGCCCGATGATGTAGAGCAGTTGAAAAAGGACGAGGTCGCCGAGGTGGAGCTCCTTCTTGAGCTCGGCGCTATGCAGCTCGACCTCACGTTCGGCTTTTAGGAACTGCTGTTCGCGATCGCTGTCCAACAGAGGGCATTGTACACGCCCAACCACCTATGAATCCGGCGACGATGAAACGTCTGCCGATCTGGGAAACTCGGACTATGAACAGCAAAGTGCGATGGGCAGTCCTGGGCGTCGCAAGAATCGCAACTGAGAAGGTGATCCCGGCTATGCAACGAAGCGAATCCTGTGAGGTGGTGGCCATCGCTTCGAGGAGTCTGGGACGCGCTACCGAAGCCGCAAGGAGGCTAGGTATTCCGAAGGCATTTGGGTCCTATGAGGAGGTGCTGCAGGATCCGGAAATCGAAGCTGTATACAACCCGCTTCCCAACCATTTGCACGTACCCTGGTCGATCCGCGCAGCCGAGGCCGGCAAGCATGTCCTCTGCGAGAAGCCTGTCGCGATGAGTGTTGAAGAATGCCGGAAGCTGATGGCGGTTCGTGACCGGACCGGTGTGAAGATGGGCGAGGCATTCATGGTTCGAACCCACCCCCAATGGCTGCGGGCTCGCGAACTCGTCCGTTCGGGAGAGATCGGGAACCTGAGGGCCATCATGGGTGCCTTCAGTTTTTTCAATCGCGATCCCGCCAATATCCGTAACGTTCGTGAGTTCGGTGGAGGCGGACTTATGGATATTGGTTGTTATCCAATTCAGATGTCGCGGTTTCTCTTTGAAGCGGAACCGCAAAGGGTGACGGCGCTAATCGAATACGATCCCGAATATCAGGTCGACCGGCTCAGTTCGGCGGTTCTCGGATTTCCGTCAGGTCATTGCGTATTCACTTGCAGCACGCAGCTTGTCTACTACCAAAGAATCCAGATCCTCGGCACCAAAGGGCGCATTGAGGTCGAAGTACCGTTCAATCCATCGCCGCAGCGGAACAGCCGGCTCCTGGTTGACAGTGGCGCGGACCTGTGGGGCGGAGGCATTCGAATCGAGGAACTGCCGGCTTGCGATCAGTACACCATTCAGGCCGACTCGTTCTGCCGCGCCGTACGCAATAACGGTGACGTTCCAACACCGCTGGAAGACTCCCTCGCGAACATGGCCGTGATCGAGGCCGTCCTCGAGTCAGCTCGGACGGGCGGCACGGTTCGTCAATTGAGTGCCGCACGAGAGTGACCCCGCCACAGGTCGCGCCACTAGCGAAGGACGGCTGGATTCACAACGTTGATCGGCTTGCCGGCGCAGAAGGCAGTAATCTGGTCGAAGATATCGACAAATTGGATTTCGTATTCTTCCAGGGTCACGTAGCCGATGTGCGGTGTCGCGACCACGTTGTTGCTCGTCAGCAGCGGATGATGGATGTCTCGAACCGGCTCATCATCGAACACATCGACGGCCGCCATGCCCGGGCGGCCTTGTTCCAGTGCGCGGATGAGGGCGCCCGGTTGAATCAAGCCGGCCCTGCTGGTGTTGACCAGCAAAGCCGAAGGTTTCATGCGCGCCAAATCGGACGCGGTCACAATGCCGCGGGTTGCATCGACCAGGCGCATGTGCAACGAAATCACGTCGCTTTCTTCGAAGAACGCCTCCTTCGATAACGCTGGCCGGTAACCATTCGCCCGGGCGCGTTCCCGCGATGCTTCTCTTGCCCACACCAGCAGGTTCATGCCGAATGCCTGCCCGTAACCGGCGACTGCCTCTCCAATGCGGCCGTAGCCGTAGATGCCGAGAGTCGCGCCGCGCAGGGTTCGGCCGACGCCAGTTTGCCAGATTCCCGACTTGAGCGCCGCCACCTGCTGCGGAATCTGCCGCATGGCGGAGAGGATGAGCCCCCAGGTCAGTTCCGTGGTGGCGTAAGACGGGGTTCCCGCATGCATGTTCGAGGACACGATAATCCCGAGCCTGGTGCATGCTGCGATGTCGATGTGCGGATAGACGCTGCGCTGGCTGATGAGCTTCAGGTTGGGGAGCCGTTCGAGTAAAGGAGCGGAGATCTTCGTCCGCTCGCGAATCAACACCAGCGCCTCAGTTTCCTTTAGCCGGTGCGCAAGCTCGTCGACATCGCCCACATGGTCGTTCCAGATTTCCACTTCGTGTCCTTCGAGCTTGCGAAAACAGGGAAGCGTTCGCAGAGTATCGAAGTAGTCGTCGAGAATGGAAATCTTCACGGGATCGGCTCCGGCCTGCGCGTCACGGCCAGAGAGACCAGGCCAGCATCACCAATGACAAGGGCAATATGACGTAGTTCCCGATGGCGCCAGGCGGCTTATGCGCGAAGGTTGCCGGCTTCAGGCGACCCACCAACATGCGCAACAGCGTTTCGACAAACAACAAAAGATACATGGCGGGTACCAGGGACCGGTAACGGAACGCGACGGCCAATTGAATGAACGCATAGACCAACTGCGCGCTTCCCCACAATCCGAAGGCGAACACGATGCCATCTCCGCCGGACACGGACAGATCCATCCCGGCGATGCTGCCCGCTCCTCCATCGCGCGCAAGAATGTGGATCGAGCTGCGCACGAGGCTGATGACCGCTATGACCGCGAACAGATAGGCGGGTAGGGTTGCGCCGTGGATGGTGTTGTCGGCCGTGGCTGGAAGCAAGGTCAAAACGAGAGTCTTCATGGGCGTTTTGCCACCTTCAGTGCAGGCCCCGCTCCGGTCTCAACGTCTTGAGAAGCTCAAATCCGGCGGGCGTTACGCGAACGGATGATCGGCCGTTGCCGTTTTTGATCGAGACCAATCCGCGATCGTTGGCGTCCTCCCAAACCGGGAGCTTGGGACAGGACGTGCGCCATGCGTCCATTGTTTCCTCGTACGACCGATCGCGGCGGGCGAGCCACTCCAGCAGATCGAGAATCAGCGCTTCAACAGTCGGCGTCACGGTTGTTATTGATTCTATCGCGCGCTGCCAAACCCAGTCGCGGCCCGTTCGCGTAGGGGATGGCTCGCGCTTGCGCGGCGTCTCCGGCCCGTGATAGCGTCAAGCGCTATGAGCCGGCTCTTCTGGTCAGGATTCGTCTTGAGTGTGACGCTTGCGGCGCAGCAGCCTCCGCCGCAGCCGCGAACGCCCATCGGCGCGAAAGTGGCTCCTCTCGGCGACGGACCTTTCGTCATCGACACGGCCGAGCAGCATAAGATCCGGGTGGTGGTGTTGGCGAAAGGCCTGTCGCACCCCTGGAGCCTGGCGTTCCTTCCCGGCGGCGATATGCTGCTCACCGAGCGCCCCGGCCGCCTGCGCGTCATCCGCAACGGAGTGCTCGATCCGGCTCCGGTCAGCGGTGTGCCTCAGGTCCACGGAGTGCGGCTGTACGGCCTCATGGACATCGCGCTCCATCCGAAGTTTGCGGAAAACCGGCTGATCTATTTGACCTACACCAAGGCTCCGGTGGATGGTAAGGTATCGACGGCCCTGGCGCGCGGCCGGTTCGATGGCTCTGCGCTGACCGATGTCCACGACTTGCTCGTGACCGATCGTTGGGAAGGGCCCGGCTCCGCCGCGCGTATCACGTTCGGCCGCGACGGCATGCTCTACATGGCTACCGGCGCCGCCAGCGGCAACTACGCGCAGGAGCCCGGCAGTTTGAACGGCAAGGTGCTGCGCCTCCGTGACGATGGCACCGTGCCGGGCGATAATCCGTTCGCCGGCCGCTCGGGCTACCGGCCCGAGATCTACTCCCTCGGCCATCGCAATCAACTGGGCCTCGCAGTCAACCCGCGGAACGGCGAATTGTGGTCGAACGAAAACGGCCCCGACGGCGGCGATGAGATCAACATCATCGAAGCGGGCAAGAACTATGGCTGGCCCACGATCAACTACGGACGCACATACGAAGGGCCGCGCGTTTCGGAAGTGCCGTGGCGCGACGGCATGGAGCCGCCGCTGGTGTTCTGGGTACCCTCGATCGCCGTTTCCGGCATGGCGTTCTACACCGCCGACCGCTTCCCAACCTGGAAGGGCAATGTGTTTGTGGGTTCCATGCGCACCGGGGAGATTCCGGGCACGGGCCATCTGGAGCGCATCGTATTAAACGAGAAACAAGAGGAATTGCGCCGCGAAACCATGCTGAGTGAGTTGCACCAGCGCATCCGCGATGTGCGCCAGGGGCCGGACGGGCTTCTATACTTGCTGACTGACGAGGACCCCGGCGCCGTCTTGCGCATCGAGCCCGCACCCTAGCGTGGTGTTGAGTACTTTCGGCAATTTCGAAAAAGTATATTGACTCCGTAATTTTTCTCAGCAATAATAAGATTCGTTAGTCTTAAATCCCCGTCGATTTAGCTAGTGCCGGCAGGGCACAGGCCATAGCGTAGTTACCAGCAACGTCAATCGGTTTGCGTTTGCGTTGGCATTGGGGGAGAGGTGCGTCTATGCTCAAGCAAAGCGTGCAGGCGTGGAATGGATTGCGGAAAAGCGATCCGGCCTATGTCCCGGATCTGTGTGCAGCCGATCTGGAAGGGCGCGATCTAAGCGGGGCCGATCTGAGACTGGCAGACCTCCGCGGCGCTTATTTGAACGGCGCCAAGCTGGCCGGATCCGATCTGCGTCGAGCGGATCTCCGGCGGGCGCACCTCACCTACGTGGATTTCACGGGCGCCGATTTAACAGGCGCCGATCTCCGCGGAGCGGATCTGCACGGGGCCGAACTCCAGGGAGCCAAGCTCGAAGGAGCGCTAGTCACCGAAACCATTCTCGATCCGGATTGTTGGACCAAGCCGCTGCTGGCGCTGTGGCGCGAGGCGGCTCCGGGGCGCAGGGAGCGGCTAGTCCAGGCGTTGGAAGGGAGGACCGCTTTGCATCGGCATTGGTTGGATGAGTCGGCCGGCTCTCCCGAGGCGATCCTCTCGGAGCGCGGCGCGGCTACCGATGACTTCACCTTTGCATGGGATACCTATGGCATCAGTGAGGAGTTGGTGCTGCGGGTACTAACGGCGGCTAACTGCAAGTGAGCCCGGAAGCGGCTATGAATGGCGGGGAGTGCGGCCGACTCAAGCGCAGTGCGGCCGTCTGGTTGTTGGCGGTCGTGCTATGGGCCGTTCGGATGGCATCTACGTCTTGGGTCTGGTTCAGTGTTTTCCTTTTGGTGTATGGGTTCCTCGGATTTCTGCTGTTAGGCCGAGTAATACCGGCGGTCGTCGCCGCGATCGGCTGCGCCGCTTCTGTTTGGCTTCACATGAGACTATACCGGCAACTGACCGGGATAAAACAGGTGTAGGAACTGGCCGTGATCATACATCCTATCCGTCCTCTCACATCGGCAGGTGATATCGCCCTGAACCCGGCCGCAGAAGCCGACTTGTGCGAATCCTGCTACGAAATGATCGTTGATTTCGGCATGCAGAATGTCCTTGCGTGCCTCGGGAGGGCGGCGCGCGCGCGTGCTTCGGATTACCGCGAAGCGAACCGCCGCCAGTATCTCCGGCACCAACGCGCGTCTTCACGCATCATATCGGCGTACCAACAGATCTGCGAGGACTCGGAACAGATCGAACGCATTGTTGCCGAGGAAGCCCGCCCGATCCATTAGAGAACACGACAGCTGAGTCTCGTTTCCGCTTACAATGTTAGAGATGTTTGCCGGTTACCACGTGTCCGCCCCGTCCCGCCTTCGCGCACCGGCGCACCTGGAGGCGACCACTTGATCGAGGGAAAGCGCGTTGCCGTGGTGTTGCCCGCCTACAATGCAGCCCGCACGCTGGAGAAAACAGTTCGCGAACTCTCCGATCTGATTGACGATCGCGTTCTGGTGGATGATCGCAGCGCTGACGATACAGTCGCCATCGCGCGGGAATTGGGCCTGACGGTGCTCGTGCACGACCGCAACCTGGGTTACGGCGGCAATCAGAAGACTTGTTACAAGGCAGCGCTCGATCGCGGCGCCGATATCGTAGTCATGCTGCATCCCGACTATCAGTACACGCCGCGGCTGGTGGTGCCCATGGCCAGCATGATCGCTTCTGGCGTGTATGACGTGGTGCTCGGTTCGCGAATCCTGGTCGGCAGCGCTCTCCATGGCGGAATGCCGCGTTACAAATATGTGTCGAACCGGGCCCTCACACTGTTTCAGAATCTGATGCTCAGCGCCAGCCTGTCGGAATACCACACCGGGTTTCGCGCCTTCACCAAAGAGGTGCTGCGCGCTCTACCGCTGAGCAGCTTCTCCGATAATTTTCTCTTCGACAACCAGATTCTGGCGGAATGCATTCTGCGCGGCGCGCGGATCGGCGAGATCTCGTGTCCCACCAGCTACTTTCCCGAAGCATCCTCGATCGGCTTTTTGAGGAGCTGCGAGTATGGCCTGGGCGTGCTCAAGACATCCCTGGCCGCATTGCCGCGAAGGTTCTCGCGCAGATCGCGGCCCCCGGTTCCGGCTTCAGAGGTGGTCCCGGCAGACGACACAAACCGATCGTCTGCCCCACAGGTCACTTCTCGGACACTGTAGGACAGACGGTCGCCTTCTGCCGTCTGTCTTCCTGACCCACTAATCGCTGATCTCGATCTTGGGCCCTTCGCGGACGCTCTCCTCCAGAGCGCGAGCTACCGCCTTGCGCGCGAGATCGAGAAACGGTTCGCCCTGGCTGCCTCGCAGGACGATCGGCTTGCCGGTATCGCCGCCGACGCGCACCTGGGGATCGAGAGGCAGCTCCGCCAGAAAGTGCACACTTAATTCATCCGCGGTACGCCTGCCACCTCCGTAACTGAACACGTCGATGCGCTCATGACAATGGGGACAGCTTAGCCAGCTCATGTTCTCCACGATGCCCAGGATGGGCACTTTCACCTGGTTGAACATGTGAATGGCCTTGCGCGCGTCCTCGAGCGATACGTCAGAAGGCGTGGTCACTACGATCGCTCCCGTAATCGGCGCGGTCTGGATCAGCGATAGCGCAACGTCGCCCGTTCCGGGAGGTAGGTCGATCACCAGATAATCCAGGTCGCCCCAATCCACGCCGCGCAAAAACTGCTGAATCACGCTGTGCAGCATTGGCCCGCGCCACACAAGCGGTTTATCGCCGGGGCTGAGGAAGCCCATGGACATGAGCCGCACGCCATATTGTTCGAGCGGCTGGATGCGCTCGCCATGCGCCATCGGGGTTCGGTTGATTCCCATCATGAGGGGCACATTGGGCCCGTAAACATCAGCGTCCATCAAGCCGGTTTGGTATCCCAACGAAGCCAGCCCCACCGCCAGGTTCACGGCGACCGTGGTTTTTCCCACGCCGCCCTTTCCCGAGCCCACGGCGATCAGATTCTTCACACCTGGAATCGGCAGCTTCGGCGGCGTGCCTTGGTTGGGAGTCATGGCTACCATCCTAACAACTGGCGCGTGCTCCACAGAGTTTGCTGCGAGATCAGCCTACCGGGATTTCCGGCTCAGGCGCGTGGTGCCGCCGCAGGGGAACGTTCTTGAGCATCACGTTCAGTGCAATTGCGGCCACCATCACCACCGCGCTGACGAAGAAGATCAACTGGAGGCCATGCACCAGCGCAACGCGCACGTTACCGAGCAGCCTTTGCAGCAGAAACAGGCCGCCGGGATAATGGCCGAACGCGGCTAGCAGCTGTTCCCGGAGTACGCTCAGCATCAGCGGGTTGCTGAAGTACTTCAGCAGCTCCGGCGAAGTGCCGGGAGGCACGCCCTGCGCGAAATCGTGATGGTAATTCGTGAGCAGGATGCTTCCGAAGATCGCGACGCCAACCGTGCTGCCGATCTGCCGAAAGAACGTGGTGGAAGCTGTGGCCGCGCCCATGTGCTTGCGCGGCGCGGCATTCTGCACCGCCACCGTGTACACGGGCAGCAGCAAGCCCATGCCAAAACCCGCCACGATCATGGCCCACACGACGGAATTGGGAGCCGTGCTCGCGTCCATGCGCGCAAACAGAACCATGCCGATCGCAACCAGGATCGAGCCCGCTACCGCGGAAGGTTTGTAAGTCGCCCAACGCAGGTTCAATTGTCCGGTGATGATGCTGCCGCCCACCGACCCCATCATCAGGGGCGTGAGCAGGCCGCCCGATTGCGTCGCGGAAACGCCCAGCACCCCCTGCATGTACAGCGGAAAGTACATGATCACGCCGAACATTCCCATCCCCAACACGAACACCGCGATTGACGACACGCTGATCACCGAGCTCTTGAACAACGTGAGCGGGAGAAGGGGCTCCTCCGCCCGTGTTTCCGCATAGATGAATGCCGCGAGCATCACCACGGAAACCACGAGCAGGCTTTCCACGCGGGTCGAGGTCCAGCCATACTCGGTGACCCAGGTGAAGGCCAATAGCAGCGGCACCATGCAGCCGATCAGCGAGACCAGACCGGCCCAATCCAGGCTGCGCCGCACAAACTGTGGTTTCAAAGCAGGAAACTCGAGGTAGATCGCCGAGATCGCAATTAGGCCCACCGGCAGATTCACGTAGAAGCACGCGCGCCAGGAGACATGGTCCGTGAGCCAGCCACCCAGCGTCGGCCCGAAGATCGAAGCGAGTCCCCAGGTGGCCGCGAAGAAGCCTTGGTACCGGCCGCGCTCGGCCGGCGAAAAGATATCGCCGATGATGGTGAATGCGAGCCCCATCATCATGCCCGCGCCCACCCCCTGCATTCCGCGGAAGACGATCAGTTGGTTCATGGCATCGAGCGGCAGGAAGGTCAAGGTACCGGAGGCGCCGCACAACGCCGAGGTCAGCACGAACATCGCCGAGCCGCCCAGGAAGAAATACTTGCGCCCGTACATATCGGAGAGCTTGGCGAAGATCGGGACGGCCAATGTGGAGGACAGCAGATACGACGTCGCGACCCACGGATAGCGGTCGAACCCCGAGAGCTGCGCAATGATGCGCGGCTCCGCTGTGCCGACGATGGTCTGATCCAAAGCCGCCAGCAGCACCGACAGCAGCAGCCCCGCCATCGTCCAGATCAATTGCGGGCGCGTGAGGCGGACGATTCCCGAGGTTTGAAAAACTTCCGTTGCGGGAGCGGCCATCTTTTGATTCTACGACAGGGCGGTGGGAGGACCGGTGGTTAACGATAGGCGTATGCTTCAGCGAAGTCTCAAACGCGCTCGCGCCAAACCTCTCGGGATGTTCGGAGATCCGTTCGATCGCTCTTTCAAGATCGTTCAGAAACCGCTCCGCCGCTCTTCGGCTCCGCTTCAGATACCAATCTATCGCTGCAGCGGCTTCTTCCACCGCAGCAGGGTGGAGGCGAAGAGTCGGTTCTGTCAAGGTTTCAATCGAGACCCGAGACGGCGCTTAGCCTCGTCCCAGGGCATCAGCTTTACTGCGCCGCTCTCGATCTCATGGAGACGCCGCTCGATCTCCCGGCGCCACGCGGCTTCCGTATCTTCGTCGACTTCCACGTCCAGGCTTTCCAGGGATGAGGACGAATTGGCCGTCTCCGTACCCAGTCCACGAAGTTTTCAAATCCTCACGCAAGACGGCCGCCGCGATGAAGAAAAAATTCTTTCCGATCAGGGCCACCAGCCGGCGAGGAAAAAGCCCAGCGCGCGCGTGAGCGGTTCGAATTACTCCGTCAACTGGAAATTCAAAACGCCCGACGCGCATTGCGTGTCTGCATCTTCTGTGGCGCCCGCCTAAACGCGGTCGCCGGTTCGTCGGCGCCGTTCGCCACCGGGCGTGCCACGAGTTCAGGCAGTAATTCACCGGCCGCCGTCACTTGCCGGCGACTGCCGTGAGGTGCTTCACGTCCTGCTCGTTTTCCAGGCAGATGTAGTCCAGCAGGTCCGTATTGATCACGGCGAAGTAATGGAGCTTGACGGTCCAGGGCGCGGTGTAGGTTTTCGGATCGTTCATCGTGATCTCCACTTCCATATTTCCGTAATTCACCCGATGGTAGCGCTCGATGACTCTGGCTTGATCGCTCATGGGGCTGCCCATGGCGTCGATCCACATGCCATCACGGAGGCCGTTCGTTTCCACCACGAGCGTGTCGCCGTCCCATCTTGCGGTGGAGTAGCCGTTCCAGCTCGGCTGCGGGTCCGCGGGCAGCGGCCGGCCGTCGGTAAAGATCTGGCGGAAGCCGGCGTTGTACTCATCCAATATCGCTAGCAGGCCGGGCGTCTGGATGAATTTCTTAACTGTGGGGGTGGCAACTGCCCTCGGGACGCCGGCAGGCAGGCAGCGCGAGGCGGGATCGTCTTTCCCCTGCGTGGAGCGGCGGCTCTTCATGAGCGCCGCGGCCCAAGGCTGATACGGCAGCCCGCCCTCTATGGCGCTACCCAGATTCACGAACTCTTTCGAAATCCGAAGATCGGTGCAGTTTTCGGTGTCCGGGTTGCATGGCAATGTGTTGTCCGCTTCCCACATCCCCGAAAGATCCGGCTTGCCATCGGCGGTTCTCGGTGCTGGCGCGCCCAGGTTTGGAGTGCCGCTTGGTGTCTTGGGAAAGCCCACTGTGGGGTAGTTGATCCACTGAGCCGGCAGCGGAATTGAGCTCGCTGCCAGCAGGGCCGCGAAGAGTGTGAACGTGCGCATGAAAAAATCCCCTTTTGACCAGTACACGCGCAATAGGCCGGCGGACTGGCTCACGAAGGACCGTGTCATGCACCCAAAGCGGTAACTCTAAGACGCTTGCGCGTTTGCGGCGGTCAACTGGCTATTCGATACGGTCCAGATCCCCGCAATACTGCCCCCAGCACTTAGAAACAGACCCGCCGAAGCTAGAGCAACGAATGCCAGGAGCAATGTGTACTCGATCAGGTCCTGACCGGTTTCGTCCACGAGAAAGTTTAGAAGCATTTGTTTCATATTGGAATCATACAGCTCCGTCGACTCCCGCCACAGTTAGGCAGCGTTAATGGAGAGTACTGTTCTAAGCTATCTTGGGTTCTCTACTCGCGGAAAAGATTTTGAAGTTTTAGGCCTGACTTTGGAACTCGCAGTCCCCTGCAAGCCAGGCGCAGCGTCGCAAATCGAAACTCGACGACAGCACCACGATGCGCCATCTCGATCTGTTCGACAAGTGTCGGTAAGAGGGTCAAGACGCCTGGGCGTTTGCGGCAGTCAACTGGCTATTCGATACCGTCCAGATCCCCGAAATGCTGCCTCCCGCACCTAGAAACAGGGCCGCCGAAGCTAAAGCAACGAATGCCATGAGCAATGTGTACTCGATCAAGTCCTGGCCGCTTTCGCCTGCGAGAAAGTCTAAAAGGAGCTTCTTCATATCTGGATAATACCCGCCTGTTGACTCGTGCGACAGATGATTGGTGTTAATCGAGTACTGTTTCAGGCTATCTTCAGTTATCGCTCACGGGCGCTGATTCTGAAGTTTGGACGGCGGGGCCCGCAACTAACGGATGGCTAAGCCGTGCCCGAAGACGATGTGGCACCAAACGACTGCAGAGCCAAATAGCTCGGCCCAAACCGCTTGATATTGTCGAGCTGCCGTTCGAACTGAGCCGCGTGGCCCTCTTCGTCTCCCACCAGGTGCTCGAATAACAGTTTCGAGGCTGCGTCGGAATTCGTTCCGCAATCCTTAGCCGCACTATTGTAGTCGCGCACGCTGCCCTGTTCCATTGCAACGGCTTTGGCCAACATCGCAGCCGGATCGCTAATCTTTTCGACCTCACTGGTTGCCGCCATTTGCACGTCGCCTTTCAGAAAGAGGATTCGCTCCGCCAGCGCTTCCACGTGCCCCATTTCCGTAATTGCCGTGCGCTTGAACAGCTGCGCGAGAGGCGCGAATCCCAGATCGTCCAGGTGGAAATGAAAGTACATGTACTGGTGAACGGCCGCCAACTCGTCGCCGACCGACGCATTCAAAAGCTCCACGCTGCGTTTTTGCATAGTATCACCCCTGAAACACTGATTTTAGCGCTTTACGATCTGACGCGCTCGTATCCAGCCTTCCAGCCTCCTTGCTCGCAACAGGCACGCGCTGGCAATCGGGATGGGGCGAGGTTCAGATCCCGAACAGGATCGGTCGAACGTGATCGCGCATTCGCTCGATCTCGGCAGCGTTGTGTCGAAGGAGCTCGTGCCCCCACGTCGTGTCGGTTTGGCTACGGCAATCTCTCGCCATAGCCCTGCCGATCTCCTCGAATAAGCCAAGATCTGCCGTAAGGTCTTCGGGTTCGGTCAAGGCGCCGAGAATAAAAACCCGATCAATCAAACCCGCAGGAATGACCTTCTTCGCGTCCGCAAGCCTCTCTTCGTGACCATCAAAGTCAATTACCAGCACCATGAATCGATTGGTCCAACGTTCCATTTTTCCGACGTGATCACGATTGAAGCTGTTTAGGACCTCATTCCAACCACCGGCGGCGGGAAGCACTTGCATCTGCCGAATTCTGTCAACTTCTAGATGAAACCCGTTCGCCAATCGACGGTCAGCATCGTCTTCGGGCAGCACGTAGATATGCGGAAGATGCTTGTTGACGCTCACTGGTCCAAGTCGTCGCGAATCAGGGCGCCGACGAGATCTCCGCTAACGTGCAATTCACTAAGCGGGCGAACAATCGTGGGTTCGAGATGGTTTCTCCGGTGAAGCACTAGCGTATTCTCATCGGAGAAACGACGAATTGCCTCGGGGTTGTGTGATGTTGCAATGAACTGGCCGCCCGACTGGAACGCCTTACGAAGCGATAGCACAAAATGCCCGACCTCCGACAAGGCAAGATAGTTGTCCGGCTCGTCCCAGTAACAAACCAGCGGGCCATATGCATCGTTCGCTGCAAGTACGAGGGCACATATCATGAACGATTTCTCACCGCAGGAGAGATCGTCGAAAGGAATTACTAAGCTTCCTTGGTCGTTGGAAAACTGCACCACAAGGCTTCGAGAGTCTTTCCCAACGAGCGGATTCTTGATGTCTTTCAGATCGGGCATCAACTGCCTGAGATACTCATCGATTTTGCCGTATGCTGCCGGTGCGAGGGCCAAAACGCCTGAAAACCACGCCCCGAGGTTCGTCACATGCGGATCAGGCTCCAAAGTCTCCTGCGCGGATTCTCCGTTGATCAAGTCCGGTATAGGTCGAAGGACAAGTATGCGAGCCAGCCACTGCTTGAAGATAAACAGCGGATCTGCCGGAGACTGCTCCTGGACGATCGGCAGAGCTACATAGTGCCAGTCGATGCGGAATTTCGCCTCCTCTTCCGCGCCCTTTCTGGCAAGATTCACTTGTGCCATCGCTCGGGTGTAGACAGCCCGGCCGCCCACCCTGAGCCCTTCTTCGCGCACGCGCAGTTCTTTGAACCCTTCCGGAAACTCGAATGCGACCTTATACTCATAGAGCATGCCCTGCAGTTCAACCTCAATTTCGAACCGCACCGGCACGTCTGTATGTCCACGAGCAAGGTCTTTCGGTCTCACCAGATCACCAACCCGATTAGTGCCGCGGCCGATCTTCTGGAGAATTTCCAGTGCGCACCCGACGGTTGTTTTGCCGGAGCCGTTGTTGCCGATCAACAATATAGAGGATTGGCCTAAGATGGGTAACTCGAAGTTTTCCAAGCACCGGAAGTTATGAACGTACAGGCGACGTATCACAAATGAATGATAGCGCGGTTCTAAAACGATCCGCGCCCTTACTCGAAATCGATCCGCGCGATCACCAGCTGCGGCATCATATTGTTCCAGTCCTCGGGGATGTTGTCGAACGGCAGCCGGAACGGTTTCGCCGCCCCCGGCTCCAGCCCGCCTGCCTTCTTCCCGACGATGGGCACTCGCTGCCGCAAGACCACCTGCCCGTACGGATCGTAGAACACGCAGTTGATCTCGACAAGTTGCAGCATGCGCGGGCCGGTGTTCTGGATCATGCCCGTGATCTCGACCACGCGCTGCTTGAAGTAGTCTTCGTGCGCGGTCATGTCCACGCCGCTCAGTTTCAGGTTGGTGACGTACGTCTTCGCCTCGCCGGTGAGCGGCGGCGGGGGCGGCGGGGGCTGCTTCGACGCTTTGTCCAGACGCCAGAATCCAACCGCTCCGGCCACCAACACGATTGCGATGATGACGGCGGCCGGATGGATCGAGAACTTATTTTCCGCCAACGGTCATTTCTCCGATTTTCACCGTGGGCGCCGCCACGGAGCCTCGGAATTCCAGGTCGCTGCCGACCGCTTCCAATCCGAGGAGCATATCTTTCAGATTGGCCGCTATGGTCACTTCGGAAACCGCGAACGCCAGCTCGCCATCGCGGATCCATAGACCGGATGCGCCCTGGGAATAGTCTCCCGTCACAATGTTAACGCCGAATCCCTGCACCTGTGTGACGAAAAAACCGTTGCGAATGCCGCCGATGATCTGCTCGGGCGTAACGGTGCCCTTCTCGAGATAAAAATTCCCGTGACCGATGCCGGCGTTACCCGTGAGTCCCCGCGACGCGTTACCCGTCGTCTTCATCCCCAGCTTGCGGGCCGCGTAGCAATTCAGCAGGTAACTCTTCAACACGCCTCTCTCGATCACTACCGTGCGCCGTGAGGGGACGCCTTCATCGTCGAAAGGAGAAGTGCCGAACAAGCCGGGTATGGTTCCATCGTCGATCACGGTCACCGATTCGCGGGCTACCTTCTCACCAAGCTTTCCTGCCAGGAACGATTGTTGCCGGTAGACCGACATGCCGTGTACGGCGTCGAAGATCTCGCCGACCAAGCTCCGCGCGACTCGCGGCTCAAACACCACCGGCACTTTCTGTGTTTCGACTTTAACCGGATGAAGCCGGCGCAGCGCGCGCTCCGCGGCGATGCGTCCCACCTTGTCTGGTGGTTCGAGCCCGCCGAAGCCTCTTGCCAGCGTCTCCCAGTAGTCGCGTTCCATTGATTCGTTTTCGCGCGCCACCGGCACTACGCTCAGTGAGCAATAGCTGGTGCTATATTCGCCCGCGAATCCGCGCGAGTTAGCGAAGATATGCCGCCCGGTGTGCGTATCGAAGGATGCGCCTTCGGAATTGGAAATACGCGGATCGACGGCCAGCGCCGCTGCCTCGGCCTTCCGGGCCGTCTCAATCTTGAGTTCGGTATCGAGCTCCGGCACATCCGCCGATGACAGCCGTAGATCGCCGGGCAGTTTTCCCAGTTCTTCCGGTTCGGGGAGTCCGGCGTGCGGATCTTCGTTGGTGACATCGGCCAGCTCGATTGCCGATTTCACTAAATAAGCGATTCCCTCCGCGGAGAGATCCGAGGTTGACGAGGCCCCGGTCTTCTTGCCGATCATGATCCGCAGTCCGGCGCCGCGCGAGCCGGCTTCTTTGAGATTCTCCAGTTCGCGCATGCGTACGTTCGCCGAGAACTCTTCGCCTTCGGCAATGGTGCACTCGGCATCGGTGGCGCCGGCCGCCTGTGCCCGCTTCACCACTTCCGCCGCCAACTCAAGCAAGTGATTCCGGCTCAAGCCGTGCCCCCTACCGTCATGCGGTCGATGCGTATCGTGGGAATGCCCACGCCCACCGGCACATGCTGATTCTCTTTGCCGCACACGCCGATTCCCTCATCCAGCTTCAGATCGTTGCCCACCATGCTCACGTACTTCAGCGCTTCGGGTCCATTGCCGATCAGAGTTGCATTGCGCACCGGGCGCGTTACCTTGCCGTCTTCAATCAGGTAACTCTCCGATGCCGAGAACACGAAGTTGCCGCTAGTAATGTCCACCTGGCCGCCGCCGAAGCTCACGCAGTAGAGTCCCTTGGGGACGGAGCGAATAATGTCAGCCGGTTCGCTCTGGCCGGCGAGCATGAAGGTGTTCGTCATCCGAGGCATCGGCACGTGCTCGTAGCTCTCCCGCCGTCCGCTGCCAGTCGAAGCCGAGTGCATCAGCGTACTCGATAGCTTGTCCTGCAGGTATCCGCGCAGAATGCCATTCTCGATGAGCACGTTGCGCTGCGTAGGGTGGCCTTCGTCATCGACATTCAACGACCCGCGCCGGCTGCTGATGGTGCCATCGTCGATCACTGTGCAAAGCTCGCTGGCCACCTTCTGCCCAATGCGGTCGCTGAAGGCGGAGACCTTCTTCCGGTTGAAATCGGCTTCCAGCCCGTGCCCCACCGCTTCGTGCAGCAGAATGCCGGGCCAGCCGGGGCCCAGCACTACCGTCATCTCGCCGGCCGGCGCATCCACCGCGGCCAGCATCGCAATGGCTTCTCGCGCGGCTTCGGTGGCGAAATGTTCCGGCGGATT
Source organism: Bryobacteraceae bacterium (assembly GCA_035516375.1). Classification (GTDB taxonomy): domain Bacteria; phylum Acidobacteriota; class Terriglobia; order Bryobacterales; family Bryobacteraceae; genus PSRJ01. The sequence continues at coordinate 115,033 of DATJAK010000117.1, forward strand.
TTCGTTCTGAAAGAAGCCGAGCTCCACGCGGCCGCCGCCGCCCGAATGGCCGCGCTGCGGGGGACCGTCATTCTCGCGCGCCAGCGCCGCCACGCTCAACCGCGCCAGCGGCTGCCGGTCTACCGAAAGAACTCCCTCGGTGGTGGCTACCATCACGTGCCGTAAGTTGTCCGCGTACACTGCCTGCACCTGGAAGATGCGCGGATCGTAGGCCCGCGCGGCGTGGTCGGCGCGGCGGACCAGATCGACGCGCTCGGCAAAAGCCGTCTCCGTGGGCGCGTGTACCACCGGATACAAGTTGTGGTGGGTTCGTTCCTTCAAATCGAACTTCTCTACCTGGCTAGGCCCCTTGGCGATGTAAGCGGCCACGTGCGCCGCCTTGCGGATCTTCTCCGGCGAGAGATCGTCGCTATAGGCGTAGCCGGTCCGCTCCCCGGCGATCACCCGGACGCCCACCCCCATGGTGACCCCCTGCGCGGCGCTTTTGACGATCGATTCGTCGATGCTTATGGAACTCGTCAGCAGGTACTCGAAATACAAATCAGCGTAATCGCCTCCATGCGAAAGGGCTTCGGCCAGGTATTTCTCCAAATCCTGGCGCGTAATGTGGAACCGGGTAGCGAAGATAGACTCGGAAAACAGCATGATTTCAGGCTACCAGGAATCGGCGTAATCAAAACGTATGCTGGCCGTCCAATACTCTAGAGAGCCATAGCCGGTAATGGCCGCATACGGTAACATTAGCCAACACATGGTAGGGGCGCCTGAGCTGCGATGGGTGTCTGCCGGAGCCCTCCCGGCGGGGCCTCTCGGACCCCCGATCTTCTTTCCTTTTCTGAACTTTGTAACCTGGCGATGGGCTGGGACGCCTATGCAACCGAGCGATAGGTGTTGCCGGTTGCCGTTCCCCCGGGTGCGGCATGCTGGTTGATTTCGAGCTGATCAAACGCGCGCAATCTGGTGAAAATGCGGCGTTTAACGAAATTGTTGTGGTGTACCGGAAGCGTATTCTGGGAACCGTCACGCGTTTGATCGCCCGCCCTGAGGATGTCGAGGATGTCGCCCAGGAAGTCTTCCTGCGACTGTATTTTTCCCTCGACCAGCTCCGGACGGCAGAGGTCTTTGAACCTTGGCTGTATCGCCTGACCGTCAATGCGGCTTACGATTATCTACGTAAGCAGCGGCGGCGCCAGGAGTATCGGATGTCCGACCTGTCCGAGCAGCAGATGTTGATGGCCGATGCTGTGGCAGGCGGAAGGGTGGAGCGCGATGAGCGGGATCAGAAAAAGACCCGCGAATCCGTGGATGCCCTGTTGGGGGCCGTTTCCGAGGCCGATCGGATTCTGCTCATGTTGAAGGAACTGGAAGGCCTTTCGTTGAAGGAACTGGAAAAGATTTACGACATCAACGAGAATGCCCTTAAAGTTCGCCTGTTTCGGGCCCGGCAGCGGGTTTTGAAAGCCTTTAGCGCCACCGCCAAAGGCAAGGAGCCGGTTCGTACCGGTTGACGTATGGATCTGATGCGCGGCAGTAGCGACGAGCAACTCGATCAGTTGTTTCGAGCGTATCGTGAGGCGTGTCCCACGCCCGAAGCGGGTCCCAACTTCATGCCCCAACTGTGGCAGAAGATCGAGTCCCGCCAGACGTTGGGCTTTACCCTGCGTCGGTTTGCCAGTGCGTTTGTCACCGCGGCGGTCGCGGCTTCGCTGGCTTTGGGCGTTTACATGGCCATCCCACGCACGCCGGCGCCGAATGCATCCTACTATTCCAGCTACGTGGAGGCGCTGGCGGCCGCCAACACCATCGATACTCCCGACATCGTCGCCCCGGTGCGCTTGGATTTAGGCGAGAAGTGATGAGCAGCGCCGTGCCCAAGTCGAAACTCTCCGCGGTAGTTTACCTGGCGCTGGTGTTTCTCAGCGGCGCGTTGGTAGGGGGCATGTCTTACCGCCTCTACTCCAGGAACACGGTAAACGCCAGCAGCGGTAGTTCCCGTCCTACTCCGGAGGAGTTTCGCCGCCGTTACATCGAGAGCATGCGCAGCAAAGTCAACCTGGACGAGAAACAGGTCGAACAGGTGAACCAGATTCTGGACGACACGCGCACGCAATTCGACCAAATGCGCAGCAAAATGCACCTGGAAGGGCAATCGATCCAGAACGAGCAGGTTTCCAAGATTACTGCGATTCTGCGCGACGACCAGAAGTCCAGCTACGAAGCCTTCCGGGCCGAGCGCGAGAAATTGCGCCAGCAGACGCGCCGGCAAAAACGCTAAGCGCTCCGTTCCGCGTCAATCCCGATTTGTTGACTTTTGTGACACGTGCGTTCGATTGCGCCAGTCTCCCTGCAACCGTAAGATGGACGTCATGATGCGGAACGGCTCCGTTCTGACAGCGGCGTTGCTGAGCGTTCTCCCTGTTCTTGCCCAGAGCGGTCCCGCGCAGGCCGGTGACTCGGCATGGAAGAAACTGGAGTTTCTACTGGGCAACTGGCACGGCACCGCGGGCGAAAAAGACACGCCGCTTGGCGCGGGACAAGGAGGCTATTCCTTCCTGGCTGAACTGAACCAGAAGATTATCGTCCGACGCAACCAGGCTGCGTACGATTCAGGTGTGCGCCACGACGATTTGATGGTGATTTACCTGGACACCCCGAACGGCACGCCCCGCGCGATTTATTTCGATAGCGAAGGAAACGTGATCCGCTACAGCCTGACATTCCCGGCGTCGAACCACGTCATCTTCGAGTCCGACGGGAGTCAGCCCGAAACGCGCTATCGGCTGTCATATTGGCTCGACGGGTCTGCGCTCATGGGAAAGTTCGAGATGGCCGCCTCGGGCGCGGAGTTTAAGCCGTATATGAATTGGACGTCGAAAAAAGAGTGAAGCGGTCCGAGCCGGAGCCTATTTCGCCGCCGGTTGCTCTTTCTTGGCTGCGCGGCTGACCTTGTACTTCTTCTCAAACCGCTCCACGCGTCCCGCCGTGTCTATCAATTTCTGACGGCCCGTGAAGAACGGATGACAGGAAGAGCAGATTTCCACGCGGATGTCGCCCTTGTGCGTGGAACGGGTCTTGAAGACGTGTCCGCAGGCGCAGATCACATTGACTTCGGCGTATGCCGGATGAATTCCAGCCTTCATGTTACGGGGATCCTTTCGAGAAATTTCAGTATAGCAAAGCCGTCAAATCGCTCCGGACGCCGCCCGGGCCTGCGACTCCTCATGAAAAGCAAAACCCCCGTGATCCTAACAGGACCACGGGGGTTGGTAGCCTTGGATTACCTGAGGCCTAACTGACGCGTGAGGCAGCTGGTCCACAGGAACGTGACCCCGGTACTGGACGGGGTCTCAGCATAAGAGGCTCGACTCTAACAGTCAGCCACCTCGCGCGGTATATGACTATCCATTTTTACTGGACCACCTCCTTTCCCAGTGATAAATACATACTCGCATGACCCGGAAAGCCTTGTCAACAGCTTGTTTTTAAAGGGCAAACCGACAAACTGTGGTTACATGTGCGGCGCACGCCGTAAGGAACTACAAATGTCGGGCCGCAAAGCGGGACATCGCCAGCCCATCCATCCAATTGAAAGGGAATTGGCCGGTGGTGTAGTGCCCGCAAGGCAAAGTGAAAACTTCGTGCGGAAGCTCGAAGCGGCGGAAGTTGTCGAGCACCTGCTGCGAGTAGCGTGGCAGGAAACTGGAGTCGTGCCGCGCCCAAACCAGCAGATTCTGGATCTTTCGTCCGCGCAAACGCTCCAGGAACGAAGCCGGACTGATCATCGCCCAGTAGCGGCGGAGCTCGTCCTGGCTCACTTGATCGCCGAAGCCGCGGCGCACATGCTGGGTGGAAAGGCCGGTCCAGACCACATCCGAGAAGTACATGGAAACGTGATTGAAGATTCCCACGCGGACGCGTGGGTCGTGGGCGGTGGCGATGAACGCCATGCAGGAACCGAGACTGGTTCCGAGAATGCCGACTCGCTGGTAGCCTTGCTGCTCCAGCCAATCGAGGCAGGCGCGCACGTCAATGATGGTTTGACGCGAGGCGTGGATGGTGCGGCCGATGTTGCTGGAGACGTGGTAGTCGGCGCGCTGCAACTCTTTGGGCATGCGCTCGGCGTGATACGCCATGGTCATGCGCAGGGCGCTGATGCCGAAACGGTTGAGCAGCTTCGCCAAGCCGACGTGACCGTTGGCGTCCGAGTTCCATTGCGGCAGCACGATCAGCGCGCGGCCGCGGTCTTCCGGAGCGCGAAACCAAAGCGCGTGCACCTGATCGTTTTCCGGATAAGCGGATGGTACGGGGCTGGTGAAGGTCAGGCGGTTTCCTTCCAGCCGGTAATCGCGCACCTTCGGATAGCTGTAAAACCGGTCGGAATTCTCCCGCGCCGAGTCCGCGAACTCGGCGAGGCAGGCGGACGAATGTCCGTTCGCTTCGGCCGGGCATTGCGGAAAGCTCAGGCGCGCCAGCCAATCCAATCCCCATTCGAATGGCCGAACCAGCCGATTGTTATCGCGGGTCGCAAGCTGACGCTCCCAGCGATCCATCCAGCGAGCGTAGAATCCCATGTGGTGAGAAATAGTAGTCTAGCAAAGAAAAAACCCACTCCGGCAGATGGAACCGGAGTGGGGCAAGTAATCCCCGTGAGGCAACGCCACCAAAGCGTTTGAAAACCTCTCAACCCCAACGCTCCTGGATTATGCAACCCGAATGCCAGCCCTAACAGATTGATAATAAACATCCGAAATATTGATAGTCTTCTAGATTCGGAAGTCCTGCTACCATTTCCCGAATTGTGGAAGAGATCGACGGGCGTTTGCTCTACCGGCGGTGGAAGATCTGGGAGTCCGATGCCAGGGGCGTGGGGAACGTGCGCGAGATGTGGTCCTGCCACGTCAGGCTTTCTTCATCGGCGAGCGACCAGAGCAGCCCGAGCAAGGTACAACAGCTCAAACAGGAACCTGCGAGGCGCAGAACGCGGTGCCGTGGTTCCGCCGGGAAGCCATCGAACGTGGTGAGCCTCAGGCCCGCCCAACGCATGCCAGCGCTTTCGGTGCCGGCGATCGTCCAGAACAGCCCGTAGGTGAACGCCATGAGAAACAGGGCCGCGCCGAACATCAACAGGTTGTGCCGCGTGGCCACGAACCCGCCGCCCGCCAGGAAAAATGCCGCCAGAAACAGGCCATATCCGCAGAGCACCATCACGCAATCGAACGCGGCCGCCACTGCCCGGTGTAGCGGAGTGGCAACCGGGGCCTCACAGAATATGACCGCCTCCACGGTGGTTCCGAGCGTGCGCGAAGTGGCCGGCAACGCCGGCAGAAAATCCAAACGGCCTTGAGCTTCTGAAACCTTGGGCACCGGGCGACGCGTCTGTACACGAGAAGCCGGCTTCGCGGGATCGGGCGGCCGCGCGATTGGATCCGCGCCGATCGGAGCGTATGACTCAATAGGAATGACGTTGGATGCGGGCCTTTCCGGAAACAGATTCCGCTGCACGGCACGCGACAGGTTGGGCGCCGGCGGCTGCGGAGGCTGGATCCGTGGAGCCCGCTCGGCCACGGCGGCTAGCGATCCATCGGTGCGCCAACGGAACTCTCCGGTCAGCGTATCGTCCGGTTTGCGGCCGCAACGGCGGCAGCGATGCTCTCCTTCACCATTGCGGAACCCACAATACGTACACGTCATTTTGGGGCGGCGACTCTCCTTGCTGGAAACCGATCGGAAGCCGGCGGAGTGTGTTAAGTTCTCCGTTGAGGCTCCGCCTGAAAAACTCTCTTAATCTACTTAGCATAGTAGTCCTGTATTGTCACGAGAATTCTTCGAGTAATGCCTCTATTTTGGTCGTTACCATACTGTGCAGCCTCATCTTAGCTACGCAGGTGCCAGCTCAGGTTTCAACCGAGCAACCCGATCGGCGCATCCTCACCGCGCGTCCGGACGCACCGCCAAAAGGGGATTGGAATGTTTCCGCGACCGTCGAGGAATCCGAGGGCCGTTTATACAAGCTGCACGGCAAGGCGGAGGTCGAAGGTGCAACCATGTTGATGCGCGCCGACGAAATGGATTTCAACAAGGACACCGGCGATTTGCATGCCAGCGGCCACGTCTACTTTCACCAGTTCGAGCGTGCCGAGGAGATTTGGGCGGATCGCGTCGATTACAACACGCAGTCGGAGACGGGTAAGTTTTACAATGTCAGCGGCCAGGCCCCGGGCCACGTCGACGCACGCCCCGGTGTTCTAACCACCACCAGCCCGTTTGTCTTCGAGGGCGAGTGGGCCGAACGTTTAGAAGATCACTACGTCCTGCACAACGGCTTCATCACCGACTGCCGCATGCCCAACCCGTGGTGGAGGTTGAAGGGTCCAAAGTTCGACATTGTGCCGGGCGACCACGCTACTGCTTACCATTCCACATTCTTCGTCCGCAAAATGCCGCTCTTCTTCACGCCCTACTTTTACAAGTCCCTTAAGAAGGTTCCGCGGAGGAGCGGATTCCTGCTGCCCAGTTTCGGCAACAGCTCGCTGGCGGGCAAATTCTTCGACTTGGGCGCCTTCTGGGCCATCAACCGCAGCTATGACGTGACCTACCGGTTCACCGATTACACGGCGCGCGGCACGTCGCACGACGTAGATTTACGCGGCAAACCGCGTGCCGCAACGGACTTTGACGCAATCATCTACGGGGTCGAGGACCGCGGTCTGTATCCGGGGACGGCCAATCCGCAGGCTTATGGAGGCCTCCGGCTGAATATTGCAGGCAAGTCCGACTTAGGCGACGGCTGGAATATTCGCGGACAGTTCAACTACGTCAGCTCCTTCGACTTCCGGCAATATTGGTCGCAGTCGTTCGCCGACGCGGTTGGCACGGAATCGCATTCGGTCGGATTTCTGAACAAGAACTGGTCGGACTATTCGTTCAACCTGGTTGCCGAGCGGATGCAGAATTTCCAAGGCGGCGAGGTCTCCGTCACCGACCCGGTAACTCAGGCCACCAAGCTCGAGACCAACGCAATCTCGATTCGCAAGCTTCCCGAAGCCGAGTTAAGCGGGCGCGAGCATCAGATCTGGCAAAATGTGCCGCTCTGGTTCTCCTTCGATTCCTCCGCCGGGCTCCTATACCGCGAGGAACCGATCTTCGATCCCACCGACACTGTGCTGCTCGACCATTTTCAGACGTCGCAGTTCGCGGACCGGATCCACCTGGCTCCGCACTTGATGACCGCGCTGCATTGGGGGGCGTTTCACATCGTGCCGCGCTTTGGAATTGACGAGACGTTCTACTCGCAGAACCAGGCGCAGGGATTGAATGGGCCTCAAGTATTAGGCACCAACCTGCTGAGCAGCTCGCGCGACTATTCGGTGGATTTCATTTTCCCCTCGCTGGCGCGCGTTTTCGACAAGAAGACGTTTCTCGGGGACAAGCTGAAACATGTGTTTGAGCCCCGCGCCACCTACAAATACGTGGATGGCATTGGCGACAACTTCGCGCGGTTCATCCGCTTCGATGAAACCGATCTGGTTTCCAACACGAATGAGCTGGATCTCTCGTTAACGAACCGGCTGTACGCCAAGCGTGGCGACCAGGTAAAGGAAATCGTGAGCTGGCAATTGGAGCAGAATCGATATTTTGACCCGACTTTTGGCGGCGCGCTGATTCCGGGCCAGCGCAACGTCTTCCTCACAACAGACGAGCTGACACCGTACGCATTTCTGGACGGCCCGCGCGTCGAATCTCCGGTGGTCTCGATCTTCCGTGTCAGCCCCTTCAAGGGCCCGACCATTGAGTGGCGTACGGATTACGATTCCACCCGCCGGGAGATTGTGAATAGCACGGTCTCGATTGACTACCGCTGGAATCAATACTTCCTGTCGGTGGGGCACAATCAGGTCCACACCGACCCGATCTTGAACGAACCGGTAGACCAGTTCCACTTTCGAGCCGGCGTAGGAGACCCCAATCACCGCGGCTGGAATGCAGGCGTCGACGGCATTTACGACTATCGCCAGCATTTGCTTCAATATGCGACCGTGCAGGTGACCTACAACACGGATTGCTGCGGGTTGAGCATCCAGTGGCGCCGGTTCAATTTCGGGTTGCGGGACGAGAGCACATTTCGCATCGCGTTCTCGATTGCCAACCTGGGGAGCTTTGGGAACCTGCGCCGGCAGGACCGGCTGTTCTGAGACCACAAAAAGTTTAAGGCCCCGAACTGGGTGGCTCGGGGCCCTTGCACTCAGAGGGTTGACGGCGGGAGGGGGCTCGCCGTCAGGGATGCTGTCTGTCTGTTGGTTTTATATTACCAATTTAAGATCTGATTGTCTATAACTTTCTTCCAAAAAAATACTGTGGGGAAATTCCCCGGTCCGTGCCGGGTCGATAGCGTCAAGATCGCGACCGCCGGCGTCAAGATTTGGCACAAAAAACTGACTTTTTGTGGACCGCTGAGTACTGGGCAGTAGTGGTTAACACTAACCGCGCAATTTGCCAGCAAGTGTTTTGCGCGGCGCAGCTTAATTTGGGGGCAACAGGGATTTCCGCGGCGGACCTGATAACGCGTCCGGCTTAACTAAAGTGGTATTGAGCGGGTGCCGACCCCATTGTAAGTTGATGGAAGCAAAGGCGGTCCCTGTGAGCGAGAACCAGCTAACCAAAGAACCCAAACAGACCAACGAGCGCGAAAGGCGCGGAAAACGCCGCTTCGTCATCGAGCAAGACGTGCGCTACAAGATGCTTTACGGCCAGCGCATCGCCGAGACCGGCTCCGGCCGGACGACCAACATCAGCAGCAGCGGAGTCTGGTTCTCCACTGAAACCATGCTCACGACCGGCATGCCGGTGGAACTCTCCATGACCTGGCCGGTGTTGTTGAATGAATCCTGTCCGATGAAGCTCATGATCTATGGTTGCGTCGTGCGCAGCAATGAGAAGGGCGCTGCCGTGGCCATCGAGCGCTACGAGTTCCGGACGCAAGGCCGAACCTTCCAGCAGCCTTCGATTCCGCAGGGAATCGAACTGCGTTTGCCGGGCTAGTTCCCAGAATTCTCCGTTCCCACTTGGGCCGCGCCGAAACCCCACACCGGTGCGGCCATTTTTTTTCGTGAATTTCAGGGCTCCTCACTCCGCGGCTTTCCGCACGAGCCTCTCCATTACTGCGATATTCGGTACCAACTCCTGCGGTAGACCGTGCCGGGATCGGAGATATTGAGGGGCGTTATACGAGATCCACGCCTTGCCGCCGCCATCCTGCCAGACCAATGCCTTCAATGGGAGGTCGATGGCGATACTGGGTGAGGCGAGCATGAGCGGAGTTCCGGCTTTCGGATTCCCGAAAATCAGGAGCTTGGTGGGAAGCATCTCCATCCCCACTTTCTGGGCCTCACCGCTGTGGTCGATTACAGCAAACAGCTGGACTCCCTGCGCGAGCAGGATTTGTTGTAGCTTGGCGACCGTTTCATCCACCGAGTGGCGGCTGGCAATGGTGACGATGCCGTTGTCGGGAGTGGGACTCATCGATATTCTCCCATTGGATCAATCGCCTGCCCGTCCCGCGCCTGTTTTGGAGCGCGCCGGTACCGCCGCAAATAACGGTGTCAAGCCCTCGGCCATCGTCGGATGGGTCAAGATTGCATCGCGCAATGCTGTGTAGGGCATTTTGCCCAGCATGGCGGTCTGGACCACGGCAATCACTTCTCCGGCCTCGGGGCAAAATGCGGTGAGTCCCAGAATCGCGTCACTCTCCGCACTGACGAGCGCTTTCAAGAATCCGCGGGTTTCGGAAAGCGTTCGCGTTCGCAGTACGGCATCAATGGGAATCCTGGCGACACGGTAGGGAATGGCGCGCATCCGGGCTTCTGTTTCGTTCAGGCCCACGCGCGCCAACTCGGGATCGGTGAAGAGGCAGAACGGCACGAGTCGATCCTGGGTAGTACGGTTGCCGCCTTTGAGATTGTCATGGACGACGCGGAAGTCGTCAAACGAGACATGCGTGAAGTCGGGGCTCCCGGCGCAGTTTCCCATCGCCCATACACCGGGTGCCGTCGTCTGCAGCCGTTCATTGACGCGAATGTAACCGCGGCCGTCCAGCTCGACACCGGCTTTGTCCAAGCCCAGACCTTCGGTATTGGGCATGCGGCCGGTTGCCACCAGGATGTCTGTGCCTTCGAGCGTCTTCTCGCCCCGCGAGCTTCGGACGTACACCTTGACTCCACGACCGGACACGCCCTCCACGCGGAGGAGTTCCGCTTCGAGCAGCACGTCGATGGCGTTATCTTGAAAGAGCTTGAGAAGCTCTTCGGCGACGTCGGAATCCTCGTGCGGGGCGAGTTGCGGCCCATGCTGCAGGACGGTGACACGGCTACCGAACCGCCGCATTGCCTGGGCAAACTCAATGCCGACATAGCCACCCCCGAGGATGATCAGATGTTCCGGCGTGCGATCGAGTTCGAGCGCTTCCACGTGAGTGAGCGGCTTGGCTTCTCGAAGCCCAGGTGCTGCAGGAACCGCCGTGCGCGTGCCGATGTTCAAAAAGACCTGATCGCCCTCGATCGTTTGGGTGGGACCGTCTTTGGCCTTCACTTCCACGGTCTTGGAAGCGATGAAGCGGGCGTCGCCTAAGATCAACTCCGCGCCGCTGGCTTGGTAGCGATCGCGATGCATCGCGACCAGGCCGTCTACCATCTTTCGCTTGCGCTGGCGGACTCCCGTCATCTCGATCTTGATGGGGCCGGTGGTGATCCCGAATTCGGGAGCGCGGTGGAGTAACTCGGCTACCTTCGCGCTGCGGATGATGTTCTTACTCGGCAGGCAGGCGATGTTCGGGCAGGAACCGCCGATCAGCCCGCGCTCTACCACGGCCGTACGGCGGCCGGCTTTCGCCATGGTCCAAGCCAAAAACTTTCCGGCCTCGCCGCTACCGATGATCAGAATCTCGTATCGCTGCTGTTGGGCCACCGGGCACCTCCCTGGTTGGATTGGCAATCGTCGATGAAGATTGGATGCCGGGGAATCACGCGTGTCGCAGCCAAAACGAGCCTTTTGTCTCATCGCGCACAGTAGAGAGGAAGCTCTGGTACGTCAAGTGCCTCTCAAAAGCATCGTGCGTTGTGGAGCATACGCAACGCCCAGGAGACGGTGATGCTTTGGACTATCTTTGTAATTCTGCTGTTGCTTTGGCTGGTGGGGTTGGTAACTTCTTACACACTAGGCGGATTCATCCATATTCTACTGGTGATCGCGATAGCCACGCTGTACATCGAAGTTGTGACCAACCGGCGAACGGTTTGAGTCAGAGGGCCCGCAGCGCTCTGGCGGGTAGGGTGACCACCGCCCACACGAGTGCGAGCGCACCCTCGACGGCGATTCCCACGATGCGAAACGGCAGAAGCAGTAACCAAACAATGGGGTAAAGCACCAAGGCCGCCAAGGCCAACGGCCAGCACAGAACCAAAAGAATCAACCACAGTAAGAACTTCATCCCGGTTTTCTCCCGTCATCCTCCTAATACGCACGAAGACAAGGAATTGTTCAGAGTCTGCTAGGATAAAACTTCTTGTCCAATGCTGCGTTTTGAGACCGCCGGAGAGTCCCACGGCGAGTGCCTAGTGGCGACGCTCACGGGCCTGCCGGCGGGCATTCCTATATCAGTAGAAGCGATCGACCGGGAACTATGGCGCCGGCAACAGGGTTACGGCCGGGGCGGACGCATGAAGATCGAAACCGACCACGCCGAAATCCTGGCCGGGGTGCGGCATTCGCGAACGATCGGCTCGCCGGTTGGTATCGTGATCCGAAATAAGGACTGGCAGAACTGGACGGAGGTCCTACCGGTAGAAGACATCGACGGCGCGGAGGACAAGCGCAAACCGGTGACGCGTCCCAGGCCGGGACACGCCGACCTGGCGGGAGCCATCAAGTACAATTTTCACGATGCGCGTTACATACTGGAGCGCGCCAGCGCCCGGGAAACCACCGCGCGGGTAGCCGTGGGCGCCATGGTGAAGGCGCTGCTCGGGGAATTCGGGATCCAGGTTCTCAGCCACGTGATCGCGGTCGGCTCCGCCCGGCTCGGACGCTCCGTCTGCTGGGAGGAGATCGTCGCGCTGAGTAAG
>DATJAK010000118.1:0-6360 GCA_035516375.1 Bryobacteraceae bacterium
GAGCCCGGCCTCGAAATCGTGGGCCCCTTGCCGAAGGAGATCTCGACTCCCACGTCGCTGGTGGGATTCGTCTCCACTCACGCGCACGATCCCGCCGCAGCCAAAGCGCTCTTGGACTATCTCTCCTCGCCCGAAGCTGCCGCCGTCTACAAGGCTCAGCACATGCAGCCAGGCCGCTAACCCCCCATTACCGCCCCTGGCATAGTTAGTGGGGCCAGCCCTTCCGGGCTGCCGCCGCGCTTCCGCGCGGCGTCGCCGGGCCCGGAACCCGTCCGTTACCGGAAAGCCCATCTGCGGACCGAAGGCCCGACCCCACGCTTGGCAACTACACGACGCGGCGCACGATCGCGATCATCACCAGCACGTCACCGAGGAGCGGCTGGATGTATACTGATGGGGCTTGCGCTCCAGGTGGATCAGCCGCGCCCTGCTCGCCGGCATTGCAGCCGTCGCCGTGCTCGGGGTAGTGTTCGCCCTTCGCACCCTAATGGCGCAAAGTAACGCCTCGTCCACGGCCGTCATCGACGACCTCGTCGTTGCCAACCGGATTCTCGCCCACGAAATCGGAGTGCTCGATGCCTACGGCCACGTCAGCGTCCGCGACCCCCGCAATCCCAATCACTACTACCTGTCGCGCGCCATCTCGGCTGGCATGGTAACCGCCGCCGACATCATCGAGTACGATCTCGACAGCAAGTCCGTAGGCAGGGACCGCTCCGACGGCTATCTGGAACGCTTCATTCACGGCGAGGTCTACAAGGCGCGGCCCGATGTCATGGCGGTGATCCATGCGCACTCGCCGGAGCTGATCGCGTTTGGAGCCAGCTCCGTGCCGCTGCGCAACATGATCCATGTCGGGTCGTTCATCAACGACGGCGTGCCCATTTTCGATGTACGCAAGTTCGGCGGTACCGCTGACGACATGCTGATTCGCAACCCTGCCCTCGGCAAGGCGCTGGCCCAGGCGCTCGGCAACAAGACCGCCATGATTCTGTTCGGCCACGGTGTGGTGGTCACGGCCGCCTCGCTTCCCACCGTGGTGAGCAACGCTTACTTCCTGAACATGAACGCGCGCGTCGAGGAGCAAGCCATCCGGCTCGGCGGCACGGTGAGTTACCTCGATCGGGAACCGGGCGCCAAACGGCCGCCCGTCACCCCTGCCGGCGCGGCCGCCAACAACCGCGCCTGGGAGTATTGGAAGCGGCAAGTCACCACGAAATGAGGTTGACGCCATGAAGAATGTACCGCGTGCCGAAGTCATCGGCTCCCTGCTCCGTCCCGCCTGGCTGAAGGAAGCCCGCGTAGCGCGCCAGCAAAACCGCATCTCTGCGCACGAATTCAAGCGCATCGAAGACCGCGCCGTGAACGAGGCCATCGCGCAGCAGGAGGCCGCCGGCGTGGATGTGATCACTGACGGCGAGCTGCGCCGCACATCGTTCCTCGGGCCGCTCGCGGAATTCGTCGACGGCATCGGTATGGTCGAGGGGCCCATCGAAGTCCAGCGCCATTGGCGGCAATCCGCATCTCACAAAGGGCCCGAGAATCCTCCTCGCATGGCGGTGACCGGAAAGCTTCGACGCAGGCGGTCGCTCTCAGCCGAAGAGTTCACCTACCTCCGCTCCCGAGCCTCCAAGCCCATCAAAGCAACCTTGCCGAGCCCGCTGATGATGATGTTGTTGTGGTCGCCAAAACACTCCAGCTCGGCGTATCCCGATCCTTTCGTGCTTTGCCAGGACGCCGCCGAGATCCTCCGCGAAGAAATCAGCGAACTGGCCGCACTCGGCTGTACCTACATCCAGATCGACGCTCCGGAGTTGGCCACCCTCGTGGATGCGAACACGCGCTCCAACGTCTATGAGGCCAACGGCATTTCCACCAGCCGCATGCTGGGTGAAGGCGTCGACCTGCTGAATCGAATTGCCGACGTTCCCGGCGTCAGCTTCGGGTTGCATATGTGCCGAGGCAACAATGCCGGTCGCTGGATGGCCGAAGGCGGCTACGAATCTATCTCGAAACACGTGTTTACGCGTGCGCAGCGCTACGACACGATCCTGCTCGAATACGATGACTGGCGCTCCGGCAGTTTCGAGCCGCTGGCCGATATCCCTCCCGGTAAACGCGTGGTGCTGGGGCTGGTCTCCACCAAGACCGATGAACTCGAGCCGGTGGCCGGGTTAGAAGCGCGCATCTACGAAGCGGCCCGCTACATTCCGCGAGAGCAACTGGCGCTCTCGACGCAATGCGGCTTTGCCTCGGTGTTTACCGGCAATCCCATCCGCGAGGAAACGCAGCCGGCGAAGCTCAAATTGGTGGCGGAAGTCGCGCATCGGCTCTGGGGTGAAAGTGCTCGCCATGCGTGAGAGCTTCATCGAAGGTCTGCTCCTGGCGATCGCCGCCGCCGGTCTCACTGCCCAAACCTACCCCCAACAAACCGGCCTTCCCAATCCGTACCGCTTGGTCGAGAACTGGCCGACGCTTCCCCAGAACATGAATGGCGGCAAGTGGGGTGAGTTGATCCGCGCCGATCTCGATCCCCAAGGCAACATCTGGGTATTTCATCGCTGCTTCAACACCGAACCTGCCGGCTCCGCCACGTGCGTGGGCCGATCCGAGCCGCCGATTCTCGAATTCGACCCGTCCGGCAAGCTCCTGGCCAGCTTTGGCGCGGGCATCTTCGCGTTTCCGCACGGGTTCACGGTCGATCGCCAGGGCAACATCTGGGCCAGCGACGCGAACGCGAACGAGACCGTCCTCGGTTTGTCGGCCAAGGATGCGAACGGCTTAGTCCGCGGCCACGAGGTATTCAAGCTGAGTCCCTCAGGAAAGGTACTGCTCACTCTGGGCAAAGAAGGCGTCGCGGGGAATGGACCCGACACCTTCGATCAGCCATCCGGCATCGCCATCGCGCCCAATGGCGACATCTTCGTCACAGATGGCCACGGAAAAAATGACCGCGTTGTAAAGTTCTCCAAAGACGGCCGCTTCCTCAAGACCTGGGGACATCACGGAGCCGGTCCCGGCGAGTTCGATCAGCCCCACGACATCTCCATCGGCGGCTCGCGCGGCTATGTCTTCATCGCCGACCGCAGCAACAGCCGCGTTCAGATCTTCGATCAGGACGGCAACTTCATCGCTGCCTGGAAGCAGTTCGGCCGCCCGAGCGCAGTGTACGTTTCGAGGGATGACACCCTCTACGTCAGCGATTCCCAATCGAATTCCACGGTCAACCGAGGCTACACGCGTGGCATCACGGTCGGGAGCGCCATCGACGGGTCACTCCGAGCGTTCATCCCAGACCCCGATCTCGCGCAAGCGGACGTGAATCGCATTTCAGGCGCATCGGGCATCGTGGCCGATGACAAGGGCACCATTTACGCCGCCGACGTCGGCCCCCACCGCCTGCGGAAATACGTGTTGAAGTAGGGCAGACGATCGGTGTATGTCGTCTGCCGCGTTCAACCACAGAAAACCAAACCACAAAAGACGATGGTCGGTCCCACACCTTATTCCACCGCGAACACCCACACCGCGCCGCCTTCCGGCACCTCCGGAAAATCCCCCGGAAAAATGCGGTTCAAGTTGCGCTGGTCGCCGCTCGAATCGCCGCCCCAGCCGGATTCGACGGCGATGTATTGCTTGCCGTCGATCAGGAATGACGTCGGCGGCGCGAGGATTCCGGAATTGGCCGGGTATTCCCAAAGCAGCTTGCCCGTGGATGCGTCGAACGCGTGCAGCTTCCGGTCGTTGGTGCCGCCGCTGAAAACCAGGCCTCCGGCAGTGGCAAGCATCGATCCCCAGTTCGGCGACTTGGCGTAGGTGTGGGTCCAGACTTTCTCGCCCGTGTCCACGTTCCAGGCTTGCACCTCGCCGAAGTGGTCGGCGCCCGGAACGGTGAACGGACGGCTGCCACCGATTCCGACGAAGCCCTTGCCCGCGTGGTATTCCACTTTCACGCCCATATTGGAACTGCACATGTTGTTATTGGCGGGTATGTAAACCATGCGCGTTTTGGGGCTGAACGAAACCGGCGGCCACGTCTTGCCGCCATGCGATCCGGGGCAGAAGTCGGCGCGCTTGCCGGTGCCGGGCGTGTGCTCGGGGTCGATCTGCGGGCGTCCCGTCACCGGGTCCAGACCCTGGAACACGTTCTGGAAGACGTATGGCTTGCCCTCCACGAAGCGGATCCGTCCGTCCGGCGAACCCAGACCGCTGCGATCGAGGAACCACAAGTAGCCGTCGCGCGCGACATCCAGCAGGCCCTTGATGGTCCGCCCACTCCGCTGGTAATCCAGCAGAATCGGCGGCGAGACCTCGTCGTAATCCCACGAATCGTTGGGATGGTATTGGAAATAGCCCTTAATGGCGCCGGTGGCAACATCCAGCGCGATGGTCGAAGCGGTGTAGAGATTGTCGCCCGGACGATTGTCTCCCACCGTCGGCCCGCCGTTGCCGGTTCCCCAGAACGCGATGTTGGTTGCGGGATCGTAGTTGCCGGTCACCCACACTGGCGCACCTCCCGTTTTCCACTGGTCCCCTTTGGGCCAGGTCTCGCTGCCAGGCTCTCCAGGTGCGGGAACGGTGTATGTCCGCCACCGTTCCTTACCGGTGTCGGGATCGAAAGCGGCCACGAATCCGCGGATGCCGAACTCGCCGCCGGAGGCGCCCACCATCACCTTGCCGCCCGCCACCAGCGGCGCGAGCGTGGTGTAATAGGCTGCGCCGTTATCGGCAACGGTGGTAGTCCAAACCTCCTTGCCGGTCCGGGCATCGAGCGCGACCAGCACCGCTTCACCGGCCGCGTAATACACCTTGTCGCCATAAAGCGCGATTCCGCGGTTGGTTTCGTGCGGCACGGTAGCGCCGGCCGGCCGCGGCCTGCGATAGCGCCAGAGCAGGTTGCCGCTCCTGGCATCAATGGCGATCACCTGATTCATCGGGGTGGTAACGAACATCACGCCGTTGTTGACGATGGGTGCGGATTCATGCGGCCTGTTTTCGCTGGTGGAGAAGACCCACACCGGCTTGAGTCTGGCGACATTCGCCGGTGTAATCTGATCGAGCGGGCTATAACCCCAGCCGTCGTAGGTGCGGCGAATCATCAGCCAGTTGCCGTCTTCGGGATGGAGCAGACGTTCCGCGGTGACCGTTTGGTAGGTCTTTAGCACCGAGGGCATCGGATGCTCTGGCTCCGGCTGGGCAATGGCCGTCAGCACTACGGTCACGATCCCAAGTGCAGCCTTCAAGCCACTCCGGTAGTACATATTCCGAAAACTCCTCTGTTGGGACGAGTACGGCCAAAGTACCAAACCGCGAGGAACGCGGGCAAGCCGTCGGCCATCCTTTGCGAAACTGGATAGAATGCGCCATCCGCGGGCCGCGAGAGCACTCACACTTCCGTGCGCGGTCGTGGTGTGCCTGCTCGGTGGCGCGGCGCAGCTCTCGGCTCAATACGACAAAGTGGCCGCCCTCGGCTCCGATTCCGCGATCACGCCGATCGGTGGACCGGCGTCTGCCCCTCTGATCGAAACTTTCCCCTACGGTCTGCCGGATTTCCGGCCGACCGGCAGGATGAACGATCATTTGCCCAAGTGGTTGCAGTTCGGTCTGGAAGAACGCTTCCGGGTGGAGGGTTCCAACAACACCGGTTCCATCACGCACTACGACGCCTACCTGCTCAACCGGTTCCGCTTCGGAACCTTCATCCAGCCGGCGTCCTGGTTCCGCATCGTGGCGCAAGTGCAGGACGCGCGGCCTTTCTTGCAGTCTCCGCCCATTGGCCCGCCCAATGAGAACCGCTGGGATTTGAAGCTCGCTTACGCCCAGATCGGCGATCCCGAGAGCCAGCCGCTTAGCATCCGCATCGGCCGCCAGGAAATCGATTACAACAGCACCATCCTGGCAAACTCCGAGTGGCGCAACCAGGGCCGCTCCTACGACGGCGTGGTGGCCAACCTGCACGTCGATCGCTTGCGATTGGGCATTGTCGCCGCTTCGGTGGTCAACCCGCTCGATGAGGGAGTGAGCCACCATCAAGATGGCAACGACGTCTATGCGCTCTACGCGGGCATCGATCGCGTGCTCCCGAAGTCCGCAATCGAGCCGTTTGCGCTATGGCGCATCGCGCCCAGCGTGTCCGTCGAACACGCTCCGGTGAAGACCGGCAGGCTCGACGAAAAGGCCTACGGCTTCCGCATCCGAGGCCGGGAGATTTCGCACGCTGACTATCGCTTCGAACTGGTGGAAGAGCGCGGATTAGCGGGTTCGAACGGAATCAACGCGTGGGGCACCACGCTAGGCGCGGGCTATCAGATCATCGCCTCGCGCTGGCGGCCGCGCCTGTTCACCGGATTCGATTACGCA
>DATJAK010000119.1:0-9373 GCA_035516375.1 Bryobacteraceae bacterium
CCCGAGATCGATCGTACCCGCGTGGGCCTGTATTTCACCGATGAGAAGCCGCGGCGGCACTTGCTGGACGTCGGGCTCAGTTCCAACCGCATCGACATTCCACCGGGCGAACGAAACTATCGGGTGACCGATCATTTCACCATACCGGTGGATGTCGAGGTCCTGGGCATCATCCCACATGCGCACTACATCGGGAAAGAGATGCTTGGTTATGCCGTTTTGCCGAATGGAACCAAGCGGACCTTGATCCACATACCGGAATGGAACTTCAACTGGCAGGATCAATATTACTATCCGGCGCCGATCCGCCTTCCGGCAGGTACGCGCATCGAAATGGAATTCACATACGATAATTCGGACGCCAACCCGCGCAATCCGCATCATCCGCCGCAGCGCGTCCGGTATGGGGCGGGCAGCTCCGATGAGATGGCCGGGTTGCACTTGCAGGTGGTGCCGGTGCGCGAAAGCGACCTGGAAGAATTGACCGAGTCGTTGTGGGGCAGAATGATGCGCAGCCTCGGCGGCGGAGTCTACCGCCTACCCGGCAACTAACGCCAGCGGCCGCATCGGTGCTCCCGTGGCGCCGCGAATCTTGAGCGGCGCTGCTACAAACGCGAACGAAGACACTTCGGCCTCAGCCAGCTCTTCCAGGTTGAGGCATTCCATGATGTGAATGCCGCTCTCCACGAGCAGGTGGACATGCACGGGCATGGTTTCCGCGGGAAGTTTTTCGAAAGCCACGGTGTCCGAGCCCGCGGCAAACAAGCTGCGCTCGCTCAACCAGCGTCCTCCCGCGAGCGAAGGACCAGGTCCGCGCCCCTGGTCCAGAAAGCGCGCGGGTTCGGCCCAGTAACGCGACCACCCGGTGCGCAGCAAGATTACATCACCCGCGCGGATTTCCAATCCCTTCGAAGCAGCGTCGAGGTGCTCCGGCAAAATTTCAAAATCCCTCGGCAGAGCCGGCACGCCCGCAACCCGCGCAATGTCCAGCAGCACGGAGCGCCGCAAAATCGGGCCGATGGTATCTACCGAGTACTTTGCCTGTCCGCTGGTGTACGACTGAACGATCGGCTCCTGGCCGTACAGCTTGCCGCCGCACGAGAAGTGGCAAAGCGCATCGATGTGCGTTCCGCAATGAGTGCCTAGCGCCAGCGCATCGGCCGAGGAACTGTGGCCCTGGGGCCCTACGTGTTCCCCGTGCGCGCGAGTCAGGCTGTAGAGAAATGGCGGATGCGTCGGAAAGTGGGGCATCCCGACGAAGTACGGTTGCGAAAGATCGTAAACTTTCGCGGTCGCCAGAAGATCGAAGAGCGCGGACATTTCTGCGCCAGCGTAGCACACCGTAAAATGAAATCGCGTGGCACTCGTTCCTCCCTACATCGAATCGTTGCATCCTTATGAAGCCGGGCGCACCATCGAGTCGGTCCGCCGCCAGTACGGCGTGAGCCACATCGCTAAGCTCGCGTCCAATGAGAACCCGCTCGGCGCTTCGCCCAAGGCCATTGAGGCCATCAGCCACACTTTGGAAGGCCTGAATCTCTACCCCAACGGCGGGCTCGACCTGCGCCGCGTGCTGGCCGAAGAATACGACGTCAAGGTGGAAAACGTGATCGCCGGCAGCGGTTCCGAAGGCATCATGTCGAATATCATCCGCACCTTTCTGGGGGACCAGGACGAGGTGCTCACTACCGAGGCGGCGTTCATCGGCTTCC
This sequence comes from Bryobacteraceae bacterium, assembly GCA_035516375.1. Lineage (GTDB taxonomy): Bacteria > Acidobacteriota > Terriglobia > Bryobacterales > Bryobacteraceae > PSRJ01. The sequence continues at coordinate 1,713 of DATJAK010000119.1, forward strand.
AGGTATTGGCCCGGTCGCGCGGCGTTGCCTATCGCACCGTGCCGTACCGCGATTGGCACTACGACCTGCCAGCGATTGCGCAGGCGATCAATCCACATACGAAGATCATCTACCTGGCCAACCCCAACAATCCGACCGGCACCATTTTCAGCAAGCACCAGTTCGATGAATTCTACGCGCACGTTCCCGAACGGGTGTTGATCATCCTCGATGAAGCCTACTTCGAATACGCCAAGGACAATCCGCGCTACCCCGATTCGATGCACTACCGTTACGACAACGTCATTACGCTGCGCACGTTTTCTAAAGTGTACGGACTGGCTGGCGCGCGCATCGGCTACGGCTTCGCGCATGAGGAATTGATCCGCAATCTGCTAAAGGTAAAGCTGCCGTTTGAGCCTTCGACCATGGCGCAGGCGGCCGGAATCGCCGCGCTCGCCGACAAGGAATTTCTGCACCGTTCGCTGGAGTTGAACGCGCGCGGATTGCGCTACCTGACCGAGGAGCTGACGGCGGCCGGGCTGACGGTGGTTCCTTCGGAGGCCAATTTCGTGATGACGGTGCTCGCTTCGGAGGCGGCGGCTGAGCGGATGGTAGAGTGCCTGCTCGCCCAAGGTGTCATCGTTCGCCCATTGAAGGCCTTCGGGCTGCCCCATTGCATCCGCATCTCGACGGGCACCGACGAAGACAATCGGCTTTGTGTGGAGGTGGTGCGGAAGAGTCTTGGCGGCTGACTACCGGCTCGCGGAGCTCCGCTCGTTGCGGTACACGGTGCCGCCTTTCATCACGAAGAACACGCTTTGGACGACCTTGATATCGGCCACCGGATTCCCCGGAACGGCCACAATATCAGCGGCCATCCCCGGCTTGAGCGCGCCGATCTGGTCCTTAAGCCCGAGCAGCTCGGCGGCCGATGAGGTCCCGGCTTTCAGCGACTCGATGGGCGTCATCCCATCTGCCGCCATTAATACGAACTCAACCGCGTTGTCCCCGTGCGGATAGACGCCGGCATCGGTACCCAGCGCGATCTTCACCCCGAGCCGCAACGCACGGCGGACCATGTTGTCCTGCTCGCTCATGGCCCGCTGGGCTTTGACCTCGACCAATGGCGGAAATTTGGATTCCTTCAGGCCGATCCGCGTGGCCAGCGTCGGCACCAGGAACGTGCCCCGGTCGTGCATCATGCGGAGGGCTTCATCGTCGAGGAAGGTGCCGTGCTCGATCGAATCGATGCCGGCGCGGATGGCGCGTTTGGAAGCCTCGGCGCCGTGCGAGTGGGCGGCGGTTTTGCGGCGCAACGCGTGGGCTTCATCGACCAGCGCATCGAGTTCGGCCTGTGACAACTGTGGAGCGTCCACGTCGTCCGTGGGCGAGAGTACTCCGCCGCTGGCGCAGGTCTTGATTACGTCCGCACCATACTTGATGTTGAACCGGACCGCGTAGCGCGCCTGGTCGGGAGAGTTGATCACACCGTCCTCGGGCCGGCTTTCGTGGTCCAGGGTGCCGAAAGCAAAGCTGTCGCCGCCATCGCAGTGTCCACCGGTCGCGCCCAAGGCATGAACGGCGACTAACATTCTGGGTCCGGGCACGACCCCCGCATTGATCGCGTTCCGTAAGCCCACATCCAAGAAGTCGCTCGATCCTACATCGCGGACCGTGGTGAAGCCGGCCATCAGCGTTTTGCGGGCATTGACCGTCGCGCGGATGGCCTTTTCGGTAACCGGACGCTGCAGATCGAGCAAAGCCGCCGCGTTGTAATCGGTGTGGAAATCATACGTGAGGTGCGTATGGGCGTCGATGAAACCGGGCAGGAGCGTGGCATCGCCGAGATCGATTACGGTAGCACCCGAGGGCACGGAGCGGCTGCCCACCGACTGAATCTTGCCGTTCTCGACCACGACAACGCCGGGTTCCACCAACGCACCGCTGGCGCCGTCGAAGAGCCGGGTAGCGCGGAGGACATAGGGATTCGGCTGGGCGAGAAGTGCAGAGACTGCGAAGAGCAGGGCAAACAATGGCTTCATAACTGGCCATCGTAACAGAGCGACGCGATCAGTCGGTCTGTTTACGCCAGCTTGCTCTCGCCCATCAGGTACAGGTCCACGCCGCGGGAATCGCCGCCTCCGATAATGACCACGCGTTTGCCCGTCGCCAGAATCTGGTTGTCTACAGCGCCCCCTTCGAAGCGCCGGTTCTGCTGCGGCAGAAATTCCTTCGCAAAGTGAATGCCCTTCAGCTCGCGGCCCCGGCACGTTCAGGTTGCGCGGCTCCCCGGCGCCGCGCGCGAGGAGAATGGCGTCGAACTGCTTGCGCAGGTCTTCCACCGCAACATCCACGCCCGCGACATCGATGACGACAATCGGCTTTGTGTAGAGGTTGTGCGGTAGAGTAGCCGGGGTCAATACTGAGTGCCGCTATGCGCCTGCGCGTGGCGCAGCAGGTTACACTATGCGCATGCCCTGGTCGCTCCAATCTACACCGGTCCCAAGGCGGACGCCGCTTGGCACTGCCGATCCCGGATAGCGGCATTTCCCTCGCGACACAGATTGTCGAACCGGACAAACTCTTCCGTCGGCTCGTTGACGGAATCGTGCAGGAGCACCTTCGGCCTGTTGCCTCCTTGTGGACAGGCGCAGTAAAGCGGGTCCTACGAACGATCGCCCATGAAATAGATCCGCTAATTGTTGTGTACCCGAATAACGCGTGTGGCGGGCTCCTGTTGGATCTCATCTGGCTCAAGCCCGCCCGTGACGATGCTGATGGAAACGGTAAAATCCTCCTTGCAGTCGAGTGCGAGTGGGGTGGTTCGGACGCGGTGTGGTTTGACTTCTCGAAGCTGCTGTACGTTCGAGCGTCCCTGAAATCGATGGTTTGCGATTTATCGCCGAAGGCCCTTGAGAAAGCGATTCACCAATTCGAGCAGGACATCGTTGACACTGGCGGTTTGGAGTCGTACGAGAAGTACGTTGTGATCAACTTCGGCGTCGAGATCGCCGAGTATTGGTGGTGTGAGCCATTGGAGCCACTTAGATTTCAACAGGGCCTTCGAAGGGGCTACCGACGTAGGCTACGTGAACCTCTGCGCCGACGCCGCGATCAGTCCTTGAGCTTCTTCCGAATATGCTTCGCCAGATTTTCGTTAATCTCAGAATGCCGGGGAACGGGTTGTGATACGCCGGTGCGGGGGATAGGGAACCAGTCGTGCTTGCCTCCGTGCCGCACCAACTGGCAACCGGTTTCCTGGAAACGACTGACGAGCTCCCGGCGCTTCAAAGGAGAGTAAGCTCGGCAACCCGGCGGACGCCCGGAATCTCTCCGCTGGTCAGATCCCGGAACAGGTCCTTCAAATGATCTTGTAGGTCCTCGAGACTTTCGCCCTGCGATTGATAATCCGGATACTCCTCAAAGTATCCGAGCCAATGGTTGCCATCACGCCAGTAAACGTACCGTGCCGTCGCCATGTTATCAGTGTAAACCTACGCCAGCTTGCTTTCGCCCATCAGGTACAGGTCGACACCGCGGGCGGCCTTGCGGCCTTCGGCGATAGCCCACACCACTAGCGATTGGCCGCGGCGCATATCGCCGGCCGCGAAGACGCCGGGCACCGACGACATGTAGTTTTCGTCGGTGGCTACATTGCTCCGCGGATCGAACTTCAGCCCCAGTTGGTCGACCATGCCATTCTTCACCGGACCCAGGAAGCCCATGGCGAGCAGCACCAGGTCCACGTCCATGGTGAATTCCGTGCCGGGCAACGGCTCGAACTTCGGCGGCGGCCCAACGCGTATCGCGTGCAACTGCTTGACATTGCCCTGTTCATCGCCCGTGAACTTAACGGTGTTGACCGACCAATCGCGGATGCCACCCTCTTCGTGCGAGCTTTCTGAGCGCAGTTGCATCGGCCAGAGCGGCCACGGAGTCGACGGCGAGCGCTCATCCGGAGGTTTCGGTAATAGCTCGAATTGTGTGATATGACCAGCGCGCTGGCGGTGGCTGGTGCCCAGGCAATCCGCGCCCGTGTCGCCACCTCCGATGATGACCACGCGTTTGCCCGTCGCCAGAATCTGGTTGTCTACGGCGTCCCCTTCGCAGCGCCGGTTCTGCTGCGGCAGAAATTCCATCGCAAAGTGAATGCCCTTCAGCTCGCGTCCCGGCACGTTCAGGTTGCGCGGCTGCTCAGCGCCGCCCGTGAGGAGAATGGCGTCGAACTGCTTGTGCAGGTCTTCCACCGCAACATTCACGCCCACGTGGGCGTTCGTCTGGAAGCGCACGCCTTCGGCCCGCATCTGCTCCATGCGGCGGTCGATGAGGTGCTTTTCCATCTTGAAATTGGGAATGCCGTAACGCAGCAGGCCGCCGATGCGGTCGGCCTTCTCAAACAAGGTCACGTCGTGCCCGGCGCGCGCCAGTTGTTGCGAGGCAGCTAAGCCGGCTGGTCCCGAGCCCACCACCGCTACCTTCTTCCCGGTTCGCGCATGTGGCAGCTCGGGCTGGATGAAGCCCTCCTCAAAAGCGCGGTCGATGATGGTCTTTTCGATCTGCTTGATGGTGACGGCTGGCTCGTTGATGCCCAGCACACAGGCAGCTTCACACGGCGCCGGGCAGATGCGTCCCGTAAATTCCGGAAAATTGTTGGTGGCATGCAATTGTCGCACGGCATCTTTCCAGCGGCCGCGGTACACCAGGTCGTTCCAATCTGGAATGATGTTGTTCAGCGGGCAGCCGGTATGGCAGAACGGCACGCCGCAATCCATGCACCGCGCGCCCTGCGTCCGGATCTTCTCTTCGGGAAACGGAAGGTAGATCTCGAACCAGTCTTTGATGCGCTCGGTGGGCGGACGCCGCTCAGGCGTCTCCCGCGTGTGCTCCATGAAGCCGGTAACTTTCCCCATCGCTAGTCCCTCAAGTGCTCCCGCCCTCCCGCTCCCTTACGCGTAAGCGCGCTATCGCGGTCGCGGTTCTTTGTGACGCCCGACAAGGAACCGCGACTTTAAGGGAGTGGAGCTTAATCTCCCGCCATCGAGGTCACCATCAGCCTCGGCACTCCCAGCACGCGCTTGTATTCGTGCGGGAACACCTTCAGGAAGTGCGGCAGCATGTCGTCCCACTTCTCGAGGATCCATTTGCCGCGAGGGCTGGCCGTAGCCGCCACGTGCTTGGCGATCAACTCGTAAAGCTTCTGGATATCTTCACCTTCCACGGGTTCGAGATCCACGGCCGCCGTATTGCAGCGCTTCTCCGCGAAGTCGCCCTTCTCGTCCAGCACGAAGGCGATGCCGCCGCTCATTCCCGCGGCAAAGTTCCGCCCGGTTTTGCCCAGCACCACAACCAGCCCGTTGGTCATGTACTCGCAGCCGTGGTCACCCAGCCCTTCCACTACAGCGGTTGCACCTGAATTGCGAACGGCGAACCGCTCGCCGGCCATGCCGTTGAAGAAGGCTTCGCCGCTCGTGGCGCCATACAGCACCACGTTGCCGATCAGAATGTTCTCCTCGGGCAGGAACGTGGAATTCCGCGGCGGATAGACGATGAGCCGGCCACCGGAAAGCCCCTTGCCGACATAATCGTTGGCATCGCCTTCGAGTTCGAGCGTCACCCCTTTTGCCAGGAATGCGCCAAAACTCTGGCCGGCCGATCCGCTGAATTGGAACTTGATGGTATCTTCCGGCAATCCAGCCGAGCCGTAGCGCCTCGCCACTTCTCCCGATAGCATCGCGCCCACCGTGCGGTGTACGTTGCGGATGGGCAGCTTGATTTCCACCGGCGTTCCGCTTTCCAGCGCGTCGCGGGCGTGGTCGATCAACTTGTAATCGAGCGCCTGGCTCAAGCCGTGATCCTGTGGCTCGACGCAGCGGCGGGCAATGCGGCTCGGTGTCGGCGGATTGTACAAGATGGCCGATAGGTCCAGCCCTTTCGCCTTCCAATGGTCCATCGCTTTGCGGGCATCCAGCATGTCCACGCGGCCCACCATTTCGTCGAACGTGCGGAAGCCCATCTGCGCCATGTAGCCGCGTACCTGCTCGGCGATGAAGAAGAAGAAGTTGATCACGTCTTCCGGCTTGCCGTGGAACTTCTTGCGTAACACCGGATCCTGGGTAGCAATGCCCACCGGGCAAGTATTCAAGTGACACTTGCGCATCATGATGCAACCCATTGATATCAAAGGTGCTGTAGAGAAGCCGAACTCTTCTGCACCGAGCAGCGCGGCAATGGTTACGTCGCGGCCCGTTTGCAGTTTGCCGTCGGTCTGCACGCGGATCCGTCCCCGCAGATCGTTCATCACCAAGACTTGGTGCGTTTCGGCCAACCCCAATTCCCACGGCACACCGGCGTGCTTGATGGAGCTGAGCGGCGAAGCCCCGGTGCCGCCGCTGTCGCCGGAAATCAGCACGACGTCGGCATGCGCCTTCGAAACGCCCGCAGCCACGGTTCCGACGCCCACCTCGGCCACCAGCTTCACGGAAATGCGGGCGCGCGGATTAGCGTTCTTCAAGTCGTAGATGAGCTGGGCCAAGTCCTCGATCGAGTAGATGTCGTGGTGCGGCGGCGGCGAAATCAAGCCAACGCCTGGTATCGAGTGGCGCACGCGGGCGATTTCCTTGTCGACCTTGTGGCCGGGCAATTGTCCGCCTTCGCCAGGTTTGGCTCCCTGCGCCATCTTGATCTGCAATTCGTCGGCGTTTACCAGGTAGTTGGTTGTCACGCCGAACCGCGCCGAAGCCACCTGCTTCACCGCGCTACGGCGCAGGTCGCCATTGGCGTCGGGCTTAAACCGCGCTTCGTCTTCCCCGCCCTCGCCAGTATTCGAGCGGCCGCCGATGCGGTTCATGGCGATCGCCAGCGTCTCGTGAGCTTCTTTGGAAATTGAGCCGAACGACATCGCACCGGTAGCGAAGCGCTTCACGATCTCCTTGGCCGGTTCCACTTCCTCGGTTGGGATGGGGTTATCCGACTTCTTGATTTCCAGCAGCCCACGCAGCGTACAGAGCTGATGATTCTGGCGGTCAATGAGGTCTGTGTACTCTTTAAAAGTCTGCGGACTCTGCTGTTGCACCGCGTGCTGCAGTTTCGAGATGGTGAGCGGATTGAACAGGTGAAACTCGCCGCGCGTGCGGTAGTGATAGTTGCCGCCCACGGCCAGCTCCGTGTCAGCATCTCCAGCCGGGAAGAAGGCATGGCGATGTTTGAAGATGGCCTCCTTCGCCAGCACATCCAGACCGACCCCTTCGACGCGGGAAACGGTGCCGGTGAAATACTTGTCGACCAGTTCCTTATTGAGACCGATGGCCTCAAAAACCTGTGCGCCACGGTAACTCTGCAGCGTCGAAATCCCCATTTTCGAGAAGGTCTTTAGCAGCCCTTTATTAATGGACTTCTTGAAATTCAGCAGGGCCTTTTCGAAGGTCAGCGGTGGCGCCAAGAAGCCCCGCTTGATCATGTCTTCCAAAGTTTCGATCGCCAGGTACGGATTGACCGCGCTGGCACCGTACCCGATGAGCAACGCAAAGTGCATCACCTCGCGGGGCTCGCCCGATTCGATAATCAGGGCAACTTGCGTGCGGGTCTCTTCCCGAACCAGATGGTTGTGCACCGCAGTCAATGCCAGCAGGCTGGGAATCGGCGCGTAATCCTGATCCACGCCCCGGTCCGAAAGGATGAGC
>DATJAK010000120.1:0-35031 GCA_035516375.1 Bryobacteraceae bacterium
AGAGGCTTGCCCGGACCGAGGATGTGCTCCTGGCCGACGAAATCCTCCAGCCGTTCCGGCCGCATGCGCTCCGCAAGTGGGCGCTTGCCGTCTTCGTGGGGCGCCGTAGTGTCGAACAGGCTCACGTACCGCCAGAATACCGCACGCCTGGCTATTGTTATCTAAGGGCGAAGGGAACTAGTTAACGACTGTCCAACAATCCCGCAGCAGCCGAACAGTATAATTACTCACAGGTTCTTCCTGAGTCCCATGTTGAAAGCTCTTCGCGGTATCGTTCTTCTCATACTGGTCTTCGGTTTCAGCCTCTCTCGACAGAGCAGTGGCTTTCAGCAGAGTGCGCCGCCCCGCGCTGGAAGCAATAGTGACCAAACCAAAACCGAAGATTTTTCTTCGGAAGGCTTCGTAATCGAGCAGCTTATCAATGACGTAGTCTTCGAATCGGATGGGACGGGACAGGAAGAACGGTCCGCGCGAATTCGTATTCAATCGGATGCAGGCATCCAGGCGTTCGGGGTACTGTCGTTTGGATACCGCAATGCCTTCGAACGATTGGAGATTATTCAGCTTCAAGTGGAGAAACCCGATGGGAGTGTCGTCACCACTCCCGAATCGGATGTACAGGATGGACCGACGGAAGTGACGCGCCAGGCTCCAACCTACAGCGATTCGCGGGAAAAACAGGTGCCTGTGAAGGGGTTGGGAGTCGGCGATGTCCTCGAATGGCGTGTTCGAACCACTCGCACGTCCGCGGACATCCCAGGCCAATTCTGGTATGCGCACGACTTCGTCAAAGAGAGCATTGTCCTTGATGAAACGCTGCGCGTAACCGTGCCTGCCGGCAAGTACGTCAAGACCAGCAGTCCGAGCCTAGACCCTAATATCAGCCAAAAGGACGGGCAGAAAATCTATACCTGGAAGAGTTCGCAGCGAGAGCGTCCTAAGCCAGACGAAAAAAAGAAAAAATCCACAGAGCCGGCGCACCCCGATGTTCAGCTCAGCACCTTCCGGAGTTGGGAAGAAGTAGGTCGCTGGTACGGTGGTTTGCAAAGGCCAAAAGCGGCCGTAACTCCCGCCGTCCAATCCAAAGCGGCGGAACTGACTCGCAACCTTAGCACTACGAGTGACAAGCTTCGGGCGATTTATCGATTTGTCAGTACGAAGTTCCGCTATATTTCGGTTTCCTTTGGCGAAGGCCGCTATCAGCCTCACTCGGCGGACGAGGTGCTATCGAATCAGTACGGAGACTGCAAGGACAAAGACACATTGTTGCAGGCCTTGCTGGCGGCGGCTGGCATCGAAGCGTGGCCCGTTCTGATTGGCGCGGGCAGCGAGCTGGATCCGGATGTTCCCTCGCCGGCGCAATTCAACCATGTGATTGCTTATGTGCCCGGGAACCCCTCCGCTACCTGGTTGGACACCACACCCGAGGTCGCCCCCTTCGGAATGTTGCAGTCTGTTCTGCGGGATAAGAAAGCACTGGTGATTCCGAATAACGGAACTCCCAGCGTCATGACAACCCCCGAAGGCCTGCCATTCCCCGCCGACGAGTCTTGGGACGTGAAGGCGAAATTGAGCGGCGAGGGAACGTTGACCGGACATTTCGACATCACCGCCCGCGGCGACACGGAAGTCATTCTGAAAGGGGTCTACCATGCGACGGCTCCCGCGCAGTGGACCCAATTGGCACAGAACATGGCTGGTGCGATGGGCTTTGCAGGAACGGTTAGCCGCGTGGCTGTGGATAATCCGACGGATACGGAGAAGCCTTTCCATTATTCGTATGACTACGAACGCAAGAACTATTCCGATTGGGAGAATCGCCGGTTTACGCCCCCGTTACTGCCGGTGAGCTTTGAAGATACTGAGGAACAGCCGGCCGAGTCCATTGATTTGGGCGCTCCCGGAACGCTCACCTATCGTGCCTCAATCGAGATACCCGAGGGCTACTCGGTCGCGATCCCCGGCAACGCCGAACAGCACGCGGCATTTGCCGACTACAGGGCATCCTATTCCGTCGACAAGGGCGTGCTCGTGGCGGAACGGACCTTCGTCCGCAAGAAGGCGAAGGTGGCGGTGGGCGAGTGGGAGGAATACCAGAAGTTTGCTAAGGCCGTGATCACGGACGAAAACAACTTCATTCAGTTAGCCCGCTCCGGCGGCGGCACCAAGGTGACGCGCGACAATGCCGAAGCCGGCGATCTAGTGCGAAAAGCGGTGCTTTCCATCCAGAGCAGAGATTTTAATGCCGCCCGCGACGCACTCGCGCAAGCCGAGCGGCTGAACGCGGAACAGACCGGTTTGTGGGCGGCCTATGGATTTCTGTACGGAGTCGAGAACCAAGTCGACAAAGCCATCGAAGCGCTCGAAAAAGAAGTCGAATTGCACCCGGGCGAGATAGCCATCTATCCGATGTTGGCGGCAGCCGAGCAGCAGGCCGGCCGCAAAGAGGACGAAATCCGAACGCGTCGTCAGTGGGTGGAAAACGCACTGGAAAACGTCGACGCCGTGCTGGGGCTGTCCGCTGTCCTCACGCGAGAGAAGAGGTACGCGGAAGCCATCGAGCCTCTCCAAGCGGCACTCAAGAGCAACCCGGATGATGTGAAGCTGGAGACGGGGCTTCTAGAAACGCTCTTGCGAAGCGGCAAAATAGCTGAAAGTGAGAGTGTTCTGGCTAAGTTGCGGGAACAGAAGCTAGACTCAGAAACGAAAAACAGCGTGGCGTGGGTGCTTGTCGATACCAATGTCGATCCGGCGGCCGCGCAAGACTTAGCCGGGAAGGCCGTGACCGAGTTGGAAGAAGAATCGAAACAATTGACCCTTTCGAAAGTCACGAGCGAAACTCTCCGCCGGATCATTCCTCTCGGGGCGACTTGGGATACGCTGGGTTGGGCATACTTCCGGACCGGGGACTTGGCAAAAGCAGAACGATTTCTGCAAGCTGCATGGGTGCTGCTGCAACATCCCGTGGCGGCGGACCATTTAGGACAGCTTTACGAGCGACAGGGTAAGAAATCGGAAGCCATTCACTTCTATCGCCTGTCACTCGCGGCCAACCGGAACCAGCCGGACACACAGGCGCGGCTGGAAAAGCTCGGCGGGACTGTGGATGACAGGCCAACCCTGCGGCGAGGGCGCCCGAATACCCCGCCCACGGTGCCGGCCGCGGATGAACTCTCTCAAATACGGTCGACACCCGTACCGGGCCTACTGCAGCATGCGGCCAATGCCGAGTTCTTTCTGCTGTTCACTCCGAAGGGCATTGTGGAAACGCGGTTCGTCAAAGGCGATGAAAAGCTCAAAGGCGCGGGAGACGTGCTATCCAAATTGACTTACAAGGTTTCGTTTCCGGATGACGGCCCCGAACGAATCGCCCGCCGGGGAATTCTGTCCTGTTCCCAATACACCAATCCGAACTGCAATTTCGTGGTGTACTTGCCGGCCAACACCCAGCCGTAAGGCCCCTCACACCAGCGCCCTCTGCCGCCGCGCTTCGTACAGCATGATTCCCGCCGCGACCGCGGCGTTCAACGATTCGACACCAACTGTGGGAATGGCCACATCCAAAGCGGCTGCGCGCAGCTCGCCGCCGACGCCACGGGCCTCGTTTCCGATGATCAATCCGCAACGGCCGCCCAGATCGACGTCGGCCAGTGAACGGACTCCCGAGCGCGCCGGAACGCCCGCATATATCTCAACGCGATTCTGTTGCAACGCCGCACGCGCCAGCGCCGGGTCCACGCCGTGAAGAAACGGCACGCGGAACAGAGAGCCGGCTGAAGCCCGCAGAGTTTTGGGGTTATACGGGTTCGCCGTACCTTTGATGAACAGCACGCCGGTCGCTCCGAACGCCTCGGCTGCGCGCACGATGGCGCCGCAGTTGCCGGGATCTTGCAGCCCGTCGAGCACTGCCACCAGAGGGCAGCCGCGGAACAGTTGTTCGAGCTTCCACTCGGGCGGCTTCACCAGGGCAATCACACCCTGGCTGGTTTCGGTGCCCGACAACGCGTTCAGCACCGAATCGGGCACTACCACAATCCGGATTCGTCCCAATCCGCGCACGTGGCCTACGGCGGCGGAACGAACCGATTCCGCGGCGAGTACCGTCTTCACTTCACAGTCGCTGCGCAGCGCTTCTTCGAGCAGATGGAAGGTTTCGGCTACGCACCATCCCTCGAGTGTGAGGCCTCCGCGCACGATGGCGCGCCGCACATCCTTGAGCAGCGGATTGGCCGCGCTCGTAATCGTTTCCGGCTTCGCCATCTTACAATTAAAGTTACCGCACATGAAACGGACGGTATGGATCGCGATCGCGGTCGTCGTTTCGGCGCTCGTCATCTATCTCGCATACCTTTCGGTGCGAATCCGGCGGCAGGCAGCTCAGGACGAAGCGCAACCCGCGGACGTGATCCTGGTGCTGGGCGCGGCCGAGTACCGCGGCCGTCCCTCTCCGGTGCTGCGCGCGCGGCTGGATCACGCTCTGGCGCTTTACGAGCGCCAATTGGCGCCGCGCATCCTGACGACCGGTGGCGCCGGCGGCGATCCTGTCTTCACCGAAGCGGCCGTTGGACGCGCCTATCTGATGAGCCACGGCGTGCCGTCCGAGGCCATCATTGTGGAGACCGAAGGCGAGAGCACGGTTCATTCGATTGCTCTGGCCGCCGAGATCCTTCGCCGCATGAGCTTGAATTCGGTGATCGTGGTCAGCGATGGGTACCACATCTATCGCGCCAAGGAGATGCTGCAGTCGCACGGCTTGAAAGTCTACGGGTCGCCGCGGAAGGAGCAGAATCCCGAACCGCTCCGCGAGCAGTGGAACTACGTCCGGCAAGCCATCGGGTACGTTCTATGGCGTTTTGGGGTACCCGTTTAACGCCTTTGCCGCGCGCTAACTGGCGTATAATAAGATGATTAGGAAACTGCGAGGATTTGTGTCGGCACGTACCTTCTTCCGTCTTTTCACGAACTTACAAATGATGCCGGTGCTCGAAAGCGGCGAAGAAACGCTCGTCGGCGGGCAGGCCGTGGTGGAGGGCGTCATGATGCGGGCTCCCCACAGTTATTGCGTCGCAGTGCGCCAACCCGATGGTCAGATCGTGACAGAAGAACTGCCGCTCGAGCGCATGTCCGAGAAGTACAAAATTTTCAAATACCCGCTGGCCAGGGGCATCGGAACCTTGTACCAGGCTATGAAGCTAGGCGGGAAGGCCCTGAAGTTCTCCGCCGCTGCCGCGCTACCGGAAGAGCAATCCAAGGGTGACCAGAAGAAGGAAGAAATTCCCGGTTGGGCGTTCGTCGGCCCTCTGATCTTCTCGCTGGCGTTTTACATTCTGGCTTATAAATTTGTGCCGCTCTATCTTGCCACCAGGCTGGGCAAAGTCTATCCGGCGCTGGCAGGTCAGTTCGCCTCCAGCACCGTGGGCGGAATTGTCCGCCTGGGTATCTTGCTGGGTATTCTGTACGGCGTGTCGCGGCTCAAAGATATGCGCCGCATCTTCGAATACCACGGAGCGGAGCACAAGGTAGTATTCAATTTTGAATCAGGTGAGCCGGTAACCGTGGCTAACGCGCAACGGTACACCACCTTTCATCCGCGCTGCGGCACGAGCTTCCTGTTTGTCCTGTTTCTGCTGACGATTCCGGTTTACGCGCTGATTCCTTTCACCGGATTTCTCGCCAAGCTGCTCACCCAGGTCGCGCTGATTCCGGTGCTGGTGGGCTTGAGCTACGAGCTGATCCGATTTGCCGCCAAGCGACGCGGTTCGCTGCTCGCGGTGATCACGGCGCCGGGCCTGTGGATGCAGCGCATCACCACCAAACCGCCCTCCAACGACCAGACCAGCGTGGCCATACGCGCTCTCGAAGGCGCCATGGATCTGGAAAAATCGCAAGGCGGGCAACTCGTTATCGCCTGACGCTCCATGCAATTTCAGCAAAGACTCGACCAGCTCGAAACGCGCTTCGACGAGCTCAACGCGCAGATGGCCGATCCCGCTGTGATCAGCGACGCCGCGGAATACCGCAAAGTCACCAAGGCGCATAGCGAGATCTCCGAGATCGTCACCAAGTACCGCGAGTGGAAACGCGTGGAAGATGCGCTGTCGCAAGCGCGCGTAATGCTGGAAGACCGCGATCCCGACTTGAAGGCGATGGCTCAGGAAGAGGTGACACGCCTGGAGCCGGAGCTCGCGGCCATCGAAGAGGAGCTCAAAGTTCTGCTGCTCCCCAAGGACCCGCTCGATGACAAGAACGTGGTGCTCGAAATCCGCGCCGGCACGGGCGGAGATGAAGCCACACTGTTCGCAGCCGAAGTCTTTCGCATGTACAGCCGCTATGCGGAGAGCCAGGGCTGGAAGATTGAAGTCACATCGAGCAGCGAATCTTCCGTTGGCGGCTTAAAGGAAGTCATCGCGCTGGTGAGCGGCAATAAGGTGTACGGCAAGCTCAAGTACGAGAGCGGCGTTCACCGCGTGCAACGCGTCCCCGTCACGGAGCAACAGGGCCGCGTTCACACGTCGGCCATTACCGTGGCCGTGCTGCCGGAAGCCGACGAGGTCGAGATCAAGATCGATCCGAAAGATATTCGCATCGATACGTTCTGCTCTTCCGGACCCGGCGGCCAATCGGTCAACACCACTTACTCGGCCGTGCGCATCACGCATTTGCCCACCGGCCTGGTGGTCTCCTGCCAGGACGAAAAATCGCAGATCAAGAACCGCGCCAAAGCCGAGCGCGTCTTGCGCTCGCGGCTCTATGAACTGGAGCTGGAAAAGCAGCAGGCCGCATTGGGAGCCGAGCGCCGCAGCCAGGTTGGCACCGGCGACCGCAGCGAGAAGATCCGTACTTACAACTTCCCGCAAAACCGCCTCACCGACCATCGCATCGGGTTCACGCTGCACCAGCTCGATTTCGTGATGGACGGCAAGTTGGATCCCGTCATCGACGCACTCATCACATACTACCGGACAGGCCCGGGCGGTCAGGGCGCGGCAGCCTGACGCCGCGATGACCGTCGCAACGGCGCTCCTCCAGGGCACGCAACTTCTGGAGGACGCGGGCATCGCCGTGCCCAGGCTCACAGCAGAAGTGCTGCTCGGGCACGCCATGCATCGTGAGCGTGTGTATCTGTTCGCTCATCCCGAGCAGGAGCTGCGCGAGGTAGAGTGGCTGCACTATGGCCGCTACCTGCACGAACGCCTCGCAGGAAAGCCGACTCAGTACATCACCGGGCGCCAGGAATTTTACGGCCGGGAATTCCGCGTCACATCTGACGTGCTGATCCCGCGGCCGGAGACGGAGGGCGTCGTGGAGGTTGCGCTGCCCTTGGCCCGCGAGGCACGGCGCATCCTCGACGTCGGTACCGGCTCCGGCGCGCTGGCCGTCACGCTGCAGCTCGAAACCGGGGCGGAAACCTGGGCCACGGAGATTTCTCCAGCAGCAGCCCGAGTGGCCGCCGATAACGCGCAACGGCTCACCGCCAAGGTCCGTTTTATCGTCTGTGACCTGGTTTCTGCCATTGCCGATGCCAGCTTCGACCTGATCGTCTGCAATCCGCCCTACGTTCCACTCACCGCGCGGGACGGCCTGCAGCGGGAAGTCCGCGATTTTGAGCCGCACGTGGCATTGTTCGGCGGGGAAACCGGTTTCGAAATCTACGACCGCATCGTTCGGGAAGCCCCCCGCGTCCTGCGTCCCGACGGATGGCTCGTCATGGAACTCGGCTTCGGCTGCGTAGGGCATGTTGTGGAACTCGTCTCTGGTTGGAAGAACGTCACGATTCAACCTGATCTGGCCGGCATTCCGCGAGTCATCACGGCGCAATGATCGCTGAACAGGCTTTTCGGTCCGCCCGGCGGCGCTCTCCGCAGATCACCGATCTCTCCGTCTGCCACAGTAGCGAAGCGATCGTTTCAGAAATCAGTTCGTTCTTGAGTTCATCGAATTTGAATATGAGTCCGTGGCCACCCTTCCGGTCGTTGGCGTGGGGATTCGCAATGAGCCACGATCGGATTGCAGGCAGCGCTTCAGCTAGTATTTTGACCTGAATTAGATGCCGTAAGGAACGAGGAACGGCGTGAACGGCAATCATCCACCTCGGATCCTGGCTCTGTTCCTCGATGGTCCTTGACGCGGAGAAAAATCGCACTGGCCCCGAGTACATAGCGCCAATGACGGCATATCGCGTGGCCGTTCCATGAGAACGCGCGCGACTCTTCCAGAAACTGAAGTCCACGATCAATTGACTAAACTGAGGGACGTCTCGAACGGCGTCAGAGATGGCCTTCGCTCCGACCGGATACGAGAACGTACGCGGAATTTTCGACTTGTATCGAGTCGGAATGATGTGTTCCTGGCCCATCGTTCACTGTTTCCGGCCTGCCTCTTTCAGCTTAGTGCTTTACGACGCGGTTGGAAGCCATCCACTGTCTCGGCCTAACGGACTCCCGCGCGCCCGCATCCGCCCACCCCTTGCGCCGATACTCCGTTTGATATATCGTAAGATATATTATGCGTAAAGATTGGTGGAGCGAACACGGGACCGGCTGGCAGGAACGCTTCGGTCCTTTCCCCTTCATGATGTTCGGCGGCCGGTCCCGTTTCTTCGAATCAGGAGAGGTCCGCCTGGCGATCCTTTCGCTACTAAGCGAAGGACCCAAAAACGGCTATCAGCTGATGAAAGAGTTGGAGGAGCGCTCGGGCGGCCTGTACCGTGCCAGCGCGGGCAGCATCTATCCGACCCTGCAACAACTCGAAGATGAAGGCCTGATCCAGGCCGAGCAGCGCGAAGGCAAGCGCGCCTACAGCATCACCGACGATGGCCGCGCCGAGGTTGCCAAAGACCCTGATGCCGTGCGGCGCATCTGGCGCCGTGCCGAGCAGTGGGAAGACTGGAGCCAGTTCAACCCGGAGACGATGGGATTCATCATGCACTCGCTCAAGCCGCTGATGAAGGCGATCTGGAAGGCCGCCAAGATGGCCAGCCGCCAGCCTAGCCGCGCCGAGCGCATTCGCGAAATCCTCGAACGCGCGCGGCAGGACATCGAGGCCCTGTAGCGATGGCCGTCGGCATCCGCATCGTTCGTTGAAGAGCTTAGACGACAAGGCGGTAAGTTGAGTCGGGACTTACTACACATCAAGCGCCGGCAATTCGGTGTTGCTCCACCTCATGAAAAGGGCATAAAAATTGCCTTCTCACTTACCTAAAGAAGTTATTAACATTCCATAAAGAAGTTATAAAGTAACTAGCTTTCCGCTCGTTTCTTGACATCTAATCGAATTAGCGTGGGAGGGCATTACGCCCACGCCTTAGGAGGATTAGCACAAGTGATTGTCATGAAATTTGGCGGCTCTTCCATCGCATCGGCCGCGTCCATCGAGTGGGTTGCCGGCATCGTCCAATCGCACGCCGATCAACAGCCGGTAGTCGTGGTTTCAGCCATGGGAAAGACAACGGACCGTCTGGTGGAGGCCATGCAATTTGCCGCAAAAGGCTCGGCTTATTCGGCATGGCGCCGCCTGGAAGACCTGAGGCAATACCATATTCAGGAAACACAACGCCTCTTGGGCGCCGAAGCCTGCGGATTTATCGAAAGCCATTTGACTCCGAAGTTCCGTGAGTTACACACGATGCTGATCGATCTGGTGGAAGGTAATCAGCTGACGCCACAGCTTCAGGATCAAGTGCTCAGTTACGGCGAGAGGCTCTCAAGCGAGATTGTTGCCGCCGCTTTCGTGCATGCCGGAATGGAAGCCGAGCACCTCGATTCTCGAGAGGTGATTCTGACGGATGATCAGTTCACCCGCGCCACCCCGCTGTGCTGGGAAACCTACGCGAAGCTGCGGCGTGCGGCGACATTATGTAACGGCCGCATCGTGGTGATGGGCGGGTTCATCGGAGCTACCGAAAAGGGCCGGGTAACGACACTGGGCCGCGGCGGTTCCGATCTGACGGCGTCACTCGTAGGCGCGGGAATCTCCGCAAGTGAAATTCAAATCTGGACCGACGTGGATGGCATGTTGACGTGCGATCCGCGCGTTCTTCATGGAGGCTACCGTCTGCGCTCGCTTGGCTACGACGAGGCAGAAGAAATGGCCCGCCTCGGCGCCAAAGTGCTATGCCCGAAGTCCGTGCTGCCCGCCGTTCGTCAAAACATTCCCATTGTGATCCGAAATTCCCGCCATCCGGAATTGGAAGGGACGCGCATAGGACCTCAGGCAGTCCGTAAACACGGTGTAGCGAAGGCGATTACCTGCCGAACCGGGGTGACGGTCATTCACCTCGTCGTGCCGGGGAGCGGAATACTGTCGAGCATTTCGGACGGTTTGAATGACCTCTTCGAGCGCCATCAGGTGAGCGTCGCGATGGTGCAGGCGCAGCCGGATGGGGTTTCCTTCGCCGTCGAAGACTCGCCACATGTATCGGAATTGCTTCGCGGTGTGGATGCCTCGGTACGAATCCTCGTCGAAGAGGATAGCGCTATCGTTGCGTTAGTCGGCGAGGGCATCACCTCGGGGGATTCCAATTTGAAACGCGCTCTCTCAGCGCTCCTCAAGGACAGCGCCGTTCGGATGGTCTCCCAGGGTGGGTCACAGAAGAGCCTGAGTTTTGCCATACCCGAGTCGAAACTGGCGGTCTCCGTGGAGAATCTGCATCGCGAATTTTTCCGTACGGCCGATCTTGAGATTTTCGCGCCCACTCCCGAATCCGAACGCAGACTATTCGTCGCGGCAACGAAGGAAGATCAAACTATCCCTCCGAATTCGGCCTGGGCTTTTCGTAGTGACATGCCATGATCGGAACGGTCCGGCCGCACCGCGAGCGGCGCCATCGTCCTTCCCCGGACTCCCGAAGCGGGTTGCACCCAGCGCGGGCGGCCCCAACGCGATAGAAGTTCGTACAATCTAGTCTGGGCCGCCTTAAATGAAAACCTACTTCCACCTCGACATGGACGCCTTCTTCGTCTCGGTGGAAGAACTGTTCGACCCATCGCTCAAAGGCAAGCCCGTGGTTGTAGGCGGCCGCCCCAACGAACGCGGCGTTGTCTCCGCCGCCTCGTACGCAGCGCGGAAATTCGGCGTGCACTCCGCCATGCCGCTGCGCACGGCCTACAAGCTCTGCCCCCAGGCAATCTTCGTGGACGGCCACCCGGATCGCTACCGCGACTGCTCGCACAAAGTCTACGACGTGCTGACATCGTTCTCGCCACTGGTCGAGATGGCTTCCATCGACGAGGCCTACCTCGATCTCACCGGCACGGAGCGGCTGTATGGCCCACCTCTGCGGGCAGCGCACATTCTGCACGAACGCATCCAGGCTGCCACCAACTTGAACTGCTCGATCGGCATTGCGTCGTCGCGTTTAGTGGCGAAGATCAGTTCTGACCAGGCGAAGCCTAACGGAATCCTGTGGGTCATGCCGGGCAAGGAGGCCGCGTTTCTGGCGCCGCTCGAGGTGCGCAAGGTGCCCGGCGTCGGCAAAGTCACCGAGAAAAACCTCCACGCCTTGGGTATTCGCAAAGTCGGTGACCTGGCGAATCTGGACGAGGCGTTCCTCGAACAGCGCTTCGGGAAATGGGGTATGGCGCTCGCGGGCAAATCGCGCGGCCTGGACGCGGGCGGTTGGTTCGACACCGACATCGGCGAGGACGCCGGACCCAAATCGATCAGCCACGAGCACACCTATTCGGAAGACACCGCGGACCTCGCTCGGATCGAATCTACTCTGGCGCGGCTTGCGGAAATGGTAGGCCGCCGTTTGCGCGAGCATCGCTTGCACGCCCGTACCATCCAGCTCAAGCTGCGCTATTCCGATTTCTCCACCATTACGCGGGCGCACTCGCTCGCCCGGCCCACGCAACTCGACACCGAACTGTTTGAGCAAGCGCGGGAGCTATTCCGCCGCAACTGGAAAGCCGGCGCCAAAGTGCGCCTTCTGGGTGTCCACGCGTCCTCGTTTGTGGAAGTGTCCGAGCAGATGGATTTGATCGACGACAAGCACGAACGCTGGAACGCCGCGATGGCGGCTGCCGACCGCATGCGCGACAAATTCGGTGAATCGGCTGTGTCGCTGGCGGCCAGCATGCGCGGCCAGTTTCGCGAACGTACGCACGAGAACCCGGCTGGGTTGCCGGGAAAGAATACGCCGGCCAAGAACCCGCCAGCCAAGCCCCGCTGAGCTTCACTCCGCCCGCAAGGTTTCGATCGGATCAATACGCGCGGCGGTCCTCGCCGGCACAAAACCGGCGGACGCGCATACCAATGCCAGCAGCAGCGCCGGCGCGGCGAAAGTTACACCATCCAACGAGCTGACTCCGAACAGCAACGAGCCCAATACCGGGCGAATCGCGAGGGCTATCGCGAATCCGGCAACCATGCCCGTCGCAATCAAAGCGCTCGCACCGGTTACAATGGAGCGCACGATGCGCCATGGCTCGGCGCCGATGGCCATGCGAATGCCGATTTCCCGGCGCTCGGCCGTCACCATCTGCGCCACTAGCCCATACAGACCGACCGCCGCCAGGACCAGCGCGGACAGGGCAAATAGCGCCAGAAGGCGCGCGTTCGATCGCGGTCGATCCAGATCGTCGGCGATTGCATCTTCGAGCGTCCGCACGCCAAATACCGCACGATTGGGAGCGACCGAGTGCACCAGCGCGCGAATGGAAGAGAGCACGCCGCGCGGATCCGCCGACGCCCGCACGACGTACTCGGGGTCGGGCCAGTTGCCACCCATAACGCAGTAATACGTGTATGGGTACGTTGGGGCGCCGACCGAATCCTCTCTCATGTCGCCGATCACACCCACGATTTCCATTGACACGCCATCAAAGGTCGCGTGGCGGCCCACTACATTTTCGCTGTGCGCGTACACGTCCACGAATCGGCGGTTGACCATCATTTTAGGCGCCGCCTTGAAATCGAGGCGAATTTCAGGACACCACTGACCCGCTATCAAAGGGGTATGCAGAGCTTTGAGGTAACCGGGGCTCACACTGCGCTCGCCGGCGGGCATTTGTCCCTGGTCGTCGCCGCGGGCGATGCCTTCGAGCGAAACCTGGTAGCGCAGAGTCGCGCCCGAAGCCGGAACGAAATTGGTGACGCCCGCGGATTCTACACCTGGGAGGCGCTGCAACTCCGCCACCAGTTGCTCCTGCATCCGTCCAATCAGGGCGCGGTTCTCATCCCAGGCCGCGCCTACATGGAACAAGACGACGTTGTTTGGATGGAAACCCAAATCCACTTGACTGAGGTTGTAGAAGCTGCGGACCAGCAGCCCCGCGCCCGCCAGTAGCGCCATGGTAAGAGCGATCTGGCCCGCCACCAACGTGCGCTGCAGTCTCTGGTGGTGTCCCGCGATGCCGCGCCCCACGCGCAGGAAGCCAGCCAGATCGGCGCGCGTGGCTCGCAAGGCAGGTAACAGTCCGAAGCCGGCGGCCCCAAGGAAACTGGCTGCGATAGCGAACAGCAGAGGACGCCAGTCCAGTGTCAGTTCGTTGATTCTGGGAAGGCTCGCAAATTCCCGCGCCAACAATCGCACCGATGCAGATGCTGCGGCCCACCCTGCAATCGCTCCGGCAAACGCCAGTAGCGTCATCTCCCGCATCACCGCCAGCACCACTTGGCTTCGAGCGGCTCCGATCGAGGCGCGAATCGCCAGTTCGCGTTGGCGCTGGTGCAATTGCGCCAGCACCAGGCCGGCGACGTTGGTTACCGTAATCGCCAGGAGCAGCGCCACCGACCCCAGCAAAAGCAACAGCGGCCGCTGGGAACTCCCCACCACCTGGTTTCGGAGATCGCTAACGGCCACCGACCAGTCCTTATCCGTCTGCGGGAATTGTTCGCCCAAGGCGTGTTGCACGGCGATCAGATCGGCTCGGGCCTGCTCTTGTGAGAAGCCCCGTTTAATGCGCCCGAGGCCGGTATAAAAGCGCGCGTTGCGTTGCTGCATCAGATAGGCCGGGTGCTGCGCGGGAATCCAAACATCCAGGTTGGCCGTGACGAAATTAGGCGGCATGACGCCGACCACGCTGAAGCCCTGACCGCCGATTATCAGCCGCCGGGACGTGACGTGCGGGTCTCGCCCGTAGCGCCGCTCCCACAATCCATAGCTGATGACTGCGGCTTGCGGCCCGCCGAAACGCTCTTCGTCTGGCGTGAACGTGCGCCCGATCACCGGCCTCGTACCGAACACCTGAAAATACCGGGGTGAAACGCGCCGGCCGTTGAGCCGCTGGGGCTCGGAGCCGCTGGTATCCGTCACATTTTCGGTGTAAGAACCCGCAATCGCCGAGAACGTCCGGCTGAGCCGGTTCCAATCCTCCAGACGTTGCGGTGCAACCAGGCTTTCCTTCTGCGCCTTGGCGGGGCTTGCCTCCATCAGATTGACGAGTTGGGACGGCTCCGGATACGGCAGCGGCTTCAGCAGGACCGTATCGACGACCGAAAAAAGCCCGGTGTTGACCGCAATTCCCAGCGTCAAGAGGCCAACCACTGCCAGGCTAAAACCAGGCCGCCGGATCAAGGTGCGGAGCGCGGACATCCATCCCTGCATGGCGGGTTAGACGAGAGCGAGGAGTTCCGGTTAGTGCGCCAACCCGGCAGACGACGAAAGGCGATCGTCTGCCCCACAAGACTTACTTACCCGCGCCCGCGCTCTTTCCACGTATAAAAGCCGATCATCGTCTTGGCATCTTCCACCTTGCCGGTACGGATCATCTCCGCAACTTCCTTTGGCGTGAACCAGGCCACCTCGATGCGTTCATCGTCCATCGGCGTGGCTTTGCCGGCGGTCAGATCAGTCGCCAGGAAGATGGTCATCCGTTCCTGAACGTAGCCGGGGCTGACCCAAAACGACGCCAGCTTCTTCCAGGTCTTCGCGCGATATCCGGTCTCTTCGACCAATTCCCGCTTGGCAGTCTGCAGCGGCTTTTCGCCGGGATCGAGCCGTCCCGCGGGAAGCTCCCACAGATACCGCTCGGCCGGCAGGCGGTATTGCCGCACCAGCAGAATGCGCCGCTTTTCATCCACTGGCATCATCACGGCGGAGCCGGCGTGGCGCACCACGGAACGCTCGATATGGAAGTCGCTTTTCTGGTCGACAGCCTGATCTTCGGTAACGCTGAATAACCTGCACTGGTAGACTTCGCGGGAAGAGGTGATTTTCATGGTCTCGTTCGGAGCGCGGCGGCAAAACGGTCTGCCGGGAGCGTGTTCAGAATGTCCGAGGGGCCCAGCCAACCGCGCCGCGCGGTGATCACGCCATAACGCATGCTGTTCAGGTGTTTGGGATGGTGCGCGTCGGTGGAGATCGTGAACCTCGCGCCCTTCGATTTGGCGGTGCGGATCATGGCGGCGTTCAGGTCGAGGCGCTCGGGGCTCGCGTTGATTTCGAGCCATACGCCGCGCCGCACCGCCTCCGCCACGATTCGCTCGAAATCGAACGGAAAGGGTTCGCGTTGTAGCAGCATGCGGCCCGTGGGGTGCCCGAGAATCCGCACGTGGGGGCATTCGAGCGCGCGCAACAATCGATCGGTCATCTCCCCGGCTTCCAGGTTCATGTGGCTGTGCACGCTGCCGATCACCAGGTCAAGTTCCGCCAATGCGTCGTTGGCCAGGTCCAGAGTCCCGTCGCGGAGAATGTCGCATTCGAGGCCGGAGAAAATCCGGATTCCCAGACCATTGCGATTCAGCTCGCGGACGCGTTTGGCGAACGCCACCGCGCGGGCTTCATCCAAACCATTGGCCATAGCCAGCGATTTGGAATGGTCGGTGATGGCGATGTATTCGTAACCGAGCCCGCGCGCCGCCTCCGCCATTTCTTCGAGCGT
Source organism: Bryobacteraceae bacterium (assembly GCA_035516375.1). Lineage (GTDB taxonomy): Bacteria > Acidobacteriota > Terriglobia > Bryobacterales > Bryobacteraceae > PSRJ01. The sequence goes on from DATJAK010000120.1 coordinate 15,825, forward strand.
GGCGCGGCCGTCGGTCTCAGTGGTGTGCATGTGCACGTCGCCGCGGATGTGATTCAGCTCCACCAACTCCGGCAGGCAGCCGGTTTCGGCGGCTTCAATCTCGCCGCAGTTTTCTCGCAATTCCGGCGGAATCCAGCGCAACCCCAGCGCTTCGTAAATGCCTTCTTCGGTTGCGCCCGCCACCTTGGAATCGTCTTCCACGCGAAACAGCCCATACTCGCTGAGCTTCAGTCCCATCCGCACCGCGCGCATGCGGATGGCCACGTTGTGATCCTTGCTTCCGGTGAAGTATTGCATGGCCGCGCCAAAACTCTCGAGCGGCAACGCGCGCACGTCCACTTGCAACCCCTGGTGCCCGAATTTCGCGCTGGCTTTGTTCTCGCCGCGGCCGAGCACTTCGTCCACGCGCGGCGAGCCGATAAACTTGTCGAGCGCGGCCGTTGCGTTTGGCCCCGTCACCAGCAGGTCGAGGTCGCCCACGGTTTCGCGGCCGCGCCGCAGGCTGCCGGCCGGCGTGATCGCTTCCACGCCCGGCACCTGGCGAAACAGGTCCGTCAATTCCTGCGCCACGCCCTCGGCGTAACTCAACAGGTAGCGGCCGGTCCGTTGCCGGTACTGCGCGATCGACCGGAGCACCTTCTCTTCCAGCTTGGCGCCCATACGCGGCAGCTCGCGCAGCTTATGTTCGTGGCAGAGCCGCTCCAGCTCGTCCATGGTGCTGACGCGGTAATGTTCGAAAATCAAGGCGATACCCTTGGGACCCAGGCCTTGGATTTTCAGAAACTCGAGTGCCGTCGGCGGGAACTTCTGAAGAAGCGCGTCGCGCCGGTCGCACGACCCGTGGTCCACGATTTCGGCCAGCACCAGCGCCAACCCTTTGCCGATACCCGGGATGTCGGTCACTTTGCGCCCCGGGTCCTTCAGAATATCGGCGATTCGCTCGGGGTGTCCTTCCACGGCTGTGGCGCCGTTGCGATAACTGCGGATACGGAAGGAATCTTCGCTGGCGATCTCCATCAGATCGGCCGTTTCCGACAAGATGCGGGCGATTTCGCGGTTCTCCAAGCCTGTCCTCGATTCAATTGTAAGGCGGTTCGCTATGCTGGAGTTTCCATGAATCCCGGTTCGTTTCGGTACTGCGACGTCAGTCTGCCGGTGCCGCTCGATCAACCGTTCACCTATGCGCTGCCGGAAACGCTGCGGCATCGCGTTCACGCCGGCAGCCGCATCCTGGTGCCGTTCGGACCGCGCAAGCTCACCGGAGTGATCCTCAACTGCCACGACGATCCTCCGGCCGTGGGCACGCGCGAGGCGTTGCGGCTCATTGATTCCGAGCCAGTGCTCAATTCCGAATTGCTCGCGCTCGGCCGCTGGATCGCCGCGTACTATTGCGCGCCGCTCGGCGAAGTCTTGCGCAGCATGCTTCCCCTGGCGTCTGAGATCCGCAGCGGCAAGGTTTGGTCATTAACTGACTCGGGGCGCGACGCCGCGCGGCAGCTCCTGCTGGCCGCGTCCACCGACGACCCTGCGGTGCAGGTGCTGCACATGCTCGAGAAACGGCCGCTGTCGGCGGCGTATCTTTCCAAAGCCCTGCCCCTTGCCGATAAAGCCATGCGCTCGCTCGAGCGCCGCGGTTTCATCGTGGCCGAACAGGTGCAAACCGAACGCGACCCGTTGCGCGCGCCGTCCGATCGTCTGCGAGTAGAACTCAGCGGCAAGGCGGTGGAAGGCAAGCTCAGTAAGAGCGAGCGCGAGTTGCACGCGTTTCTGGAATTGCATCCGGGTTCGCACCATCTGAAGGACGTGGAAGACACAGTCAAGAACGCCAGCAGCGCCGCGCGCTCCCTGGCCCGCAAAGGCGTGGTTTCCTTGACTCGCGAACCGCTGACCATCACGCCGGGCGCCGTGCGCGCGCCCCACACCCTCAACGCGCCGCAGCAAGCGGCCTTCGAAGAGATTCGGGAGGCCATTCAGCAGAAGCAGTTCCGCGTCTTCCTGCTGCACGGCGTCACCGGTTCGGGCAAGACCGAAGTCTATCTCAACGCGATCGAAACCGTGCTGGGCGAGGGCCGTAGCGCTCTTCTCATGGTGCCGGAGATCGCGCTGACCCCGGCGATGGCGGGACAGTTCTTCTCCCGGTTTGGCGATCGCGTCGCTATCCTGCACAGCGCGTTTACCGACGTCGAGCGTTCGGAACAGTGGCGGCGTATCCGGTCGGGCGCGGCTTCGGTAGTGGTGGGCACGCGCTCGGGAGTCTTCGCGCCGGTCGCAAACCTCGGCTTGATCGTGGTCGATGAAGAGCACGATGGCAGCTACAAGCAGGAAGAGACGCCGCGCTACAACGGCCGCGATGTGGCCATCATGCGCGCGCAAGGCGCGGGGGCGTGCGTCGTCCTGGGCTCGGCCACACCCAGTCTGGAGAGCCGCTATAACGCCGAGCGCAGGAAGTACACTTTGCTCGAACTGCCAGGGCGAATCGAACAAAGGCCCATGCCGACGGTGGAACTCATCGACATGCGGCAGGAATTTCTGGAAACGCGCAAACAAGCCACGTTCTCGCGCAAACTGATCGAAGCATTGGCCGAGCGGTTGAAGAGTGGCGAGCAGACCATCGTCCTGCTCAACCGCCGCGGGTTCTCGAGTTTCGTTGCCTGCCGCGCCTGCGGCGAGCGGATCCAGTGCGTCAACTGCTCCGTCACCTTGACCTACCACAAACGCGACCGGCGCCTGCTGTGCCACTACTGCGGCTACGCCCAGAAAGTGCCCAACGTGTGTTTCAAATGCTCGAGCGACCACATCTATTTCCTCGGCCTCGGGTCGGAGCGCGTCGAAGAGGAGCTGCATCAGCAATTCCCCACCGCCCGCATTGCGCGGCTCGACCGCGACACCGTGACTGGCAAGCGCCAATATGAATCGATCCTGCACGAGTTCCGCGAAGGCAACTTCGACATTCTGGTGGGCACGCAGATGATCGCTAAGGGCCACGACATTCCGAACGTCACGCTGGTGGGAGTGATCTCGGCGGATGTCGGGTTGGGCATTCCCGACTTCCGCGCGGCCGAGCGCACTTTTCAGTTGCTTACGCAAGTGGCGGGACGCGCGGGGCGCGGCAGCATTCCTGGGATCGTTCTGGTGCAGACCATCAACCCCGACCACTACGCCGTGCGCCTGGCCGCCGCGCAGGATTATCAGGCGTTCTACACCAAAGAACTCGCCTTTCGCCGCGCGCTGCACTATCCGCCGTTCAGCGCCATGGCCAATCTGCTGGTGCGCAGCGAACAGAAGGAAATGGCGATGCGGATGAGTTCCGAGCTGGCATTGCGGTTCACGCCGCCGCCCGAAAAACTCAAGATCATGGGGCCTGCCGAAGCCCCTGTGGCACGGCTCAAGAATGAATACCGCTATCAGTTTCTCATCAAAGCAGCCAGCCGCAAGGCACTCAATGAGCTTCTCCAAAGCGTGCGTTCCGTTGCGCAGGCAGAGAAGTGGGGAGCTACCGCACTGGTCATCGACGTGGACCCGCTGTCGCTGATGTGAGGTAGGGCAGACGATCGGTTATTGTCGTCCGCCTGGCTTTGGTGTTGTGTTGCGGCTTCAACCCAGCTTGGTCAGCAGGAAGAACATGCCCACGAAGACCAACAGCGCGAATACGCTCACCACCACGAGCTGCTCCGGGGTAAGACCTTGCGGTTTGGTCTGAGCTTTCTTGGCAACCGTTGTCGCCAGCGCCACCGATAGCGGAGGCAGTATGGACTCGGCGGCTGCGCGCAGCTTGGGATTGTACACCTCGTCCGGAACGATATCGTTCAGAAGCTGTAGCTTTACGGAACGGTCGAGGTATCCGAAGGTCTGGTCTGGCGTATTGACCTGGCGGTACGGACCGGGGTCGTCGAACCCCACGATGAGAGATCCCGGCTGTACATACGTTTGCACGAGCGAGCCGGCGGTCGGCTGATCGTAGAGGGGAACCGGGGAATGGGCCAGAAGCCGGTAGACGCGGCCCAGTGGATTCCCCACGTTGAGAACAGCCAGTTCATCCTGCGCAGCCAGGGGGTACAGCTCCATCACCTCTACGATGGGATGCTGTTCGGTGAAATCCTTGCCCTGTTCGATCGCTTCTTTGAGCGCGGCCGTCGCCGTGGGACCTTGAAACTCCGAGAGCCGTTCAATGCGATCGGAGAGCGGCGGGTGGGTTGCCATCAGGTTCCCAGTGAACCATCCCTGCGTTGCTCCGCCCGGATTGGCGAAATACAGGTGTGCATAAGCCGGGTTCGCCTTGGTCATGAGCGAACCCGCGCCCGCGATCTTTCCCAGCGCGCGCAGCAATCCTTCGGGATAGCGGGTGAGCAGAACGCCATCGGCATCGGCCAGAAATTCCCGTTCACGGGAGACGGCGGCGCGCAACAGCGCCCCCAGGATCGGAGCGATGAACAGGATGTAGATTCCGATGGGTGAGAGCGCGATCTCCCAGATGCCCAGCCGCCGGCTGGGGCGAGTGGATCCTTGCCGCAGTTCGCGTTTAAACAGCAGGTACGGAACGCGGAGGAACAGCGCAATCATCGCGACGATGGTGTTCAGCTGGATGTCGTGATTGCCGATGTGCGACAGTTCGTGCGCGAATACGCCTTCCAGCTCCCGCTTGTCGAAGAGTTTCAACGCTCCTCGCGTGACCGCGACCACGGCGTGGTGCGGGTCCATGCCGGCAGTGAAGGCATTCGGCGCGCTGGTTTCGATCACGTAGAGTTTGGGCCAGGGAAGCCCCGCGCCGATCGCAAGATTTTCCAACAGGCGCCGGGCTTCGATTTCCCGCTCGCCCGCCGGTTGTGCGCCAACCTGCACCAGCAGCTTCGAGGTTGGCGACGAGGCAACTCCCCAGAACAGAATGCCTCCGACCACCAACAGCCCGGCCGACACCACGACCATGAGCTCCGTGAACAATCCCGAATCCGCCGCGTGTTGGCCCTTGAGCTTCTTCTGCTGCTCATCGAGCTTGCGCTGGATCGCGGCGCGCGTCTCATCCGAAATGTCCGTGTTGTTCTCGAGGTACTCCGCCTCCCACTGCATTTCCGACCGGTTGACGTGCAGGTGCGGGCTTACCCGCGCGACGATTCCGAGCGAGACGATGAAGCTGATTCCCAGGATGAACGGGACCACTAGCAGAAACGCGAGCGACGCCAGAAGCCAGGTGGTGCGCCGGTTCTTCGCGATGCGGTTGTATACCAGCACCGGCTGGGTAGTCGGAGTGGCTAACATGTCACGCGGCCGTGAAACTGACCTTCACATCCGCCTTCGTGCTTTCTTCTGTGTTGAAGAAATCGAAGGGCTCGAAGCGGAACCAGCTTGCAAATTGATTTCCCGGGAAACTCTGGATGCGCGTGTTGTAATCGAGCGCATTCTGGTTATAAAACTGGCGCGCATACGCGATCTTTTCTTCCGTGTCGGCCAGCTCGTCCTGGAGTTGGCGGAATGTGCCGGCGGCTTGTAGTTGAGGATAGTTTTCCGCAACCGCCATCAAACGGCCCAGAGCGGCGCTGAGCATCTGGTCCGCGCCGGCTGCGGTCGCCGGACCGTTGGCTTTGGCCAGCGCCCCGCGCGCCTCAGCGACTTCGGCGAAGACTTCATGCTCATGCTTGGCATAACCTCGAACCGTTTCCACCAGGTTGGGTATCAAGCTGGAACGGCGCCTGAGCTGCACGTCGATTCCCGACCAGGCCTCCTGCGTGCGGTTGCGTGCCAGCACCAGACCGTTATAAAGGAAGATGCTCCAGAACACGGCCAAACCGAGAAACACCGCGGGAATCAAAGTGGGCAGAGCCGTCGAGACATCCAGTAAGTAGAGGCCGGATTGCAAGATAGAAAACCTCCGTGGGAATGCTACCCCCCACCTTAGGATGGGCCGGTCCGCTCGTGTGAGTCACTACTCACTTTGGTCAACGGGTCGCAAGACGTTTAAGGTGATTACCCCTTTAGGAACTGCCCGATCTTCACCAATGTGTCCTCGGCTTGCCCCGGAGCCAGATCTAAGGCCGCGACATCGATCTGTAGGGTTGGGCGCACCGTCTTCCCGCCCTGCAGGCATACATACGAGCCGGATAGTTGCGCTGCCACCAGCTTGGCGCTGGCCATGGTCTCCTCCCTGGAAGTGGGCACAACCACAACGAACTCTTCCTCGGACCACCGCCCGATCAGAGCGTTCGGCAGCAGGCAATTGCGAAGACGCTTGGTAAAAGCGCCGGCGAGTTCCAGGGCCACCGCGGGCTCAAACCTGGCCTGGGCCAGCCGGAAACCCTGAACGCGGATCAACAGGAGGGAGCCACAGCTATCGGCGGAGCGAATGCGGTGTTCCATCTCGACCCGGGTGAAAAGCTTGGTTAGATTGTCGATCGACACGGCCGATTCCAGGGCGTCGATGCGCTTGTGCAGCAAACTGATCTCGAGAAGAAACTGAGAAACCGTCATCTGCTGCTGAGCGCGCAATTGGTCGAGCGTCTGCTCGAGGTTTTCAATTGAGGACTGGAGAGCGGATTGGACCGCCGCTGCCGCCGGTGAGCCCGCAATCCCCCGCAAACTCTGAATCGCCTGCCGCAAGCGAACCTCGTGGTCGCCGTCGGACAGGGAGAGTGTATTCAGAATGCGTTGTAACGCATTCGCCGTATTCGCCAGCTCCGCGCGAAGCTGGTTCAGGTACTCGGACGCCTTGTCGCGATAATTCCGGAGAAGTGCCCTGAGATTCGAGCGGCTTTCCACCAGGGCCTCAGCGGTGCCCTGTTGGACGTCGCCGGCCACGGCCTCGACATTCGCTCGGTACGGGCCGACCATCTCCGCATCGAGCTCGATGGCATAATGCGCCACATTCTTGATGGCGGCGAGGTAGCAATCTAACATCAGCTGCCTCAGCTGCTCACTTTTCTCGAGATCGTTGATCGAGTGCCGAATGGAGATCATGGTCAAACTGAATGATCCATCGGCGGCGGCGGCAAAAAACTTTATGTCCTCAACCCACGTTTGGGAGCTATCGCGGAGCGCCAACGCAGCTGGTGTAGTGCGTCATACAGAATGCAGTCTAACTCTGTGGGGCAGACGATCGGTTTCCGTCGTCTGCCGGCGCCGCACAGCGGCGCACCGGCGCGCTTCGCACACCCTGGCAGACCGCACAAAACGACGGTCTGCCCCACGGAAGGCAGCGAAATACGCCTCGTTATTTGTGGCGCAGACCGGTTATGGCAGAGATGGGCATGCACGGCAATCGAGCGCACGAACCGGTTCCGCTTGCATGGAGAGAAGGAAGAACCGTATACCCGGCACCGAGAAACGCGGCTTCGTCGGATCGTTTGATTGTCTCAATCATTTCGACCGGGGCTCTTTATGAAGCCGACTATCGCAATCAGGTCGAAACAAACAATACCTAAACCAAGAAAGACCAGCACGATTCCACGCCAGCCGATAGCGCCGCCTTGGGATGCCATCCCTGAGCCCCCTTGGAGAAGCCCCAAGCCTAAAGCCAGCAGGCATGAAAGCAGCAATATCAGGAATCCGGTTCTCAGGTGAGCACCTAGTCGGACCATGCGAAATGATTATACCTCCCGGTATTACAATGGACTCGTGGCCGAATCGCTCCACTGGGAAGAAACGGAGTTGACTCCTTGCACTTCGTGCCAAACGAGATAAGGCCTAAGCCCACACCCGTCGGTGGTTCAGTAGCACACCGAATCTTGCAATTCCTGATTCGTCTCTTTCATACTCGCCCGCTCTGGACGCGATAGAACCGAACACCAGCCTGTCACCGCAAGCTGTTGCTTTCCCTATTTGGAGATGTGGTCAAGTAAATAATCACAGTCTTCTCTTGCATTTCCCCTTTTCTTCGCCCAATATAAAAAGAGAAAACCGTATGCCTTTGACCAAGCGGCAAAAACAGGTGCTCGATTTCATCTCCCATTTCCAGGATGACAACGGCTATTGTCCGAGCTATGAAGAGATTGCCCACGGGCTGGATCTGGCCTCGCTGGCCACGGTCCACAAACATATCTCGGCGCTCGAGACCAAGAATTACCTGAAACGTGGATTCAACCAGAGCCGGTCGCTCGAATTGGCCCCCAAATACCTGCAGGAGCAGCGGCGCGTCAAGCCTACTGTGGAAATTCCGTTGTTAGGACGAATTGCGGCGGGCTCTCCGGTGGAGGCGGTGGAACAGCGCGAAACTCTGAATCTGGCCGATTTTGCGGGAAATGGAAACACGTTCGCGCTTGAAGTGCGCGGGAACTCCATGATCGACGATCACATTTGCGATGGCGATCTGATCCTGTTGGAAAAGGCAGCACAAGCGCACGACGGCGAAATTGTGGTCGCGCTCGTCGCCGGGAGCGAAACAACGCTAAAGCGATTCTACAGGGAACCAGGTGATCGAGTGCGGTTGCAACCGGCCAACTCCACGCTCAAACCGATTATTGTTCCGGCCCGCGATGTTCAAATTCAAGGCCGCCTGCTGGCCGTGCTGCGGAAATACCGGTAGCTATATCGTGGCCATCTCGGTCTGGAGGCGCAGTTCCTCTTCAGCGCGACGCCAGTCTTCTTCCGGGGAACCACCTTGGCACCCCCGAGCTTCCCAGTATGAGTGAGCCCGGGCGCGGATCTCTTCGTGCGACGGTTCCCGTCTGGACGCATCAGCCGACGCTTGCGGCTCCGACGGGACTCCAGATTCTTCCGGTGTTTCAGCGGTAGTCGGGGAGTGCTTGGGCCGGGCAGTGGCCGTTCGGCGAGGCCGCGTGGCAGCCGCGCTGGGAGTTACAACCAAGTCATTCTCGGGATTACGCTTTCTAGCCATACGATTAATGGGTTCCGTTTTGAGAAAACCTCTCCTCATTTTAACGGATAAGCCGCAGCCTGCCTATCAAAACTTTCTATTCATCGAATGGTGACGATAACTTCCAGTCTCTTTTTGTTATTTCCCGTTCGTTTTCAGACCGGCATATCCGAGTACGGTAAGATGAAAGCACGGTGCGACCACGAGCGATCCGCGCAGCGCTGTTCGCCTGTCTGGCGCAGGCTGCATTGGCGTCCCCTAAGGTGATTGTCGTGGATGTGGACGGCATGATCCACCCCGTTACTACTGAAATCGTCGCTAGCGCACTGGCCCAGGCACGCACGGAAGGTGCATCGCTTGTTATCGTACGGCTCAACACTCCCGGCGGATTGATGGACGCGATGCGCGAAACCATCGAAAAGGTTGTGGCCTCGCCTGTCCCCGTGGTGATGTATGTCGCGCCCAGCGGAGGGCGCTCCGCATCCGCCGGTTTCTTCCTTTTGGAAAGCGGCGACATCGCCGCCATGGCGCCGGGCACCAATACCGGCGCCGCGCACCCCGTAAGTCTCGGCGGCGGAGAGATGGATGCGATCGAAAAGCAGAAGGTGGAAAACGACGCGGCCGCATACATGCGTAGCATCTGCACCAAGCGCGGCCGCAACAGCGCGTTGGCGGAAAGCGCCGTGCGCGAGAGCAAATCGTTCACCGAGAAGGAAGCCCTCGACCAGCACCTCATCGATCTCATCGCACCCAATGAAGAAGCTCTCCTGGCCGCGCTCGATGGGCGCGAGATCACCCGTTTCAACGGCGCGAAGGAAACGCTGCATACCACCGGCGCGACCATCGAAGTCTATGAGCGTTCGCTGCGCCAGAGGATCATCTCCGCCATTGCCGACCCCAACATCGCGCTCATCCTGCTGGTGCTCGGCGCGCTGGGGATTTACGCCGAGTTCTCTTCGCCGGGCTTGATCGCCCCCGGCGTCGTGGGGGCGATCCTGGTGCTCCTGGGCCTCTCGGCGCTCTCGGTGCTGCCCATCAATTGGCTGGGAGCGGCGCTGCTGGTGTTATCGCTCACCCTCTTCGTGCTGGAGGCCAAATTCACGTCACACGGCGTTCTGGGCCTGGGCGGCGCGGTTTCGATGGTGCTGGGAGCAGTCTTGCTCGTAAATGGCCCGATCCCCGAAATGCGCATCCACTGGGGAACCGCGATCGGTCTGGCGCTTCCGTTTTCCGCAATTACGCTGTTGCTGCTCACGCTGGCCGTGCGCTCGCGCCATAGCAAAGTGGAAACCGGTGTCGAGGGCATGATCGGAAGCATCGGCGCCGCCGTTACCGAGCTCGCGCCTGCCGGCAAGATCTTCGTGCATGGCGAATACTGGGACGCGGTCGCGGCTCAACCGGTGACCATCGGCGCCCGCGTACGCGTGACCGCCATTGACAATCTCAAGCTGACGGTAGAACCTGTTCCTGAACAGACTGGAGGTCCCCGATGATCGAAACCCCCACCGCTCTTTTCGTCGTGGTGATCGTGATCTACCTGTTGAGCTCCATCAAAATTCTGCGCGAATACGAGCGCGGCGTCATCTTCCGATTGGGCCGGCTGTTGCCGCAACCCAAGGGTCCCGGCGTAATTCTGGTGTTCGCGCCGCTCGATCGGATTGTCCGCGTGTCCCTCCGTATCGATACACTTGAAGTTCCCTCACAAGACGTGATCACGCGCGACAATGTCACTGTCAAAGTGAATGCGGTTCTGTATTTCCGCGTCATCGAGCCGCGCCTGGCGGTGGTCGAAGTCTCGAACTTTCTCTACGCCACCTCGCAGCTCGCGCAGACCACGCTACGCAGCGTATTGGGTGAGGTCGAACTCGATGAATTGTTAAGCCAGCGCGAAAAACTCAACCTCCGTCTGCAATCTGTTCTCGATTCCCAAACGGCCGCCTGGGGAGTGAAGGTGACGCTGGTGGAAGTGAAGCAGGTGGACCTGGCCGAGCAGATGATCCGCGCGATTGCGCGGCAGGCCGAAGCGGAGCGCGAGCGCCGCGCAAAGATCATCCACGCCGAGGGCGAGTACACGGCAGCGGAAAAACTCGCCATGGCCGCGGCTGTGATCCAGCAGCAGCCCGCCGCCATCCAACTGCGTTATTTGCAAACGCTGGTGGAGATCGGCACGGAGAAAAATACGACCATTGTTTTCCCGCTGCCGCTCGATATAATCACATCATTGGAGCGTGCTCTGGAGCGTGTAGGCCAGGGTAACGCTCCCAAACCATGAAGAATAACGAGACCGGTGAATTCGAGCTGGTGCTGGGCAACCGGCATCTGTTGAGCGGCTTTTTTGTAGTGGCGCTCCTGTTTGGAGTGGCGTTCGCGATGGGTTACATCGTGGGACGAAATTCCGCGCCAACCGGAAGACCGGCCGAGGCCGCCGCAGCAGTTCCCAACCCAACCCCCAGGGAGACGCGTCCCGAGCCGGCATCTCCGGCAGAACCCACGGCGACTACTCCCGCGGCGCAAGAATCCGAACCGACTGAAGAGAGCGCGGCGGCGGATAAGCCGGCCGACGCGCCGGCGCAGCCGACCACTCAGCCGGCCCGCGAAGGTCCCGCGGCGGCTCCTCCCCCTGCTCACCCAGCAGTGACACCGGCCGTAGTGACGCCGGCCGCCACCGAACCCGCGCCTGGAACCTATTGGCAAGTGATCGCGGTGCCGCAGGCGCAGGCGGAAATGGTGGCGAAGGCGCTTAAGGACAAAGGCTTCCCCACATCGCTCGGGCAAGGTCCCAACAATCTGGTGCGCGTCTTAGTGGGTCCCTATGGCGATACGCAAGCGCTGGGCGAGGCCAAATCCAAGCTGGAAAACGCCGGCTTCCATCCCATCCTGAAGCATTAGCGTGCACGGTTGCTCTGAAAGTCCAAGCTCCGCTCCCTTATGGCCGCAGCCTCACAAAGAACCGCGACCGTTAGGGAGCGGGAGCCCGGGTCGGGTGTAGTATGAGCGATTCCCTGGTGCAGCTCGGCCCCATTCCCCGTCCGCGCCTGCCGGAATGGGCGCGCAAGCCGCGCACGCATTTCGAATCGCTCCATCGTCTCAAAAGCGACCTGCGCCGGTTGCATCTGCACACGGTTTGCGAATCGGCGCGCTGCCCCAACATCCACGAATGCTTTTCACGTTCGGCCGCCACCTTCATGATCCTCGGCAACCGCTGCACGCGCGGCTGCGGCTTCTGCTCGGTGCCCAAAGGTAATCCGGCCCGGCACGACATGCGCCTCGATCCCGCGGAGTCGGCCAACGTAGCGCGGATGGCCGAAGCCATGAACCTGCGCTACGTGGTGATTACCAGCGTAAACCGTGACGATCTGCCCGACGGAGGCTCCCAGCACTTTGCCGAAACCGTGCGCGCGGTGCGGCGCGCCCTTCCCGAGGCGCGAGTCGAAGTGCTGACACCGGATTTCTGTGGCGATCTCCAGGCCATCGAGCGTGTGCTCGCGGCCGGGCCGCACGTTTTCAATCACAATGTCGAAACGGTGCCGCGCCTGTATCGCCGCGTGCGCCCACAGGCCGACTATCGGCAGTCGCTCCACGTATTGGCCTTCGCGCACGGCCGCGGCGTTCTCACCAAGTCGGGCTTCATGGTAGGGTTGGGCGAAACCGAATCGGAAGTACACGCTCTGCTCAGCGATCTGCGCGCTGCCGGAACGGACATCGCCACCATCGGCCAATACCTGCAGCCCACGCGCCGAAATCTGCCCGTGGCAGCCTATATCGAGCCGCGGCAGTTCGAGCGCTACCGCGAGTACGGCCTCTCGCTCGGATTCCAGATGGTATTCAGCGGTCCATTGGTGCGCAGCTCCTACATGGCCGATGCCGTCCATGAGCAAGCGCGGCGAACGCCGTGCTGAATTGGGCGCTGGCGCTCGTCTCGGCTGCGCTGCTGATTCTCATCTTCCCCGGTTTCCACTATGTCTATCTGGCTCCCATTGCATTGACGCCGCTGCTGATCGCTGCCGCCCGCGAAGCGCGTCCGCTGCGGCGCTTCCTGGTGGGTTGGGCCGCGGGCGCCGTCTACTGGTTCGGTGTCTGCTATTGGATCGAGTACACGCTCACGGTTTACGGCGGCTTAGGATCGGTGGCCGGCTGGGCCGTCTTCACTTTGTTCGCCGTCACCAAGGGCCTCCACATGGCGTTCTTCACCCTGCTCGCCGGCATCCTGCTGCGGCGGTGGTGGGCCGTCCCGGCCGTGGCTGCATTGTGGGTCGCAGTAGAAGTGACGCACGGCTTCCTCGGATTCCAATGGCTCACGCTGGGCAATGCCGGCATCGACATGGGTGTGCCGCTTCGGCTCGCGCCCATCACCGGCGTCTGGGGGATCTCGTTCGTCTTTGCCATGATGGCGACTGCCCTAGCGCTGGCCCTGTTGCAGCGTCCGCGCCTGGAATTGCTGTGGCTCCTGCTGCTGCCGTTTATCGTGTTTCTGCCTCCCCTGCCGGCGGCTTTGCGCGGCCGCGACCAGGCCCTTCTGGTCCAACCGAATATCTCCCAAACCGAACAGTGGACCACGGACTCTCTCTATCAAACCGTCGACAGCCTCGCCGAGCTCACTGAGCGTAGCGCCTTGATCGAAGCTTCCGCTCCGCCCTCGCTGGTGTTCTGGCCGGAGGTTCCCGCTCCGTTTTACTACTACGAAGACAACCGGTTCCGCCAAACCATCGACAACCTGGCGCGCACCATTCACGCCAACCTGGTGATCGGCGTGGTGGCACACACCGATGATGGCCGCCCGCTCAACTCCGCGGTGGTGATTTCCTCCGCCGGCGCCCCGGTCAGCCGCTATGACAAAGTGAACCTGGTGCCGTTCGGCGAATTCGTGCCGTGGCCATTCGGGTTCGCCAACAAGATCTCCACCGAGGTGGGCGATTTCGCGGCCGGCCGCCGCGTGGTGGTGTCGCCCGTGGATGGCCACCAGATCGGCGGGTTCATCTGCTACGAGTCGGTATTCCCCAACTTCGTGCGTAAATTCGCGGCCGGCGGCGCCGAAGTGCTCTACAACATTTCCAACGACGGCTGGTTTGGAAAAAGCGCGGCCCGCCAGCAGCACTTAACCATCGTGCGCATGCGCGCCGCCGAGAATCGCCGCTGGATCCTGCGCTCGGCCAACGACGGCATAACGGGCACGATCGATCCCGCCGGCCGCTTGCGCGGCACACTGCCCCTCTATACGCAAGCGACGTCGTATACAGGCTTCACTTACATCGCCGAGCAGACCTTCTATACCCGGCTCGGCGACTGGTTCCCGGTGCTGTGTGCGGTGTTGGCCGTGCTGGCGTTGGTGGTCGAGTTACGTTTTCGATGAAAGACACAGGCCGGGAGGCCTGTGCTACCAAGTGGCACCGGCATCCCTGCCGGTGTTTCGCTTTAACGCTGCTCCACGGGCGCGGTTGGCTCTGATTGGAGTAGCGTCTCAGAGCGCTACTCGATGTGGTTCGACTCGATTGAAAAATGGAGCGAACACGATTGCGCTTCTAGTGAAGAGTGCTAGGGAAGCGCGATTGAAAATCCAGAACGCCAACCCACTCGGGCCGCACGCTAATTCGGACCATACTCTTTACGGTTTGGCGCGCTTGTTGAATCCATTCAGCCCCTTGCACGTCACCAAAGTATCGATGCGCAGCCAGTTCATATTCAGGCACGATCCCTGTCACTTCCTTCAATGCCGCTGTACCCCTGACCAGCAAGACTTTGTGAGGGAAGGTGTTGTCGTCGACTGTCAATGCGACTTTTGGATTCACTCTGAGCGCCTTGACTTTGGGCGCCTTCGGCATCGTAGCGATCACGAACTCGGTCCCATTCCAGTGAAACCAGACCGGCACCACACGAGGAGTGCCGTCGGGCCATACATAGCCAAGCCTGGCAGGGATCTTCGAGCTCAATAGCTCCTTTGCAATGGGATCCTCCAAAAGGGTAACAGAACCTTGCGCAGCAGACACGGTAATCTCCTGGGTGAAGAGTTTAGCCTAAGCGGCTCAGGAACGCCATGGTCAGTGCGGTTCCCTTACGCACCGCGGTTGGACCTGACACGTCAGAAACGGCCACTCTGTCGAAGCGCCGGAGCCTCCATGCAACCACAGCTGTCGCCCACTCACCCCTCTGGCCTACCCGCCAACTGTTGCATCTCCCAGATGTCGCGGCGGCTGGTTTCTAGCGGTGTGTGCGTTGGTGCTGGTGGTCGAGTTAGGCTTCGTTAATCGTCGCCGGTATTTAGCAGCAGTTCAGCGACTATACGCTCCTGTGGATTGGTTCCGGATCGCCGTTGATCCCGGGGTTGGCCGGACGAGGTAGAAAGACGTTTAAGGTTGGCGCGGTGCTATTCTCTCGTCTTGAGGCTTCATACAAGCAATCCGATTGAAGAACCCGGCAATACTCTATAGGCAAGCGAGACATGATCACAGAGTTCCTTGACACCGACGGCGCCTCAGCCCACGACCGATTTCAGGCGTGGCGGCCAAACAACAGAAAGGGGTCTTCTTGACCCTCTTGACGCGAGCGCGTGCCAATCTTCACGGAGCGCGATGCCAGCACCTCGGCAGCGGCCCGCCGTATTTCTTGTTGGATGATGGCCTTGGATTGCTAACTTCGAAGCGTAAAGTCTGTGCGTCCGAACCGGAACTGCTGGCGTGGGCGGCCAAGAACGGAGTCGCGGTCAAGCGCTGTTTCCACTGCGTGAGGAGTGGGCTGATTCCGGCTGACTTCAGCCCGGTTCCGTTGTCGCCGAGTGATTTGCGGCTTCCGGACGTCGAGGTGCCTCCCGCGCGCGCCGGCGCGGAAGACCGGCTGAGGGGGAAGGATCTCGCGAAATCCTGGGCCTCCGTGCCCGACAAGCCCTTTACCGAAGACCGGCGACTGGTTTCATCAATTGACGAAGTTTCCGGCTGCACTCCTCGATGAGAATGGGTATGTGACCTTCGCGAACGAGCAGGCATTCAAGGCATGCTCACACTTGCGCGTCGGCAAGGACCCCCGCCGGCACGGCGGCTGGGTAAGTGTACCAAACGGTATCAAGACCATCCCCGGATACGTCTACGCTACGGATCGCACGCTCGTCGAAACTGCTCTTCGCCCGAGGGTCCCCGGCGGCCGACAACGCTGGGGCGGCACTCCTGAGGGCCGAAGGGCGATTGAGGCCTACGCAATGGATTTGGCGATCCGCCACTACGCAACCGATTGGCCGGAAGTGAAGAACGTGTCTGCCACCGAACCTTACGACCTGCTCTGCCGGGACGGTGATCGTGAGCTTCGGGTTGAGGTGAAAGGCACGACGTCTCTCGGTTTATCGGTCTTCCTTACGCGGAACGAGGTGCGGCACGATCGAGAGAATAACGGCCGCGTGGCGCTATTCATCGTGGGCAGCATCGTCGCGGGCGCGTCAGGCTGTACCGGCGGCGACATAGATATCGTAGAGCCGTGGGACATCCGCCGGGACAAACTTGAACCCGTTGCCTTCGAGTGTCGGTTGCGTGACAGGCACCGGCGATGAAGGTTTACGGACGTGGCGCTCGGCACGGGCGCATCGCCGTCCAGTGCAGCCACTCACCCCTCCGGCCGTCCCGCCAGCTGCTGCATCTCCCAGATATCCCGCCGGCTCTGCCCCAGCAGCGGCGCCAACGCCAGTTTGCCGGCGCGGCCGATGCGCGATTCCAGCCAGCTCAGCTCTTTCAACTGCCCCGGCAACTCCGGATCGGCTGTCACCGGAAAACCCATTTCGCGCCGCAACAGGTCGCCCTTCGCGCGCGCGCTCAGCTCCAGCATGAGCTGCAGATAGCAGAGCATATCGCCCAGGATCTCGGCCGAGAACGCGCTTTCGAGCGATCGCAAGTACGACCCGGCGTGCGACGAGCTGAAGGTTCCGGTCGTCATCATCTGCAGCAGATCGATGTCTTTATCCAGTTTCGTCCCGAGCCATTTTTCGAGCGCCTTTTCGCTGCGCCAGAAGATCAACGCGATGATCAAAGGCAGCATCACCAGGACTACTGCGGCGGCGAGTACCGGCGCGTGCCGCGGTTGGTTATAGAGCTCGTGAATCAGAACCGCAATGAGCCAGCCGGGCAGAAATACCAGCACCGAGCGTGAGGCTCGGATCTCGCCGACACTGCTCGAAACGGCCCCGAATATGGCTGTTGCGCCGCCGTGCATCATCGCCGTTCCCAAGCCGCGCACCGCGCTTGCCGCTAAGCCGCTGGCGCTGACATCCCCCACATACGTAAGGTTCTCGAGAACCGCAAAGCCGGCGCCCACCGCGAATCCCGCAATGGCCGCATCCACCATGAATCCGACCCGGCTCGATCGAATCAGCCAGGCCACGTACAATCCCTTGGCCACTTCTTCCAAAACCGGCGCCCCAAAGCGAGCCCACCATTCGGGAGAGACGATTCCCAGCGCGTAGAGTGAAGTGTTCAGGCCATAGCAGACCAACGCCACCACGCATCCCACCGCCACGCTGCCGAGCACCCGCCGCAGCGCGATCAGTTGATAGGTGTCGATCAATTCCAGAGCGCCCAGGAAGATCAGCACTGGCAACACGCTCAGGACAATCTGTGACACCAACAATGGCAGGGTGGATGTCGGCATCATCTCCTACATTAGAGGATGCGCAGGGAGACCATGTACTCTCCCGAGGTCCGGCCGTTCTGGTCGATGGCGCGCGCGTAGCCGCCGGACAGCGTCGTATTCAGGTAGGTGAAGAGCACCACGCGGAAGTCGAGTTGTAGCCCGAGGTTCGCGAAGTAACTCCGGCTGGCCGCGCTGCTGAGGTTGGTGAACAGACCGGAGGAAAACGCCGTCAGCCGCGCCCAATTCACGTAGCCCCAGGTGGTTCCCAAACGACGGAATCGCATCGGCGGAAGATTGTATTCGCCCAGGACCTTGCCGAAGCTGCGCGCGCTGATGGCATCGATATCCACGCCGGGAAAACTGTAATAGTCGCGATAGCGGCTGATGGTCCCATGGTCAATATAGTTATTGCCGAATGCGCCGAAATAGAAGCTGCTGAATGGGCTCGAAGAATCGCCATACGATTTCCCCGCCGAACTCCGCAGCCAGAACGAGCTGTTGCGCGGCAAGAGAAACCCGCGATCATAGTTCGCCCAGATGGCTGGAAAACCGCCGTTGGCGTAGTACATGCGCGCGTACAGGCCCCACGCCACGCCGCTCTCATCGTCCACCGCGCCCTGCGCCCGGGTGAGATTGGAGTACTTGAGATCGAGATTGGCCTCCATCATATTGCGCACAGTCGCGAAGACGTTCTGATAATCGGGCAGCCGGTCCAGATCGGAATAGCCGCCCACGTTCCATTCGAGCGACAGAGTTCGCGGCATGTCGTAAATCAGAAACTGCGAGTGCGCCAGTTTCAACTGCTCGCCCTTGCGGCTTACTTTCGTGGGGCCGAACAGGTCGTAGAAATCGGCGTAGTTGAAGGCGCCAGTCAGTTTCCAGTTCCAAAGATGGGCGTCGAACGAAACATGCGGCTGCTCGATTCCAGGCAGATTCGGATCAGGCGAGTAGCTGGCGTCCACGTTGATTCCCGCGAGCCGCAGCCGGTCGGAGAACTCGGCGCGCATTCCGCCGGCCGCAGTGCTTTTGTAACCCTGCACGATGGGGTACGCCGAGATGAGCTGAATTTCATGCAGCGGGTTGTACGCGCCGGCCCGCGTAATCAAATTTTCCGAGTTGATGGACGAAGGCGTCGAGACTTTCCAGGACCGCAGCTCCGGGTACTTGTTCAGCAGCGCCTGGCCCAGGTACTTCACCGCACTGACATCTTCCAAGGCCTGCGTGGGAACGCGAGCCGGAATGAAACCCTGGCTGGTGTATTCGAACGCGATCAGCGAACCATCCGCCAGCGGCAGCGGCCGAAACAGCCCGGTTTCTGCATTGCTGATCACATCCATTTTCTTGGTCGCGAAGTCGTAACGGAATAAGTTCGAAGCGCCGGTGTAGTAGGACGAGCCGTACAAATACTTCCCATCCGGCGAGTACACAAAGTTACCCGGGGTGTTGTATTGGAAATCGTAGAGGACTTCGAACGACGCGTCCCCCTTGCGCAGCTTATCGATCTCGAAACGAACTAATTGCTGCCGTCCACTGAGATCCGCAACGGAACCCGTCAAATAGCGGCCATCCGGGGACACGTCAATATCGAAGATATCGGTTCCGTATTCGAAATCGTGCAGCGGTTTGAATTCGTTGTACGGGGCCGGAATCTCGACCAGCGTCGAAAGCCCGTTGTTGTGCCGCACTCCCCAGATCGAGCCGGTTTGCGAATCAAAGGCGAGCTCGCCCACGCGGATATCGCGTAACAAGCGCTGTGCGTGATGCGTTTCCACGTCGTAGACATTCAGGTCGCGCCAGTCGTTG
>DATJAK010000121.1:0-3672 GCA_035516375.1 Bryobacteraceae bacterium
CACCAGCACGCCGCTGACGTTCCAGGTGCAGGACTCCGAAAATCCGCAACAGACGAAGACCGCAAACCTCACGCTGACCGTCCTTCCCGCCCCTCCCGTGATCAGCACGTCTTCGCTGCCGAGCGGACAAGTTGGTGTGGCCTACAGCACGACCTTGACGGCCACGGGGGGCACGTCTCCGTATACGTGGTCTCTGACCAGCGGCACGCTCCCGGCAGGCCTGACATTGAATAGCTCGACCGGCGTGATCAACGGCACGCCAACGGCGCCGGTGACCAACGCTTCGCTGACCTTCAAGGTGACCGATAGCGGCACGCCCGCGCAAACGGCGCCCAAAACGCTCACGCTTACGATCGCGCCGGCCACGCTGGCAATCACGACCACTTCGCTACCGAACGGACAGGTGGGGGTCGCTTATACCAAATCGTTGGCTGCGACCGGAGGAACGACGCCGTTCACCTGGTCGATCACCAGCGGCACCCTGCCGGGTGGCTTGAGCCTGAATGCATCCACCGGTGCGATCACAGGGACACCGACAGCGGCGGCCAGCAACACTCCGCTCACATTCCAGGTGAAGGACTCCGGGAGCCCGCAACAAACAAAGAGCGTGAACCTGACGCTCACGATCACTCCGGCGACGCTGGCCATCAGCACCACTTCCCTTCCGAACGGGCAAATCAACGTGGCCTATTCGACTACACTGGCCGCCACGGGCGGCACGACTCCTTACATGTGGAGTTTGACCAGCGGTACCCTGCCAACCGGATTGAGCTTGAACACATCCACGGGTGCAATCTCCGGCACGCCGACAGTTTCCGTGGCGAACACGCCGCTGACGTTCCAGGTGCAAGACGCAGGCACGCCGCAGCAATCGAAGTCTGTGAACCTCACACTGACGATCGGGACGGGCGGGAACATCACGGTTACGGTTTCCCCGAAGCGCGGAGGATTGACAATCACGCAGACGCTGAACGTAACCGCAACGACCAACGACGCAGCAGGCGTGAATTGGACGTCCTCTGGCTCGAGTTGCTCCGGAAACGCCTGCGGCACCTTTTCGTCAGGCTCCAGCCTGACCGGAGTGGGAGTCACCTACACCGCGCCGGCAAGCGCCGGCGTTTACACCGTCACCGCCACCAGCGTCACCGACGTGACCGTGAGCGCTTCGATTACGATTGGCGTGACCGACCTCCCGGGCGTGTTCACCTGGCACAATAATCTCAACCGCGATGGCAGCAACCCGCAGGAATACGCGTTAACTCCTGCGCTGGTAAGCACGGCCACGTTCGGCAAGCTGTTTACGTGCACAACGGACGCCGCGGCCTACGCGCAACCCCTGTGGGTGGCCCATGTCTCGATCGGGGGCGTGCAGCACAACGTGGTGTATATCGAGACGGAGCACGACACGATTTACGCGTTCGACGCCGACACTTCGCCCTGCGTGACGATTAAGAGCCAGAGCCTGCTGGGCACCAACGAGACCTGGCTTTCGACTTCGGATGTGAATACCTCGGATATTTCTCCGAGCATCGGGATCGTGGGCACGCCGGTGATCGATCCTTCCACCAATACGCTGTACGTGGTTGCAAAATCGAAGGCCACCAGCGGCACCAATTACATCCAGCGGCTGCACGCATTGAGCCTGACGGATTTGTCCGAGAAGGCAAATTCACCCGTAACCATTGCCACCGGCGGAACGGGATCGTTTGCCCTGATCCAGAATCAACGGCCGGGGCTGGCCTTGAACGGCAACAATGTTTACGTCACCTGGGCGTCCCACGGCGACAACGGGCCCTATCACGGCTACATTTACGCGTTCGATAAAACCAGCCTGGCGCAGGGCGCCACCTACAACGACACGCCGAGCGGCAGCCAAGGCGGCATCTGGATGGCGGGGGCCGCGCCGGCGATCGATTCGTCTGGCAATCTTTTCGTCATCACCGGTAACGGAACCTACGATGGAGGCAACAACTACGGTGATTCGTTCCTGAAGCTTTCGAGCAGTTTGGCTTTGGTCGATTACTTCACGCCTTCGGATCAACAGAGCGATCAGAACTCGGACGCGGATTTCGGCTCCGGCGGAGCGGCGATGCTCATCAATTCAGGCAGCGGCACAGCACCCAATCTGGCGGTGGGAGGCGGCAAAGACCGCGCATTGTATGTTCTGAACCGTAGCAGCATGGGTCACCTGGGCGACTCGAACGCCGTCCAGATGTTCCAGCCGGGCGGCAGCATTTTCTCGACTTCGGCTTTCTGGCAAACCTGGTTGTATGCCGGGACCGCTGGCGCGCCGATTCGCGCTTTCCCGCTGAACAATAACCCGTCGCCCTTTGGCAGCCAATCGTCGCAGACGCCGACTTCCTTCGGCTGGCCGGGCACGACGCCGTCGGTCTCCTCGCAAGGAACGAACAGCGGCATCCTTTGGGCGATCGAGAGTTCTTCGCCGGCGACGCTGCACGCCTACGACGCAACCAACCTGAATACAGAGTTGTGGAACAGTAACAAGGCCAGCGGGGACACAGCGGGCAGTTATGTGAAGTTCACGGTCCCGACCGTGGCCAACGGAAAAGTGTACGTTGGAAACGGCAGCCAGCTCACGGTGTACGGCCTGAAGCCGAACTGAACTGGACTACATCCCTTCGTAGTTGGGGCCACCGCCGCCCTCGGGAACGACCCAGTCGATGATCTGGTAGGGGTCGGCGATGTCGCAGGTTTTGCAGTGGACGCAATTCGCGGCGTTGATTTTGAGCTTCTGCGCCGTTCCCTCTTTCACCATTTCATAAACGGCGGCGGGGCAAAAATACTGGCAGGGATTGCCGAACTCTTCGACGCATTTCGTGGAACAAATGTTCAGATCCTGCACTTTCAAGTGGCACGGCTGGTCTTCATCGTGGCGCGTGCCGGAGTGATAGACGTCTGTGAGGCGATCGAAGGTTAATTTGCCATCACCTTTGAACCGCTCCGGCGCGGGGCGGCCGAAGATCGGCTTGTAGGCTTCGTGTCCGGCGTGTGCGTGCATGGGATCGATCAGTCCGGCGCCGCCGGTGATTTCCTGCAAGCTGGTGTAGAAGAAACCGTCGAGCAGGCCGTTGCGGAAGGACTGGTGGAAGTTGCGGACCTTCCAGAGCTCTTCCTTAATGTAGCTGTGGTCGATTTTGTCTTTGTAGAGCTTCAGCGTATTCGCCGAGTAATCGCCCTTCTTCAAGGCTTCGAAAATCGTCTCGGCGGCCAGCATGCCGCTCTTCATCGCCAGATGCACGCCTTTGAGCCGCTGCGAATCGAGGAAGCTGCCGGAATCGCCAACGATCAGTCCGCCGTCAATGTAATTGCGCGGCATGGCGTACCAACCGCCGTAGGGCAGTGACTTGGCGCCATAGCGTACGAGCTTCCCACCCTCGAGAATGTTGCGGACAAACGGATGCGTCTTCCAGGTCTGGAAAGCCGCGTGAGGATCGAAGCGCGAATTTTCGTATTCGAGGGCAATCACCAATCCGATGGACACGCGATTGTTGCTGAGGCCGTAGATCCAGCCGCCTCCATACATTTTCGAAGAGACCGGCCAGCCAAGAGTGTGGGCCACAAAACCCGGTTTGATCTTCCCCGGCTGAATATCCCAGAGTTCCTTGATGCCGATGCCATAGCTTTGCGGATTGATATTTTCGAGCTGTTTTT
>DATJAK010000122.1:0-8602 GCA_035516375.1 Bryobacteraceae bacterium
GTCGTTCTCGGGCGGTCTGGACGCGCACAATGTTGCGGGGGTCGTGGCCAAGGGATTTGTCCCGGTCACTACGTGCACCGACCTGCTAAGGCCGGGCGGCTACGGCCGCTTGATTCGATATATCGAGAATCTCGGTGCGGAAATGCGTGCGCTCGGAGTAACCAACGTTCCCGATTTTGTCCGGGCCTACCGCGGCACGGAGACGATCGAGCGCTACACCTGGGAGCGGAACAAGGGTGTGCCGCGCAAGATCGGATCGAAGCTCTGGCTGTATGACTGCATCAACTGTGACAAGTGCGTTCCGGTCTGTCCCAATGACGCCAATTTTGTTTATGAGACGCAGGCAAAGACCATCGAGTATGACAACTTCGAACTGTTGCCCGGCCGTATTCGCCGCGTGCCCGGTGGCATCCTGCGCGTGGTAAAGGCGCACCAGTTGGCCAACTATGCGGACGCCTGCAACGACTGTGGCAACTGCGATGTCTTCTGTCCCGAAGACGGCGGGCCGAACGTAGAGAAGCCATGCTTTTTCGGGAGCTTCGCCAGCTACGACAGGCAGGTGGGCGATAACGGATTCTTTGTGGACTGGCCAGCGCGGAGAATCTACGGCGCACTCGGCGGGAAGCGATACGTTTTGACTCTCGGACGGGAGACTGCTTCGTACGTTACGGAGTCGGCCGCGGTCGAAATCCGTTTGAGCGACGGTGAGGCCCTGGCGTGGCGCCGGTCAGCTACCGAGCCGCGACCGCCAGGGAGCGGTGCTATCATCGACATGCTTCCCTTCCTCAAACTCAAACTACTGCTGGAATCGACCGGCGATCCGCGCCACGTGAACTTTGCGAATGTCGCTGGCTTTCAGGAGACGATTGATGATCACTCAGTTACCCATTGAAGTCCGAACGGCTCTGTTTCGAGGGCGCGATTGGATCACTACCCAGGAATGGACGAACGCAGAACTCGAGGTCCTGCTGGGGGTCGCTTCGGACCTCAAGCGCAAATTCAAGGGCCGCACACCGCACCGATACTTGCCCGATCAGACCATCTTCCTGATGTTCTTCGATAAGTCGACGCGCACGCGAAATTCGTTTGAGGCCGGCATGACGCAACTCGGCGGGCACGCACATTTTCTCACCGCCGATGCGATGCAGGTCTCGCACGGCGAAAGCGCGAAAGATACCGGCATCATTCTCTCGAGCTACGGACACGGAATTGCCATTCGTCACGACCTGATTCCCGGCGAGGGCAACGCCTACATGCGCGAGGTGGCCCGTTGGGCGGAAGCCCCAGTGATCAACATGCAATGCGATATCGACCATCCTTGCCAGACTCTGGCCGATCTCCTGACCATCCGCGAGAAGCGCGGCCGGAACCTCGGCGGCATCAAGGTGGCTGTGAGTTGGGCATACGCACCGAGTTATGCCAAGCCCCTTTCGGTTCCGCAAGGCCTCATTATGTTGCTGCCGCGGTTCGGCATGAATGTGGTGCTGGCTCATCCCCCGGAATACGGCCTCATGCCGGATACGCTGCGGGCAGCGCAGGAAAATGCCAGGCAGGGCGGCGGCAGTTTCCGCGTGGCGAGCAGCATGGATGAGGCTTTTGAAAATGCCGATGTCGTCATTCCCAAGAGTTGGGGTTGCCTGGACACGATGGGAAGCAATCCTGCCGAATCGCTGCGCATCGCAAAGCAGTACACCGGCTGGATCTGCGACGCGCAAAGGATGAAACGGGCGCGAGCGGGCGCGCTGTACATGCATCCTCTTCCCGCCGATCGTGGCAACGAAGTGACGGATGAGGTGATTGACGGGCCCAATTCGGTGGTCTATTTAGAAGCCGAAAACCGCCTGCACACGGCCAAGGCGATCATGGCGCTGACCATGGCGGAACGGGAAATCGAATACGAAACCGTCGAACGAGGGTAGCTTGGTGCCGGAGACTGTCGTGGTGGCGCTGGGCGGTAACGCAATCACGCGGCCGGGAGAACCGGGCACCATTCCGCAACAGTTCGAGCATACTGCCGAAACCCTTCAGCATCTCAGAGGACTGTTCCAAAGCGATACTCGAATCGTGATTACCCACGGCAATGGCCCGCAGATCGGAAACATCTTGATTCGAGTGGAAGAAGCCGAGCAGCGCGTGCCGCGGCTTCCGCTGGACACCTGCGTTTCGGATTCACAGGGCGGAATGGGCTACATGATTCAGCGGCTGGCCTTCGAGCTATTCCGTCGCCACGGGATGGACCGCACCGCCGCCACCATCATTACGCAGGTGCTGGTGAGCGATATCGATCCGGAGTTGGCCCATCCGACTAAACCGATCGGCTCTTTTTATAACTGCGAGGAGGTGGACCAGATCCGCCGCGGGAAGCCGCACTGGTGCCTCGTGGAAATCGAGCGGGGCCGCTGGCGGCGCGTAGTGCCCTCGCCGCGGCCTGTTCGAATCCTCGAGGAAAAGGCCATCGCCCGGTTAGTGGAGGCGGGCGTGGTGGTCATCGCCTGTGGCGGCGGCGGTATTCCGGTCGCATGGCGCGATGGCCGGCTGGTCGGCGTCGAAGGAGTCATCGATAAGGATCTCGCCTCGAGCCTGCTCGCGCGCGACCTGAACGCCCACAAACTGATTATCCTCACATCCGTGGAACGCGTTGCGCTGAGCTTCGGCCGTGCCGATCAGCGCTGGCTCGATGCCGTGACGGTGCGGCAAGCCCGAGAGCACCTTGCTGCCGGCGAATTTCCCCCGGGCTCCATGGGGCCCAAAGTCGAAGCCGGAATCGAGTTCGTGATGCACGGCGGCGAGGAGTGCATCATCACCTCCGCCGAACATGTTACGCGTGCCTTGCGCGGCGAAGCCGGCACTCACATTGTGCCGTCATGATCTTCACCAACGCCCGCATTCTGACGTGTGACGCCACCAACCGAGTCCTGGATTCCGGCAGCGTGGAAATTCGCGAGGATGGCACCATCGGTTTCGTCCGGCCCGGGCGTGTGCGCGGCGGCGATCCAGTTGATCTAGGCGGCCGCCTGCTGATGCCCGCGCTCATCAACTGCCACACACACTTGTACAGCACGCTCGCGCGCGGGCTGGTCCTGCCCGGTCCACGGCCTGCGAATTTCACCGCTGTCTTGAAGAAGCTCTGGTGGCGCCTGGATCGCGCTTTGAACGAAGAGGACATCTACTACAGTGCGTTGGTAGGTCTGATGGATTCGGCCAAATGCGGCGTGGCCACGGTGATCGATCACCACTCCAGCCCCGGTGCTTGCGCGGGCAGCCTCGATCAAATTGACCGCGCGTTCCGAAAGATCGGCCTGCGGGGCGCCACAGGCTATGAAACCAGCGACCGCAACGGCCGCGAGAGCGCTCGCCAAGCCATCGCGGAGAATGTCCGCTTCATCCAACGTTCGCGCCGCGGCGGGCTGGTGCGCGCGGCTTTCGGATTGCACGCGGCATTCACGCTCGGCGACCGGACACTCCGTGCGTGCACCGAGGCGAACCAGTCGCTCCGGGCGCCGTTTCATATTCATGTGGCCGAAGGTCTGTGCGACCGTGCGGCGGTACAACGGCTCGACCGGTTCGGTATTCTCAACGACCATACCCTCGCGGCGCATTGTGTCCATGTGAGCGCAGCCGATCGACAGGCACTGGCTCGCCGCCACGTGAATGTGATCCACAACCCTCAATCAAACTGTAATAACGCCGTCGGCACAACCGATGTCCTGGACCTCACGCGCCGCGGCGTGTTGGTGGGGCTCGGTTCCGATGGCTACTCGCCGCGATTGTGGGACGAGTTCAGAACCGCGCTGCACGTCCAAACGCTGAAGGCCCATGACCCTCGGCGAGCATATGCAGGGTCCCTTTGGAACAATCGCAGTATCGTGAAGAAACTCTGGGGGCTCGATCTGGGGCGTATTGAGACCGGCGCATCGGCCGACCTCCTGGTGATGGACTATTTTCCGCCCACGCCGCTGACCGCCGGCAATCTGTTTGGCCATCTCCTTTTCGGTGTTTCGAACGCTCCCGTGGATAGCCTGATCGTGAACGGGCGTTACGTACTGCGGGAGAGAAACCTTGTGAACGTGGACGGACGCCGCATTGCGGAACGAGCCATGGCTCGAGCGAAAGCGCTTTGGGAGAGATTATGAAACGCGCCGCATGGGGGCCGACCTATCAAGAAATGTTGCAGCCGGAGCTGCTGCCGCCTGCGATCCGCGATCGGGCTTTGGCCGCTTCCGCCAACGAGCTGGACCCCTACAACCTGTTCAACATTACCTGGCGCGGGCCGGATCACCGCGTCCGGCACATCGTGCTTCCCAAAGCGTTGACGGGAGTGGCCGCGAATATTGTGGTGCTGGTGGGACGGTGTTTCCCGTCGGGAAGCCATAAGGTCGGACCCGCCTACGCCACGCTCATCGAAGGTGAGCTTGCCGGCGAAATCATGCCGGGCGTGAACACCGTGATTGGGCCTTCCACCGGAAACTTCGGGATTGGTGTGGCATACATCTCGCGGCTCATGGGATACCCGGCGGTGGTCATTATGCCGGATGGGATGAGCCCGGAACGGTACCAGCGCATCCGGCAGTACGGTGGCGAGTTGGATCTGACGCCCGGATCGGAGAGCGATGTGATCCTGGTCCTCGAGCGCACCGGGCAATATAAGAAGGACGCCCGAAACAAGGTCCTGGCCCAGTTCGAGTTGCTGCCTAATTATCGTTTTCATCGGTACGTCACGGGGCGAAGCGCTCTGGAGGTGGCAGCGCAGCATGGGAATGGCCGTGTAGCCGCTTTCGTTTCGGCGCCGGGTTCCGCCGGAACGCTGGCCGCGGGAGACGAGATCAAAGCGCGATATCCGGATACGCGAATCTGCGCGCTGGAGCCGAAGGAGTGCTCCACGTTATTCAACAACGGCCGGGGCACTCACCGCATCGAAGGCATCGGCGACAAGATGGTGACGCTCATCCACAATGTCTTGACGACGGACTACGTGGCTTTAATCCATGACGAAGATTGCGTTCTCGGACTGGAACTGGTGGAACGCAGAGGCCGGCTGTTGGAACGGATGCTGCACTTGCCGGAAGGCCTACTGGCGGCGCTTGTGGGTGTCTTCGGGATCTCTGGCATCTGCAACGTGCTCGGCGCGATACGGTTCGCGCGGTATCTGAATCTGGGTCCGGATGACAACGTGGTAACGGTGGCAACGGACGGCTTCGATCGCTACCCTTCGGTGTTGGCGGAGTTAGAGGCCCGCACTGGGCCGCCGGTGGAATCCGTTCTGGAGGGCTGGTTCGAAACGGTTTTCCGAAACTATGATTCGCAGAGCATGTTGGATCTGCGGCCGGCTGAACAGAAGCGCCGCCTCTTCGGATATAAGCAGCAGGTCTGGAGCGGGTTCGGATACTCGCAGACCGATTTGGACAGAATGCAGTCCCAGTCTTTTTGGGATGCTGAATCCGCGAAAATTGAGCTCGTTGATCGTCAGCTCGTCGCGCAGCGGAATGCGTAAGTGATGGCCCGCGATGCCGTATAGGCCCGGCTCCACTGCCAGTTCCGCCAACGTCATAGAGGCAGTACTGGAGCGTGAGCCCGCACTGATTTGAGACCGCCCAGCCCAGCACCAGATAGCTGGGGGAAGTTCCCGCTCGAACGATCACAGAACCACTCACGGGATGACTTCGATGGCTATTCGGTCCAGGCGTATGTCACTTGCGCGATAGGCCTCGCCCATGCCTCGAACACATTAGGGCAAGGACCAAGTAGGGCCCGAGAGGTCACCTACCAAAAGCGGCATGTGATTGATTCAGCTGAGTTTGCCCGATCAAGATGCGGACCAGGACCGAGAAACGCGCCAGGGTCCGCGGATCCGTTTCCACGATAAGTCCGGATCCGGCCGCGGCCCGCATCACACGGGTTTTCCCTTACTTCTTCCGATTCCGGGTCAGGTACGCCACGACGTCCTCCAGTTCCGCGTCGCTGACTTCTGTCTTGCGCGTAATCGGCATGCCGTACAAACCGTGCCGCACCACGGTTTTGATCAGGGCGGACGTAAGATCCGTGCGTTGTTCAAGCACCGCCGGGAGCTTGCCTTTGTATTTCACGGCAAGTGCGGAGGTGCCGGCTAAAGCGCCATTGCCAAACATGACATTCTTTGGCGCCACGGCTCCGTGGCAAGGCGTACACCACTTATCGAAGACGGCTTTTCCGTGTGTCTCCGAAGGCGTCTGCGCCCACACAGAATTCGAAAGTCCAACAACCAGGAACAGAAAAAGCGTCCGTCTCATGCGCGGTTCTTCCTCATTTTTGCCGGCCAGATTCCGTAACGGCCCGGCGCGATGATTCCATTGGGGTCGATGCCGTCTTTCAGTTTTTCCTGAAAGCGCAGCAGGGAGTTGTTGTTGAACGAATACTTGCTCACTACCAGGTCCTGAAATGCGGGGTTGGTACGATAGCTGACCCAGCCATGCTCCGCGCAGCGGTCTATGACTTTCTCAAACAATGCCCGGCTGCGTGCATTCTTCACGGGGTCGCGCCAGGTGGGTACGGTGGTGCCAGTCCAGAAACAGCGCGAATAGTAAGTGAAGGGCGTGGAAAAGGGATTTTGCCGCGCTGGCATGCCCGCCTCCCGGTGGGCTTCAAACAGGACGCGTGACGATTCCCAAAGGGCCGAGGCCTTGCGGGGGATTGTGACAAAGAGGTCGGCGTGTCCGTCTGAGGGGTCATCTGCTGTCTGTGGGTTCCGTGCCACCATATTGAACACTTCGAGCGCGGGAATCCCCAAGCGGGGCTTATCCGATTGCGTCGGTTCCTTTTCCTTCGGGATGGGCAGAGTCAGGAATTCGCCGTCCTGGAACATCGCGCCGGCGATGGCTTTCCCGAAACGCCGCTTGGTGGCTTGCCAGGTGGCTCGAACTGTTTCTTCGGGGCCGTAAAAATAGAGCTGAACGGACCAGGCAGGACGCTTTTGCGTCATCACGAAGCGTTCCACCGCTTCGGCGGATGGCCAGCCATTTTGCATCAAGCTTGCCATGGCGCCTGCGCCCGGACCAAACGATGCCTGGGCAATGGGGCTGCCATACTGAGGCATCCCCGTCAGGCCCAAGTCTTCCAGGTAGCTGACCTCCTGCACGAGTGCATCCAGATCCTGGTGGCGCGGCGCCGTGACTGTGCCGGACAAGAAAGCTTCCGGCATGGGCATCAGCCAGAAGCCCATCTTGGTGACGATTCCGAAGTTGGATTGCGCAAACAGGCCGTCCACGTTGGGGCCTGCACCGTAGTGGAAATCCTGCCAGCTATCCGACTTCGGCACGGCGCCCATGCCGGTACGGATCACATCCCCGTCCGGCGTCACCACTTCCATGCCGCAATGCGAACTGAAGTGATCGCGAAATGCGGCCATCGTATAGCCCGCGCCATGATCCAGGCTGTTGCCCATGGGGCTGCCCCATCCTGGGTCGGGCACATCCAGCATCAGCTTGAGGTTGCGTTCCCGGATATAGTGGTAAAGATCGAAATAGGAAACGCCCGGCTCCACCAAAGCGAACGCCCTCTTTTCGTCGACTTCCAGGATGCGGTTCATGCGCTTCAAATCGACGACAACACTGCCGCGCATGTTGGGTGCCGATCCACCGTAGGTGAGGTTGCGCCCCGTCGAGATCGGATACAAAGGGATGCTGTATCGGTTGGCGACGCGCACGATTTGTTGCACTTCCTCTACTTTGGCGGGAGCCACAGCCGCGGAGGCCACCCGCTCTTCCGGTTCGCCCCAGTAGATGGAGTAAGAATCGCGATAGAGGGCGACGTCTTCGTCCGAGCTGAACACCCAGCTCGCGCCGACGGCAGACCGGAACTCAACCAAGGCTGCGTTGAAGTCCGCTTCCCTTACATTTGGAGGTAAAACCATTTGAATATCTCCTCTCCACCTTCACGCGATCAACCTGCTTAAGAGATCATCTTCCCGGCGATAATCCAGGAAACCAAGGCAGTTTTGTTTTCCGGAGCAAATGGCCCCGTGCGTTTTTGCGCGGCCGCATCGCGAGGTTCACTGAGGTCGAACTGGCGGAACACCCGAGCCATGGTGCGCCCGAATCCAAGTTCAGTCGTTAACTGGCGGCTAGCCGCGACAAGCGACACCGGCCCAACGGCGGTGTGCTGGGCATGGCCGTTTTGTTCCCTGTCTGGATCAATGACGTGATCCACTCGGGCGATCACGCGCATACCCACGTCGCGGGCGAGTTCTTCGAGACAAAACAAAGCGGGCCGATCCGTCAAACCGGCGAGCGGCGTCGGGTTCTTGCTCAGCTGTACTCTTAGATCGCGGTACCACAGCTCGGCAACATCGCCGCGGATCGCGGAAGTGAGGACGCCTGCGCTGTGCAGTTCGGCTGCGAAAGCCCGGCACTCCGCGAAACGCTCGTCAAAAACCGCTCTTTGAAACGCGTTGTGCGCCCGTGCTAGCGCCACCTCCCGGTCGAGAGCTGGCAGGTTAACGAGCGCTCCGGCCACCGTGGCCGCACCGATTTTCATCGCTCTTCTGCGGTTGACCATTTCTCCTCCCGGCAATTTTTGTGCCTAAGTATAGCATCGGGAGCCGACTGGAGGCTTAACGCCCGACCCGCCG
>DATJAK010000123.1:0-2511 GCA_035516375.1 Bryobacteraceae bacterium
CAGATTGCCCCGCCATCAGCTTCTAGAAACGCTCTCGCCGGCGGCAACCGACGGAGCAGGCTGGTCGAGCGTTAACCGGCCGGTTTCGGAATCGTAGGTAAAGATGTCACTGGAGCGGCCCCAATTCAAGACCGTCTCCATCTGGCGCTCCACCTCTTCGCCAGCGAAGTGTTCGTCCAGAATGTCGCGGAAGAATTCGAGCGGCATGCTGTGATCGGACTTGTTCACCAGCGCATGATGAATCTGCTGGAGCAGCGGGACATGGGCCAACACGGCGGCGCGAAACAGCTTGCGCTGCGTGACCATATCGGCTTCGGCGAACGCCTTGCCTTCGGGTGTGATTTCGACCTCGCCTTTCTCTGACTTGGCAAAACCGAGCAGCGTCGTCGCTTCCAGAATCGGCAGCAGGTCGTCCACTTCCATGCGCAACTCTTCGGCAATGCGGTAAAGATCCTCGCTGCCGCCGTGATCGTTGAGCAGCTCAAGGAACCCCGCAATTCCGCCCAGGCGTGCGTGCGGAAGCATCTGATACGCCGGCTTAGCGGCGGGACCGGCGACGGCGAGCGGCGCCGCGGCGAGATCCGGCTGCGTCATGAGTTTGTAGATGTAGTCGACGTACAGAAGAAATTCGGCGGAATGCCGGTCCCGGTATTGCTTCAACGGAATGTGAAAGTCCGCGCGGATCCGTGCCGGATTGCGGCCCAGAACGATGACGCGATCCGCGAGCAGGACGGCTTCCTCGATATTGTGGGTGACGATGAAAACGCTCTTGGTCGGGATTTTCTCGCCGAGCCAGAGCTCCATCAGTTCGCTGCGAAGGTTTTCGGCGGTCAACACGTCGAGAGCGGAGAAGGGCTCATCCATGAAGAGAATCTCGGGCTCAACGGCCAGAGCGCGCGCGAATCCCACGCGCTGCTTCATGCCTCCGGAAAGATCCTTGGGGTAGGCCGTTTCAAAACCTTCCAGGCCCACCGAGGCGAGCGTTCGGACGGCACGCTCTTGCCGTTCTGTTTGCTTGACGCCGCGCGCGAGAAGCGGAACTTCCACGTTATCCAGGACAGTGAGCCAGGGAAACAGAGCGAAGCTTTGGAAGACAATGGCGACGTTGGGGCTGGATTCGCCGAGTGGCTTACCATGCCACAGAACCTCGCCGCTCGAGGGCGCGGCAAGTCCGGTAAGCACACGCAACAGCGTGGACTTTCCAGAACCGGAAGGGCCTAGCAGCGCGATGATGGCGCCTGCTTCCACCGACAGGTCGGTCGGCGCGATCACTTGCACCTCACCGCCATCCGGCCGCTGGAAACGCTTTTCCACTTGCCGTGCCTCGATAATCGGCTCGGCCCGTGGAGCGGCGTGCTCCAACACCTCGGCCACGCCCTCCGCAGACTGCTGCCCGGAAAGCTCGTCCATCAAGTGCTGCCAGGTTTCCTCGGGCAGTTCGTCGAAGAATTGCAAGCGCTCGGCCGGATTCATCTGTTCGACGATTGCATTCATTTCCGGGCCAGGCCGCGAATGCAACAGAACGTAGGTGTGGTAATAGGGCAAAACAACCGCGAGCCTGGCTGCGAAATCCACCGGGATCCTGCGGAACAGCTCCTGCTGCTCCTCGAAAGGGATGCCCATCAGCAGGCGCGCGGCATCGGCAGGATCGAGCGGCCGCAAAATGCCTAGGGCCTGCTCCCATTGTTGCTGGGAGATCGTCGCGCGGAGCTTTTCCGTTAGCGGGGGGGGCATCGAAGCAAACCAACAGCCTACTATAGTTGTGTCACAGAACTGTTATGTGCGATTCATCTGGCCAGCCAGCCGCCATCAACGATGAGGATAGAGCCGTTCACATAATCGGAAGCGGACGATGCGAGGAAAACGGCGGCGCCTTTGAAATCGTCGGGCACGCCCCAGCGCCCGGCTGGAATCCGTGAAAGGATAGCCGGATTGCGAACCGGGTCGTCGCGCAGTGCTGTGGTGTTGTCGGTGGCGACGTAGCCGGGCGCGATCGAGTTCACTTGCACTCCCCGTGGCGCCCATTCGTTAGCGAGCGCCTTGGTGAGCTGGCCGATCGCCCCTTTGCTGGCGGCGTAGCCTGGAACTGTGACGCCGCCCTGGAAGGTGAGTACTGAAGCAATGAAGATGATCTTGCCCGATCCGCGTTCCACCATGCGCTTTCCGATTTCACGACTGAGGATGAATTGCGCCGAGAGGTTCGTTTCCACTACCTCATCCCAGTAATCGTCCGGATGCTCCGCGGCGGGCTTCCGGCGTATGGTGCCCGCATTATTCACCAGGATGTCGATTGTCGGGAAGCGGGTGACCACTTGTGTAGCGAAAGCGTGGACCGCCCGACGGTTGGCAAAGTCCACGGCGTGCCCGGTGAAGTTGCGGCCGAGCGCGAGTACTCGAATCTCAACATCGCTGCCTTGTGGCTCCAGAGAGCGGCTGACGCCGACTATGTCGGCGCCCGCTTCCGCCAGCGCGACCGCCATGGCATGGCCAATGCCGCGCCGGCAGCCCGTG
>DATJAK010000124.1:0-8819 GCA_035516375.1 Bryobacteraceae bacterium
TCGCACAGCGACAACAGCAGGAGATGCAACGAGCTGTCCAGCTGGATCTGCCCGTCGTGGTCGGCGAGCCGATACCCTTTTTATACGTGCAGATGGACGGCACCGGGGTACCGGTCGTGAAGAAGGAGACCGAGGGACGCAGTCGAATCGGCGTGATTGTTAATCAAATCGTCGACGCTGGCATAGGCGATGCTCGATGTGGTGAGCGTGTTGCCGGAGTTGTTTAACCGGATCCTTCGGATATCGACGCCGAATTTCAGTGTATGACGGCCGCGGACGACGCTCAGGTTGTCGATATAGGAGAACGAAGTGCCGACTTCAGTGTCTAACGAGGTATCACTCACACCGTCAAATATGCCGCCCACATCGAGAGCGATCGGTGAAGTTCCATAGGTGTAGTTGTGATAGTTGGCGCGATTCAGGCCGAATTTCACCTCATTGACGATGGTGGGAGGGATGATGCGCTGGAATTGCAGCACGACATTGGTGGGAACGTGAGGAATCACGTTACGGGATGTAGGCGTTGTCAACGTTGTACCGGAAGAACGCGGTATTGGTGTCGTTGAATCGGTAATCGAATCGGAACATGCCGGCATCTTCGCGGATGGTGTCGGAGGTGACCGTCTTCACCTGATCGGTGAAGTTGTCCAAAGGCGTCTGCCCTGCCGGATACGCGTCCATGATCGGTTTTAATGCGGGAGATGTCGCGCGAACCTGCGCGCGCAAAGACGCATTCGGGACGATATTCACAAAGGTTTGGCCGAGGCTTGGAAGCCGCAACCCGAAGTCGCTCGTGGTGATGGACGCCGACACGGGAAAGATCATTGGTCAACCGTTCCCGATCGGAGTACGCGTAGACACCAACGTTTATGACCCGGAAACCGCGTTGGTGGCCGCCTCAACAGGTGACGGCACCATCCACATTTTTCATGAAGATTCTCCGAACCAGTTGCGGCTTGTGGAAGCCGTGACGACCGAGTTCGGAGCCAAAACCATGGCGCTCGATCCGAAAACGCACAATCTGTTAGTGGACACCGCGGACTTTGAGCCAACCGCTGGCCCTTCGGGAAAGCCTGGGAATCCGCAACGGAGGGCTAAACCGGGAACATTCCATTTACTCGTCTACGGGCGTTGAAGCGTTCGGCAGACTTCGATGCCTCCGAAGAAAGCTTCGGGTCACTCAACATTTCGGTGAACACAGCGGGAACCATCAGCACCTGCCTGTCCTCGAGCGCGTCGGTGTCCTTGCCGCCGTCTCCTTCGAGGAAAGCGATCCAGGTGCTGGTGTCGACTGCGATCATCGGTCGGACTTCGGCTCAGCTACGGTGCGCGAGAAACGAACCTTACCCCGGAGTTGGCGAAGGCGCGCATAGGTCTGCGATGCCGCAACGAGCTCCAGGCCGGTACGAACGGTCTGGGTGATGCCCCCGCCACTGGCTCGTTGCGCTTTGGCGAGCAGTTCCGGAGGCACCTCGACGGTGATCTTAGGCGCGGTCGCAATGCCCCCATGGCTTTCTGAGAGGCCGGTCGCCTCCCATTTCTCGGCAGCGCCCAGCGGCGCACGAGCCGGACTGCGCGGGCGTAGCGGGTTCTCCCACCGCTCGGCAGCTCAGAGGCGGGCGGCTGCAAGAGCACATAGCGCCAGCGAGCGGCGCCAAAGCCTGCCGAACGCGACATAATGGGTATTCGTACGAAACGGCCCCCAACTGTTTGGCATGAGCCTAAACCGCATTTCCCGGCGGGCAGCCGACACCGAGTTTCTCGCCGACGCGTCCACACCGGAACGTGTGCTCGATGCGGCCGCCGCCCTGTTTTGGAAGAAGGGATACGCGGCTGCGACGACTCGCGAGATTGCCGCCGCCGCCGGCATCCAGCAGGCCTCGTTGTACTACTATGTGCCCAGCAAAGAGGTCCTGCTGTATCGTCTCTGCGTTTCCTCCATGGAACAATTACTAGCCGATGTGCGGTCGGCCGTAAGCCAACACACGGACCCGCTCGATCGGCTGCTGGCCATGATCCGCGCCCACCTCGCCACTCTCTTGAAGCACCAGATGCGCCATGTCACCATGGTTACCCAGTTGTACGCCCTCTCGAAACGGCATCACGAGGAAGTGATCGCACTGCGCAAAGAGTATGCGAATCTGGTGCGGACCATCCTCGAGGAAGCGCAAACGGCGGGAAAGGTCCGCGCCGATATTCCGGCGAAGTATCTGTACCTGGCCCTGTTGAATGTGCTGAACCGCGCCGTGGTCTGGTACCGCAAGGATCAAGGACTGTCCGCGGACGAGTTGGCGAACCTGTTCTCGCCGATTTTCCTGTACGGGGCGATCTCGGGTTCCACCCGCTTTGCGCCAAAGCTACCGAACCTCGATAACCACCGTAGGAAGTCACGCGCGCCGCTGCGCAAGCCGCGCAAATCCGTGGGGAGATCCACTCTGGAACGGCTGCTCGACGCGGCTGCCGGGCTGTTTGCCGCGAAAGGCTACGGCGCCACCAGCACGCGCGAAATCGCCGCGGTTTTGGGAATTCAGAAGGCCTCGCTGTACTATCACATCGGGAGCAAGGAAGAGCTGCTGTATGCGATCTGCAGCTCATCGCTCGAGCAGATTCGCAAGGATGTCGAGGCTGCATTGGTGGAAGTGCGCGACCCCTTGGAGCGGATTGTCGCGCTCATCTGTGCCCACGTCGAGAGCATGCTTCGCGACCAGGAGAAGCACTCGGTAGCGATGGCGGAGATGCACCTTTTGTCCGACGAGCGGCGGGCGCAAGTGACGGCACGGCGCGATTCCTATGAGAATCTGGTACGTTCCCTCTTGCACGAGGCGCAGAACGCCGGGGTGTTGCGCCGGGATATCCACGTGAAGTATCTATGTTTGAGCCTGTTGGGGCTGATGAACCGGGTCGAGGTCTGGTACCGGCCGTCGGGTCCGCTCTCGCCGCACGAATTCGGCGAGCTGTTGGGCCTCATCTTCTTGACGGGCGCGGCCGCCCGAACAAGCACTGAGAGTTGACAATGGAATTTCCGCCGCAATACAATACCTACCGACCGACAGGTAGCGGGATGCCTGTGCTTCACCTCGGCGATTCCTTGCGTTCTCGAAGCGAGCGCGGCGGTCTCTGGACCAGCAGATTGGACACGATCGGTTGCATGGGAAACATGATTCGCAGGCTGATGACGAGACTCGCGGTGCCGGCACTGGTGGCCGTGGCAATTGTGCCGCTGGCAGGACAGGCCTATCGCGCACCGCGGGCACCCGGCGGCAAGCCCGATCTGAATGGAATCTGGCAGGCGTTGAATGAAGCCAATTACGATATTGAAGCGCACGTGGCGCGTCCCGCGATGGCGCTTCGGCAAGGGCCGTTCGGCGTGGTCCCGGCCGCTCCTGTCCTGGCGCTGGGCGCTGTGGGAGCGGTGCCGCCCGGCCTGGGCGTAGTAGAAGGCGGCGAACTCCCCTACAAGCCCGAAGCTCTCGCCAAAAAGAAACAAAACCAGCAAGACTGGCTGAACCAGGATCCCGAGATCAAGTGCTACCTCCCTGGAGTGCCGCGTGCCACCTACATGCCGTACCCGTTCCAGATTGTGGAAAGTGCCAGCGCGATCACCTTCGTCTATGAGTATGCGGGCGCCTTCCGCAACATTTATCTGAAGGACCCCGGGCCCGCTCCCGCTGATTCGTGGATGGGTCAGTCGGTCGGCCATTGGGAGGGCGAAACGCTGGTAGTCGACGTCACCGCTCTGAACGATTCCACCTGGTTTGACCGCGCCGGCGACTATCACAGCGACAAGCTCCACGTAGTGGAGCGATATACGCGCACCAGCCCCGATGTGATCTCGTACGAGGCGACGATCGACGATCCCAACGTCTTCACGCGCCCCTGGAAGATGAGCATGCCGCTCTACCGGCGCCAGGAAAAAAACGCGCAGTTACTGGATTTCAAGTGTGTCGAGTTTGTCGAAGAACTGCTGTATGGGCAATACCGGAAACATCCGCTCAGCAAGTAATCGAGGAGGTAAGAAAATGCGGAACCGATGGATCTCATGGATGGGCGCGGCGGGAATTGCGCTCCTGTTACTCTCTCTGACCGCTCTCCCGATGGCTGGTCAGGCCACCAATACTGCGGCGAAGTCCGCCTTGCCGCGCACGCCGGATGGACACCCGGATTTGCAAGGCACCTACGACCTGGCCACGATGACACCATTCGAGCGGCTCGGTGGAGATCCACCTTCCTATACGAAGGAAAAGGCCGAGGCTTTGATGAAAGCCGAAATCGCGCGCAGGTCGACCGACAACAAACCTTCTTCGGCTGATCGCCCCGCGCCTCCTGTGGGCGGCGACACGACTCCCGCAAAGTCATACTTCGAATTTCTGGAGAAGGCGGGTGGCGGCCCTGTCGGCGGCTACAATCGCTTCTGGCTCAATCAGGGAACGACGTACACCATCGTCGATGGACAAATTCGAACGTCCATCGTGGTCGATCCGCCGGATGGCCATGTGCCTCCTTACAACGATAAGGCGAAAAAACGGTTCTCAGCAACAACCCGGGCAACACCCACCTCCGACCAGCGTGAGAACGCGAACCCCAACGCCGTCGAGGCCCCCAACGCCTTGGATGACCCGGAACGGCGGCCGCTCGGCGAGCGCTGCCTGCTCGGGTTCGGTTCCACTTCCGGCCCGCCGGCGCTGCCGGACTACTTCTATAACGACCTGCACCAGATCGTGCAAACGCCCGATTCCATCATGATTCTGACCGAGATGGTGCAC
Organism: Bryobacteraceae bacterium; assembly: GCA_035516375.1. Lineage (GTDB taxonomy): Bacteria > Acidobacteriota > Terriglobia > Bryobacterales > Bryobacteraceae > PSRJ01. Next base: position 4,764 of record DATJAK010000124.1, read on the forward strand.
GATGCACGCGTCGTGCGCATGAACGCGCAGCATCTTCCCAAAACCATCCGCCGGTGGATGGGTGATTCCGTCGGTCATTGGGAAGGCGACACGCTGGTGGTCGACACCACCAATTTCAATGACAAAACCCGCTTCCGCAACGCGACGGAAAATCTCCACGTGATCGAGCGCTTCACGCGCGTCGACGACAAGACCCTCCTGTACCGCTTCACGATTGAAGACCCCGATACGTGGGACAAGTCCTGGACCGGAGAATACACCTGGCCCGTGACTGACAAAAAGATCTACGAATATGCCTGCCACGAAGGCAACTACGCGCTCGGAGATATCCTGCGCGGCGCCCGCAAACAGGAGGCTGAAGAAGCGGCGGCCAGAACCAAGAAGTAACCGCGGGACAGTCGCATGTGGAAACTGATCCTGCTGGCAGCGTGTGCCGCCGGGCTGGGTTTGGCGCAAACCGGCGCGGCCCAGGCGGCCTCTCCGCAACCGAACAACTACGGTGACGCCAAGTCGTGGCTCTGCCGCCCCAGGCAGCACGATGCCTGCGATGTGGACCTCACCACCACGATCATCGCGGCGGACGGTAAGCTAAGCCGCGAGACCTTCACCGCCGATCCCAACGCGCCCGTCGATTGCTTTTACGTCTACCCGACGGTATCGACCGACCCCACGCCCAACAGCGACATGATCGCCGATGCCGCGGAGCGCAATGTCATCAAGCAGCAGTTCGCGCGCTTCGCCTCCAAGTGCCGCCCCTACGCACCCATGTACCGCCAGGTCACGCTGCTCGGGCTTCGCAGTATTCTGGCTGGCACCGGTTCGCTCGACCGCGGCCTGCAATACGATGACGTGCGCGATGCGTGGAATTACTATCTCGAGCACGACAACCGCGGCCGCGGTTTCGTCCTGGTCAGTCACTCGCAGGGTTCGTTCATCCTCAATCGCCTGATCCGCGAAGAGATCGATGGCAAACCCGTTCAGGAGCGAATGGTCTCGGCGATTCTGCTCGGGACGACGCTCAACGTTCCGCCTGGTAAAGACGTGGGAGGCTCATTCCAGCACGTACCGCTCTGCCGCTCCGCGTCGCAAACCGGTTGCGTGATCACCTACGCGTCTTTCCGCTCCACGGTGCCTCCTCCTCCGAACTCGCTGTTCGGCAAAGTCGCGGAGAAGGACATGACTGCTGCCTGCACGAACCCGGCGGCCCTCGGCGGCGGCAGCGGCGAATTGCATGCCTATCTATCGACGGACGGAAGCACCATCGTTGGAACGACGCCGCCCAAGCCGTGGGTGGTGCCCGCCAAGCCGATTGACACGCCGTGGGTCAGCGTTCCGGGCCTTCTGACCGCGCGCTGTGCCTCCAATGAAGTCGCAACCTACCTGGAAGTGACCGTGCATCCGGACTCTTCGAGCGGTCGTACGGACGACATCATCGGCGATATCCGTGGGCCCGGAGGCGTGCAGGCGAACTGGGGTCTGCACCTGGTGGATGCCAACCTCGCGATGGGCAATTTGCTGGACATCGTAGGCCAACAAACGAAGGCCTGGATGGCGAAAACGGCCAAAGCGCAGCCCGCGCGAAAATAGCCGCCGAGAGTTGACCCATACGCGCCCGCATGTCCGGGCTCCGCTCCCTTTCTGCGGTCGCGGTTCTGTTGTGGCCCCGGCAAAGAACCGCGCGCGTTAGCAAGCGGAGGCCACATCCACCAAATCACCATCACCCCGCGCGAAAATAACCCCGCAGAGTAGTACAATTTGGACTCGCCATGGCAGCCACACGGCGCGATTTCCTGATGCGGGTCGGCGACGCAGGCGGATATTCCGCCGCCTTCATCACGCTGCAAACCCTGGGTCTGATGCCGGTGACGGCGTCGGCCGCGTCGAAGCCCGATCTCCCCGCGGATGCCGGCAAAGGCGTGAAAGTCGCCGTGCTTGGTGCCGGGATCGCCGGGTTAGTCGCCGCCTACGAAATGGGCAAGGCCGGATTTCAGTGCACGGTTCTCGAGGCCAGGGAACGGCCAGGCGGCCGCGCCTGGACCATCCGCGGCGGCGATGCCGTCGAAACCGTTGGCGAACCGCGCCAGACAGCCAGTTACGCCCCCGGCAATTACTTCAACGCGGGCGCCGCGCGCATTCCCTCTACCCACAAAACCATCCTCGGTTATTGCAAGGACCTCGAGGTCGCGCTCGAAGTCGAGATCAACACTTCGCGCAGCACACTGCTGATCAATGACAGGGCATTCGGCGGCAAGCCCGTCGAACAGCGGCAAGCCATCAACGACACGCGCGGGCACGTCTCCGAGTTGCTGGCCAAGTGCGTCCAGCAAGGCGCTCTCGATCAGCAGCTGACGCCCGCCGACCGCGAGCGCATGCTGGCTTTTCTGAGCGTGTACGGCGATCTCGACGAAGCGCGCGTCTACCGCGGCTCCGAACGTGCGGGCGTGGCGCGGCCACCCGGCGCCGGCCCTGCCGCCGAGGAACTGCGCACGCCGCTCGACATGCACTCGTTGCTCGATGCCAACTTCTGGAACGCCATGCTGTTCGAGGAAGGTTTCGATTACCAGGCCACCATGTTCCAGCCCGTCGGCGGCATGGATCACATCCCCCATGCGTTTGCCAAGCGCCTTGGCAAAGTGGTGCAATACCGTTCTCCCGTAAAGGCGATCCGCAAGCGAACGGACGGCGTCCGCATCATCTACAACCAGGGAGGAAAAGACAAGGCGCTGGATGCCGACTACTGCATTTGCGCCTTGCCGATTTCGATCCTCCAGTCGATCCCCAACGATTTTTCGCCGCGCATTCAGCAGGCCATCGCGGCTACCACCTACTCCGACAATTACAAGATCGCCTGGGAATCAAAACGATTTTGGGAAACCGACTTCAACATTTATGGCGGCATCTCGTGGCTAACCGGTGGTCCGGTTGGGCTGGTGTGGTACCCGAGCGGGCGGCTGTTCAGCGAGACCGGTGTGGTGCTGTCAGGCTACGGGCCGGAGCGCTCGGCGCCGTTCGGCAGCCTGCCCAGCCTCGAAGCAAAGCTGGCCGCTTCGCGAGCCGCGGTGGAGAAACTGCATCCTGGCTACGGTGGCCAACTCCGCAATCCGATCTACGTGGGCTGGGGAAAGATCCCGTACAATCTCGGTTCCTGGGTGCGCGGCTTCTCTCACCCACAAGGGAACGAGGGAAGCTATTACGACGGTCCGTATCAAGAATTGATTCAACCCGACGGCCGCTTCTATTTCGCCGGTGACCACTGCAGCCACATCAACGCGTGGATCGAGGGCGCAGCTTTATCGGCGCACCGCGCGGTCGAAATGATCGGCGAGCGAGTGAAAGCCGAGAATCTGACGCGCCCAGCCAGAAAGACGGCTGCGGTCTAGAACGCGGCGCAGCATCAACTCGACGCCGCCTGTGCTGCCGAACAACGACTGGCCACGCAGCAGGATTCGCTGACTGGCGGAGACAGCTGCGGAATCCACCGTTGCGCATTCATATTGCTACACTCACCCCCTACGCCTGAGCCGCGCATACTATTACGTCTTCAATCTCGCCCTGATCCGCGCGAAGCAAAATGGGTTTAGTGAAGTCCGTGGTGAGTCCACCCACACGCAGCTTTGGCGCATAACGCTAGGCCAGATTGCGGCCCGGCTGAAAGAGAAGCGCGAAAGGGCCGACTGACCGTAGAAGGTTACCGGCCACACGGCCCGATCCTTGGCAATCGCGTGTCAGTCACCCAACCCTTCCGAAACAACTTCTCTGTCTTTGGCCAGATGCCGCCGACTGTCCGAACCCGCGCTTCCCCTCCATGCTATACAACAGGTGAAACGTCTTTGCCACGGCTTCATGGATTCTGCCTTTTGGCTTCGTTCTGTGGGCAAGATCCGCTTTAGTTTCATAGGATTGCTGTCGCAATTGGGTTCTTCCGAAAATAACTACCGCGGCCTCACGTCTCTGCTCCTCGATTCAGTGAATTAGCGGCAGATTTCAGACTGACTGGGCGACAGCGAGTCGCAATTCCGAGCTTGCCTAATCTCCGTACGTGATGGCGAATCAGCC
>DATJAK010000125.1:0-7154 GCA_035516375.1 Bryobacteraceae bacterium
CCGCTGCTTCCCGAGCCCTTCGTAGAGGCCAATTTCGACTTCTACGGCAAAACACTGACCGGCGCCAAAGAACTGCGGCCGCGCTGGAAACGCTGCGTCGATTTCACCGATGACCAGCTGGGCGAGGCGCTCGGACGCAAGTTCGTGGAACGCACCTTCGGGGCCGAGGGCAAGGAACGCACGCTCAAAATGGTGGACGCCATCGAAAAAGCCCTGGGCCAAGATATTCAAAATCTCACCTGGATGACGCCCGCGACCAAGCAGCAGGCGCTGGTGAAATTGAAGGCCATCACGAACAAAATCGGGTACCCCGAGAAGTGGCGCGACTATAGCAGTGTCGAGATCCGCCGCGATGACGCCGCGGGTAACGGAATGCGCGCGGACCAGTTCGAGTTCCAACGGGAATTGAACAAAATCGGCAAACCCGTCGACCGCCTCGAATGGGGAATGACGCCGCCCACGGTGAACGCCTATTACGATCCGCTCATGAACAACATCAATTTTCCGGCCGGTATTCTGCAACCTCCATTTTTCGACAAAGCCGCCGATGATGCCATCAACTACGGAGGCATCGGCATGGTGATCGGCCACGAGCTGACCCACGGCTTCGATGACCAGGGCCGCCAGTTCGATGCGAAAGGCAACCTCCGCGATTGGTGGACTCCGGCCGATGCCAAAGCCTTCCAGGAACGCGCGGCCTGCGTCGCCGATGAATATGCCAGCTTCTCCCCGGTGCCCGGCGTTCATTTGAACGGGAAACTGACTCTGGGCGAGAACACCGCAGATAACGGCGGTGTGCGGCTGGCGCTGATGGCGTTGCTCAACACCATTGGCGATAACCGTGCCAAGATCGACGGCTTCACGCCGGAGCAGCGTTTCTTCCTCTCGTTCGGCCAAATCTGGTGCCAAAACGCGCGTGAAGAGGATCTCCGCCTGCGCGCCCGAACCGATCCCCATTCGCCGGCGAGGTTCCGGGTCAATGGCGTCCTGGAGAACATGCCCGAGTTTGAGAAGGCGTTCTCCTGTAAAGCCGGCCAGCCGATGGTGGCCGCCAACGCGTGCCACGTTTGGTAGCGGCTACACTGGTGGAATGTTTCGGGTAAGCAAGATGTGGGGCAGACGATCGTTTTCTGTCGTCTGCCGATTTCGCAGACCGCTGAAAAGCGACGGTCTGCGCTACGCCTCTCTCTTCCTGATCGTCACAGCAACTCTAGTGGCGCAGGAATTCTGGCCCGGCGCGACCTACGACCCGCATATCCCCACGTTCCGTCAGGTCCTGGGTTACGAACCGGGCGAGCGAATCACGAGCCATGCCGGGATCGTCCGTTACCTGGAGGCCCTGGCCGCCGCCTCTCCCCGCATCAAGATCTTCGCGTACGGCGAAAGCTGGGAAGGCCGCAAGCTCGTCTACGCCGCCATCAGTTCCGAAACCAACATCAAGAAACTGGCCGGTATCCGATCCTCGCTTGAGCGCTTCGCCGATCCCCGCCAGACATCCGAAGGTGACGCGATCAAGTTGGCGGCCACCTTGCCGGCTACGGTCTGGCTGTCGTACGGAGTCCACGGCGATGAGATCTCATCGCCCGAAGCAGCCTTGCTGACCGCGTATCACCTGTTAGCGGCGCGTCACGATGCGATGGCGGACACCATCCTTGCCAACGATATCGTACTTCTCGACCCGATTCAGAACCCGGACGGACGCGACCGCTTCATCAGTTATTACGAACAGACGCGCGGGCCCGAGCCGGACCCCAATCCGCTCGCCGCCGAACACAACCAACCGTGGCCTACCGGCCGGTTCAACCACTACCTGTTCGATTTGAACCGCGATTGGATTGCGCTCACCCAGCCCGAGATCCGCGAGCAGGTCCAAGCGCTGCGCCAGTGGCTGCCGCTGGTTTACGTCGATCTGCACGAAATGGGCGGCGACTCTACATACTTCTTCAGCCCGGAAGCAGACCCGTACAATCCCAATCTGACGGCGGCGCAACGGCAAGGCGTGACGCTCTTCGGCCGCAACAATGCCCGCTGGTTCGATCACTACGGCTTCGACTATTTCACGCGCGAGGGCTATGACGCCTTTTATGCCGGGTATGGCTCGAGCTGGCCTGCCTATTACGGCGGGATTTCGATGACGTACGAGCAGGCGTCCGCGCGCGGGCTGGTGCGGAATCGGACGGATGGCACAGCGCTCAGTTTTCGAGAAACCATACGGCATCATTTCGTCGCCTCGCTGGCCACGCTCGAAACGGCCGCGGCCAACCGTGTAAAGCTGCTGGGCGATTTCTACCGCTATCGCGCCACAGCCATTCAGGAAGGCGAGCGGGAGGCGGTGCGGGAGTACATCCTGCCGCGCCGCCCGGACGCATCGGCCACCGACAAGCTCGTCGCGATCCTGCTCGAGCACGGAATCGAAGTGAAGCGCGCCACCGCCCCGTTCCGCGCAAACGGTCGCGAATATCCGGCGGGAACCTACGCGGTCAGCCTGGCCCAGCCGGCCAAGCGCCTGATCCGTACATTGCTCGATCCCGAAACGGCCCTGGACGAGCAGTTCAAGGCCGCTGAAGAAGCGCGGCGCAAACGGCGCCAGCCGAGCGAGATTCCCGATGTTACCGCCTGGTCGCTGCCTTTGATGTTCCACATCGAGGCCATCGCAAGCTCGCAGGTCTCAAAGGGGAGCTTCGAGGCAGCCGGCGCTGACCCGCGGCCGGGCCCGGTCTACAACTCTCCAGCCGCCCTGGCGTATCTGGTGCCGTGGGGTAGCCAGGCAGCGGCGCGCTTAATGGCGTCCGCACTGCGGCAAGGGCTTCGTATCCACACTGCCGAGCGGGCTTTTGCTCAGGACGGCCGAAACTATTCAGCCGGCACGTTGATTTTCAAGCTGAATGGCAACCCCGCCGATCTGTCGCAGAAGCTGGCGCAGCTGGCCCATGATTCCGGCGCGGATGTGTATGGGACCAACAGCGGATGGGTGGAAGAAGGAATCAACTTGGGCAGCCGCTATGTGTTGCCAGTGCGCAGGCCGGCCATTGCCATGGCGTGGGACGAACCGGCCCAGCCGGCGGCCGCGGGCGCCACGCGGTTCGTGCTGGAGCGCCAGTACGGATACCCGGTCACGCCTGTCCGCACCGCGCAACTGGCGTCGGCCGACCTCGCCCAATTCAACGTAGTGATTCTTCCGCCTGGCGAGGATTACGCCGACTGGCTCGGCGAGGGAGGAATCGAGCGGTTGAAGAGCTGGGTGAAAGCCGGTGGCACGCTGATCGCGCTTGGAGAAGCGGTCGACTTCCTCACCGATCCCGAGGTCGCGTTGCTCGATACCGCCCAGGAAACTGCTCTCGGGGCCAGTGACGAAAAGACGCAAGACCCGCCAGAGGTTCCGCTGAACGAGAGGAAGCGCGTCCCCGCCAGCGAGATCGCAGACGACTCGCAATACGAGCAGGCTACCAGCGTCACCACCGAACGTCCCGATCAGGCGCCCGGCGCCATCGTGCGGGCGCGCGTCGAGAGCGGCCACTGGCTTACGGCGGGTGTGGGGGAGAGCGTGAACGCCATGGTGGCCGGCCGCACGATCTACGCACCGATTAAGGCGGACAAAGGCGTCAACGCGGTTTACTTCGAGGCAGCCGGCCAGTTGCTGGCCAGCGGATACTTGTGGGACCAAAACCGGCGGCAGATGGCGTACAAGCCGTTGGTGATCGCGCAGCCCTCAGGCCGTGGCGCGGTGGTCGCATTTACTGCGAACCCCAATTTCCGCGGCATGCTCGACGGCATGAACCTGCTGTTTCTGAACGCGGTCTTCCGGGGCCCGGCGCATGCGGCCGTTGCTACTGCCCAATAACTATTTGGCCAGACGCAAGATATTCGAACCGACCTTAGCGAACACCGCACCTAATTGATTGGAAGCTGTAACGGGATAGAATTGCCCTTGTGGCTGTGATGCCACAAAAGAAGTCGAGTCGGATTCGTTGGCAAGGCGTTTGAGCAACACGTCGTCGGTGCCGCCGTTTCCTTCGTAACCGATGGTGTAGATAGTGATCGGAGTTCCCATTACGGTTTGCGCACGAATCGTCTTACCAACGTTGTCGACAGCGTTCCAAATTCCAATCGCCAAGTGATATCCGTGCGTCGGCTTGGTGGGATCGTAGGCGGTTCCGTTATAAACCTGAGTCGAGTTCTGGTAGCCGTTGTCTGTGCTGCTGGTTGAGTTGCCGTATACATCATAAGTCGGCACCGCGCTGAGTTCATTCAAGTTATCAGGCGATCCGGAGGCACCCGGGTTATTCAAACCCGAGCAACCCGCCAGGGCGCCGGATGGATTAGTGGTGATTTGATCGTACGGAGACATATATCCGAGCCATTGGGTCAATGTCTTGCTCGTGTCATACGTCGCCAGGTCGTATAGGCCCAGAGGCGTTCCCCAGTTCGAAGCGTTGCTGCCAGGAACACCAACCCAGCCCTGCATAATATGGGTCGAACCACTGGTTTGAGTTGCTTTGTAAGTGCAACTGCTGCTGGAGCTGACGACTGTGGCGCTGAGTCCTGCATTATAGTTCGGCTGCACAGCAAGTGTGGTCGGCACGCCGTCTGTGAACAGCACGATACTATTTTGTCGATTGTCGGCGCCATTCGCGGTGAAGTCGCGGTTGTGGGCCTTTTGGAGTTCGATGAAAGCGAGAGAAAGTCCTTCGGCCATCCCGGTGCCGCCGCCCCCATTCATGGCATTGAGTTGCGTGAACAGCGGGCCGGTTGTAGAGTTGGTGGCAAAGCCAGTATCCGGCCCACCCGCACTAGTGGGACTCGTATTGTACGGCCGTCCGGTTGGATACCCAACGATGGCGCTACCACCGAAAGCAACCATTCCCAACTCATCCCTGCCCGGCGTAAACATACCTACGAAATTCTCCACGCCAGCGATCATGACAGGAAAGGCTACCACACCATCACTGCCCGCTATCGTCATCGAACCGGAACGGTCCAGAACCAGTTCGACCCGGGCATCGGAACGCGTGGCCGTGGCACTGGCTGCCACAGTGGAGTGGTCCAACCCAAAAATCCGCATAAACAACAACGGCACATCTACAGTGGCCGAAACGTTGATCGTATCGATACCTGCATTCAATGAGGAAGTGATGTTCGGCTGAAGATTTCGTGTCCTCCACCAACCGGTCGGAAAATTTACGTTCAAGAATTCGCCCGCAATCTCATTGGTGTTCGCTGGAGTACCGAGCAGCCGGCCGGCGCCTAACGCCGCGCCGTCCACGGCTCCGGCAAGCTTGGCTTGAACCAGGTAACACATGGTGCCATCAATGGCCAGCCCCACAATGGGAATCAGGAAAAGCGGAATCATGGTGAGCAGCAGGATCATCATCGCGCCTTTTTCCCGCTGTTTACGATAGAGACTCATATGCATCCTGTTTTCCTCCCACGGCAAAATCAAAAGAATCCAAAGGAGTACGCCACCGCGTTGGAGACGAATGGCGGCATGTTGAACCCCGTTGAACCGGCTTCCGCAAGGTACAGCGACTGTCCGGAGGGCAGTCCCTGAACCGTGCCATTCACGTTTGAATACGGATTAACCCCACTGAAGGTGGCGCGCGCGCCCGACTTTTTGACGTAATCCGACATGGAGATCATCCCTGTCGTCGGGTCGACCGTAACCCCGTTCGGTCCGCTGGTGATCGGGCTGCCGTAGTTACTGGTTCGAATGGCGCTATTACCTAGCTCGACGCGCTGCTCGAACACCCAATACCCAAAATTGGTGCAATTGGCATTGTGCACGCCGGCGGTCGCGGCCCCGGCCGCAGCGCAGGTGTTGTCGTCCACATAGGTCATCTCCGATAGAATCACCACGGCGGTTCCTTGGCCCGCAGTAGCACTCAGGCCCAGGCTCGACCCCAGGTTCACCAGAATGGTCTGGTTGCCGAGCTGCGAAAAATCTACGCCGCGGGCGTACATGTGGCCGGCATCGCGCGCCAACTGTACAGTTTGCAGCGTACGAATCATGTTGACGCCAATGACGCCCGTGCCGAGAAGCAACGGCACCAGGACCATCAGGCTCAACGCGAATTCGATATAGGAAACACCACGCGTGCGAGGACGGTTCATGTGCTGGTCCCTAAGGTGCCGGCCCAATAGACGGCGGGTTGTTAGACGGTTCGATAATATCGGCGGAGCTGACCGAGAAAATAAAAGGATTCTTGTCCGGCGCGGTTTTCCAACTGGTGATTCGCGGCATCAATGGATTCAGATTAAAGTTCTGAACGGAGACTTGCATGATGTTTCCCCCGACGTCGCCGTTAGGTTGAGTGGACACATCCGTGGCCGCCGCGTTCGAGGCTGGCGCCGGTGGTTGGAAATAGTGGACCTTTATCAACGCCAAGCCGGAAGCGCCATTCAGCAGCCCGAAAGAATATGCCTGAACGGTTCCCTTCACCGTGTCGGTGAGATCGTTCGTTTGAACAGCCGTGAGCGTGACCCCCACGCGTACGCCGAGCCGCACCGCGCGCTGTAGCGTGGCCTCCGCCCAGATGGCCCAAGCGGTATCCGCGATCACCGTGACGAACGCGAGCATCGGCAGGAAGACGAGCGTAAACTCGATGACCTCTGCGCCCCGCGATTTCCTTCGTCTTCGTTGCGAAACTGGGATCACTGAGTCCATGCCTCCGACCTTCCTCTGCCGAATCGTATGACTGTAGAGTAAGCCTATTCCGTTCCCTGGCATCAGGGAGATGCCTCGATAACCGTCCTACTTCCGTTTAGGGGATGAGTTGTTACTGACGGAAGGGATAAAGGGATTGCCTATCCGGACAGACGCGCCACGATGGCGCCGGCTACCTGAGCGTGTTGGCAGCGGCCCCGTCACATGCCCGTCGGCAACAGATGGGTCACCGTCTACCAAAGTAGACTTTTCGCTTGACTTCTCGTTTAATTAGTACTAATAAATTAGTATGCGTCGCCGAACCAAGACACTCACCGATCAGGAACTCGCCATCATGAAGCTGGTTTGGGAGCGCGAACGGGGCGTCACCGTTCGCGACATCTACGAAGCCTTGCTGGCCCATCGCAAAGTGGCCTACACCACCGTGATGACCATGATGCGGATTCTGGAGCAAAAGGGGTTCCTCAAGAAGTCGCAGGATGAGCGCGCGTAC
>DATJAK010000126.1:0-8261 GCA_035516375.1 Bryobacteraceae bacterium
AAGAAGTTGAAACTTCACGCGAAGGATCTGATAGAGGAGCGACTGAGCCGCTATCGGGCTCGGAACGTAGCCTGACATCGGGTGCGCTGAAACAGAATTGAGGAAAGCCCGGTCTGGGAGAACCAGATCGGGCTTTTTGTGTTTTTGGAGGAATAGAATAGAGCCATGAGCACGAAGGCGCTGGTGCCCGTCGAGGAATACCTGCGAATGAGCTTCGAAGGTCCGGACCCGGAGTATCTGGATGGCGAGCTCGTGGAGCGGAACCTGGGCGGCAATTCACACAGCAGCACGCAAGCAAATCTGATCGGGATCCTGCAGTCCTTGAGGAAGAAGCATCGGATTCACGTCCGGCCAGAGATTCACATGCGGTTGGCGCCAGCGCGCATCCGTGTGGCCGATCTCGCGGTTTTTCTGGAGAAACCGGCGGATGAGATTCCTTCATCGCCCCCACATGTCGTGGTAGAGATTGTTTCGCCGGGCGACCGCTACCAAGAGATTCTCGACAAGCTCAAGGAGTATCGGGGCTGGGGCATCCGTCATATTTGGCTGTTGGATCCGGCGTCCCAGAGCTTTTCGGTTTATGACGAGGCCGGCCTTCGCGAAGTACCCACGCTCGCATTGCGCGAGTTCGACCTCACGATTCAGAAGTCCGACGTCTTCGAGTGAGTGACGAGCCGGTTCGGATTCCCATCACCGACGTTTTCGATTTGCACACGGTTCCGCCGCGCGATGTGAAGGCAGTGGTGGAGGCCTATCTTGAAGAAGCGCACAAGCTGGGACTGCGCGCGCTGCGGATCATCCATGGGCGCGGGATCGGCGTGCAGCGTGAGATGGTGCGTAGCGTCCTGGCACGGACGGAATTCGTGGAATCGTTCCGCGATGCGCCTGCCGAAGCGGGCGGATGGGGAGCGACGATCGTAACGCTGCGCTAGCGGCTGTGTTCGGGAGCCGGAGCGGACCCGGCCGCGGGATTGTAGCGCGGGTTGTCGGGATTCTGCGGCTGATCCTCGGGCTTCACGGGCGGCACGGGTTTGGCGCTATCGATCCACGCCGTATAGGCCAGATCGCGCAGGAACGCGGCGCCGGCGGCGATGCGTTTATAGGTGAACTCCCGAGCTTCCTTGTCGTCTTTGTTCTTGAAGCCGCCGCGCAGATCGATGCGATAGACATCTTCCACATAATTGCGCGAGTCCAGCGAATGCTGGAGCACGGCCTGCCACGGATCTTCCAGATAGCGTGCCTCTTTTGGAACGTATTGCAGAACGTCAGCTTCGCTGGTGGTAATCAGGTCGACGTATTCGGATTCGAACCGGCTGTGAATGTTCGCGTCGCGCGTATACCCCTTGGGATTGTCGCCGGCCCAGCCGTCGTGGTGGATGGAGTCATGGAGCGGCATGGCGGCATCGGCGGCATAGTGGCCGGTCCAGCCCATGTAGAAGGCGATGTCGGTCAGTAGCATCTGCTTCACCTGGACGGGATCCTGGAAGAGCGGCGAGATGGCCGCATATAGCTTCGCAATGTTCCCAAAGCCCTGCTGATGGGGCTCGGAGACGTGGCGGTAGAGGCGCATGCCGGCCTTCATGCGCTCATAGCCCTCCATGATGGAGTACGCCTGGAGCCCCGTATAGCGAATGTTGAGCAGTTTGGCGCGGTCGGGATCGGACTTGCTCACGCGCAGATATTCGTCGTGCACGCGCAGGATGAACTCGGTCCGCGACAGCGGCGGATTGGGGATGAAATCGAAACCCTCGGTGTACCAGCTATGGTTCGCATCTTCGGAAATGCGCAGGAAGGGCTCGGAAGGACTGCGCCAGGTATCGGGAATGGTGCCGAGGTGGCCGATGTACGCTTTCTCCTGACGGAGAATCAAGGGGCCGTCCTGCGGGATGCCCTCGACGGCGGCGAGGTTGGCAAGCGTGTGGCCTCGCACGCCCCAGGCGCTGACATTCTGCATTGCGAGCAATTGTGTGCAGAGCAGAGCAATGGCTTGTTTCTTCAAAGGTGGCTCCTTGGAAGCGGGTATCGGCCCGGCGGACCGGAATCCATAATGCCACGCGCCTTACTACAACTTGATTACAAGGCCGCTTACCAAGTGTAGTGCGCGATGTAGGTCACGGTTTTTTCTTCGTCGGGTTGCAGGGAGACGCGGAACTCGATGGTCTGCGCGTCGGTCTTGGTGTACGGCATGGAGCTGGTTGTGATGTCCCAAGAACTCCAGCGATAGAGGTGCTCGACCACGCGGATTTCCGCCGGCTCCTTTTTATGGTTGCGCACTTTGATCTCGAAACCCTCGTCCATCATCTGGCGGGCCATATCGTTATGGAAGACGGTGCGCTTGCGCTCGCCGGTGAGGTCGAAGGCTGAGCCGGTGAACACGCGGATCTTTTCGTCTTTGGCGGTGTGGTCGATGGCATCTTCGCCCGTGAATTCGAGGCGGCCGTCGGTATCGCGGCGATAGAAACGGATGCGTCCCTTGGGCAGCGGCATGCCGAGGTGGTTGGCGTCGGAGTTCAGAAACTCGCGCATCACCCAGACCTTGCGATTGGAGAGCGTGCCGTAACTGGCGTCCTGCCGGATGGCTTCGGCTTGCCAGCCCTGGTAGCGGCCCGCGTCGATTTTCGCGCCGTCGTAAACGTAGAGAACTTCGGATTTGACACTGTTGGCACGCACGAATTCCACCTGTTTCGATTCGCTCCCGTGAATGGTGAGTGGGCGCTGGAGAGTATAGAGGTGGTATTCGTCGAAGGTTTTCTCGACTACTTGGGGGCCGGACTCGAAGTTGCCTCCCAGGCCCGCCGATGCCATCATCATGGCGCGCGGAGCCCCGAACGCGCGCGCCTGCAGCTTGTTCACGTCACCGGCCATGAGCTTCACGCGGGCATTCTCAAACTCTTTGCCGCTGCGATTTTCCAGCGTGACCCAGCCGATGATGTCAAGCGCGTTGGCGTCGCCTTGCACGAAGTTGTAATCCGCGTTCCAGTTGAATCCGCCGGTCACGTAGGCGAGCTCGGCATTCACAGGGCCGGCGCGGTCGGTCTCGATGGTCCAGTCGAGGGTGGGCTCGAGAATCATGCCGGGGCCGAGACCGGGGAATAGCGGCGTGCCTGGCAGGTCGAATCGCAGTTTGCCCGCGATTTCGATGATAGGTTGTGCAACGCCGGGCTGCGGCTGGCCGTACGGCGCAGGCTGGTTGAACCACTGCGCCGGCAACACGGCCGACGCTCGCACGATTTTGCCGGAGATGGTTTCGATTCGGTCGCCGTTGTGTACCTGGAATTCGATGGTCTGGCCCTCGTAGCGTTTCATCAGGGATTCGAGAGAAACCGGGTCGGCGCGGTAATTCTGCTCGAGGATCCGCAGCACGCGCTGGCCGCTGGGATCGCGCAGCATGACGGACTCGGGCTCCAGTTGCGCGGTGGTCCCGGTGAATTGGATCTGGTTGAGACCTTGTTTCAGATCGAGCGGAATGGTTTCGCGGACGACGGCGAACTGCTGGTTGTAGACGGTGAGCGCGGGGTCGGCGGCGAAACAGACGGCTGTCGAAAAAGAGCACAGAAGAGCGGCGCGCAATCGCATGGGTGATCTCCTCCAGTTAGACGCCGGTTACGGGAGGAAAGTTGAGGCACGCCGGATGCCATGGAAACGGGCAACAGCAGAAAGGCGGAGGCTGATGAAGACCTGTGACAGCGGCGCGTCTGCGGGCGGCGGCCGCACAGTGGCGACTTGCGTTCATCGGCTGTGATAACTTGTGTGAGAAATGCAACTCTCTCATGTTCTGAGGGCCACCGGTGTGGTTTTGGCCGCGACCCTCTGTTTGTACGCGCAGGAAGCCACGCCAACCAAAGAAGCGCGACCCGGTGAAGCTCAGGGGCTCCCGCCCAGGGCGGCGGCGACCGACTACTTGTCTCAGGTCAAGGTTGGCGATGTGACCATAGCCGCGGAGTTCGACGGGCACTCCGTCCCTACGGAAGAGCAAACTCTCAACACGGAAGACTTTGTAGCGGTGGAGGTAGCGCTGTTCGGCCCGCCGGGAGCGCGCACGCAGATTTCCCTGGACGACTTTTCCCTCCGCATCAACGGGAAGAAGTCGCCTTTGCCCAGCCAGAGTTACGTAGTGGTGTTTTCCTCTCTCAAAGATCCCACCTGGGTGTCGCCGGATGCGCAAAAGGCAAAGGAATCGAAGACCAGTATCGGTGGCGGTGGTGGTGGTCAGGACTCCGGCAGCATGCCGGTCGTGATCCATGTTCCCATCGAGCTGCAGCGTGCCATGCAGCAGCACACGCAGAAGGCCGCCCTGCCGTTGGGAGACCGCGCGCTGCCTCAGGCGGGATTGCTTTTCTTCCAATATCGGGGCAAGGAGAAGGGCATCAATTCCGTGGAGCTGATTTACAGCGGGGCGGCGGGGAAGGGGACGGTGGAGCTGCAGCGGTGATAGAGCAATTTGGAATCCGCAAGGCCACAAACTTCTACCTCGTCCCCACTCCCACTCGGTTCGCCACCGCCACCCTAATGCGCTCGACAGCGTCCATCAGGTTCTCGTAGGAATTTGCGTAGCTGAAACGGATGTAGCCTTCGCCGTACTCGCCGAAGGCGGCGCCGCTGAGACAGGAGATGCCGGCGTCGTAGAGCAGATGATCGGCCAGTTCCTTCGACTTCATGCCGGTGCCGGTGATGTTGGCAAAGGCGTAGAACGCGCCGCCGGGGAGCGCGCAGCGGAAGCCGGGGACCTGGTTGAGGCCGGCACAAAAGGCGTCGCGGCGGCGGCGGAGTTCCGCGACCATCGCGTCCACAGCCTGTTGCGGGCCGTCGATCGCGGCGAGGCCGGCGCGCTGCGTGAAGCTGGCTGTGCAGGAGTTGGAATTGACCATCAGCTTGGTGACCGCTTCAACCAGCCATTCGGGCATCACGCCGTAGCCCATGCGCCAGCCGGTCATGGCGTAGGTTTTGGAAAAACCGTCGAGGATGATGGTCTTTTCCAGCATGCCTGGCAGGCTCGCGATGGATACCGGCGGTTCATTTCCGTAGTAGATGCGCGAGTAGATTTCGTCGGAGAGCACCATCAGGTCGCGATCGCGCACCAGGTCCGCGATGGCGTGAATGTCCTCTGGCGGGATCAGGCCGCCGGTGGGATTCTGCGGCGAGTTGAGGATGAGCAGCTTGGTTTTGGGAGAGAGACGCTTGCGCAGGGTGTCGAGATCGAAGGAGAAGCCGCGTTCTTCGACCAGCGGAATGGGCACGGGCACGCCGCCGGAGAAGCGGATCATGGATTCGTAGATGGGAAACCCGGGGTTGGGATAGATGACTTCATCGCCTGGCTCGATGAGAGCCAGAATTGGAAAAAAGATGATGGGCTTGCCGCCGGGCACGACGGAAACGTGCTCGGGGCCGACGTGGATGCCGCGGGTGCGCGAGACATAGCGCGCAATGCTCTCGCGCAATTCGGGCTGCCCCTGCGTGGGGCCATAATGCGTGTACCCTTCATCCAGCGCCTGCTTGGCGGCGGCGATGATGTGGGCGGGCGTGGGGAAATCGGGCTCGCCGATTTCGAGATGGATCACGTGCCGGCCCTGGCGCTCGAGTTCCCTCGCACGCACCAAGACCTCGAAGGCGGATTCCACGCCAATGCGACTCATTCGCTCTGCTAGTTTCATAAAAGTTTCCGAAAGAAAGGGACGCCGTCGCGCGTTTCCGCCTGCTCGACGCGATCGTCAATGGCAACGCGATCACCCAGCACGCGGCCGGTCGTGCGCGTACCGTTTTCGAGCGTGACGATGACGACCTGATAGGGAACGTCGGCGGCAAAAGCTTCGGGCGCGAGATGCACGACGGTTTCGGTGTAGATGGAGCCGGTCATACATTCCCCAGAATGCTGACGACGCACGAGGCGCCGGAACCGCCCAGGTTTTGCGCCAGGCCCAGGGAGTGCCGCTTGAGTTGGATGTCGCCGGCCTCGCAGCGAATCTGGGCCACGACGTCACAGAGCTGCGCCACGCCGGTGGCGCCGACGGGATGGCCCTTAGATTTCAAGCCACCGCTCGCGTTGATCGGCTTTTCGCCATCCCGCGCCGTTGCGCCGGAGGTTTCATATTCGCCGCCGCAGCCCCGGTCGATGAACCCGAGGTCCTCGATGGCGACGATCTCGGCGATGGTGAAGCAATCGTGCACTTCGGCGAACTGAATGTCACGCGGTGTGACACCGGCCATCTCGTAAGCTTTTTGCGCCGCGCGGCGCACAGCGGGAAACGTGGTGATGTCGGCTTTTTGATCGAGCGCCACGAAATCCGACGCCTGGGCCACGCCAAGAATGCGCACCGGCTTATCGATGAAGTCGCGGGCGCGATCGAGCGGCATGAGCAGCACCGCCGCGGCGCCGTCGCTGATCAGAGAGCAATCGTAAAGATACAGTGGCTCGGCCACAGGGCGCGCGTTGAGTGCCTGATCCATGGTGATGACCTTGCGCATGTGAGCATCGGGATTGAGTGCGCCGTTGGCGTGATTCTTGACGGCGACTGCGGCGAGATCCTCACGGGTCGTCCCGTACTGATACATGTGGCGGCGAGCGATCATGGCGAACAGCGACGGGAACGTGGAACCGGCTTTGATCTCACCGGAACAATCACCCGCACCCGCCAGAATTTCGGTGACGCGCGCTGTCGGCTGTGAGGTCATCTTCTCGACGCCGGCGACCAGGACGCAATCGTACAGTCCGCTCGAAACCGCTGAAAAGGCGTGGAAAAACGCGGAACCGCTGGAGGCGCAGGCGGCTTCGAAACGGGTCGCGGGAACGTCGCGGATGCCCAGGGCTGTGGAAACGTACGGCGCTAGGTGGTTCTGGCCTACAAAAGACGGCCCTGCGAAGTTACCAAGGTAAAATGCTTCCACCTGCGAAGGGTTAACGTGCCCTTTTTTCAAGCACTTGTCACCGGCTTCGACGGCTAATGAGCGCAAATCGCGGTCAGGAAAGGCGCCGAACGGCGTTTTGCCGGCGGCCACCACCGCTACAGGTCTCATATAATTAGCTTAGCGCGCAAAGTAGTCTCCACGTTTTCCGGTCCCGGGCGTCATGCCTATTGTGGGCGCGGGAAGTGTGTATAGCGAAGTCATGAGCGAACTGGCGCCCCCGCCACTCGAAGCCCTGGAGAGACAAAACCGGTTTGTCTCCGAGAATCTGCGGCGTATTTTCCTGCAGATTTATCGCATCGTGGGCAACACGGCTGACGCTCAGGATCTCACCCAGGAAGCTTTCATCAAAGCCTTGCAGAGGCAGGAGCAACTCAAGGATGAGGAGAAGGCGTCGCATTGGCTTTCGCGCATCGCCACCAATACTGCGATCGACTTTCTGCGGCGCCACGGCCGCGTGACGCATTGCGAAGTGGATGCGCACACGGAGAGCCCGGACGAATCGCCCGAGGAATTGCTGCTGCGATCGGAGCATCGTGACTATCTGGAGGATGGGCTGCGATTGCTGACGGCGCGCGAACGTGCAGCGCTGATGCTGCGCGATGTGGAGGGCTGCTCGGCCGAGGAAGTGGCGGAGCGGCTGGATTGCTCGAAGGCCACGGTGCGGTCGCATATTGCCAACGCCCGGATCAAGCTGCGGCGCTACATGGCCCGGAGGAGACGCTGATATGAGCAGGCATCCGAGTGAGGCGAATCTGGCGCTGCTCGCGGGCGGCGAGCTGAGTCGCTGGCGGCAATGGAGCGTTGCGCGGCACGTGGCTGGATGCGCCGAGTGCCGGCGCGAGGTAGCGGAGTTCACAGGGCTGCGCGAGGAAGTGCACGTCATGGCGGAGACGCCGGAGGTTTCGTGGAACAGCCTGGCGGCGGAGATGCGGGCGAACATCCGGTTGGGCCTGGAAGCGGGCGAGTGCGTGACGGAGCGTCCCGCGGTGCACGGTGTGTTCAGCCTGCGCGCGATGGTTGCTTGCGGAAGCCTGGCGATGCTGCTGGCGGTGGGCTTCTTAATTGAGCAGCCCGCGCCACGCACAACCGAATCCAAAGCCGCGGAGGCAGTCCTCGAAACGAACGGCTCGGGAATCCAGGTGACGGAGGGCAGCCAATCCATGATGCTGCTGAACGCGAGCTCGCGCGACGTGCAGTATCAGGCAGGCGGCAGCACGATGGGCGCGCGCTACGTGAATTCGGACACGGGCCAGGTAACGATCAACAATGTCTATGTGCAGTAAAGTTGCGGCAGTGGCGTTTGCGAGCGCGATGGCGCTGTGCGGGCAGGACGGCCCTTTGGACCTGCACAGCTCCAT